>JAKCEB010000150.1 GCA_021838305.1 Actinomycetes bacterium | reverse complement strand
TGCCCGGACGCGATCCCTTGTAGAGCTGGCGGCTCGTGCAGCTGCGAGCCGAGTGAACCACGAGAACAGGGTTGTCGTGGAAGCGGTCACCGCCCGGCAGGTAGAGACCGTTGAGCGAAACCTGCGCCCGCTCCCCGTCGAGTCGAACCCTCACTTCGTTTCGGGCGACTCTTGACCCGAGCGCAACCGACAGCGACGAGAAGCGACTGCCCTCATGCGCCGTGACGTCGAGGAGGCCCAGGTTGAACGCTGAGTCCGCCTCGTCCTGGATCTTGTAATGGACCACTTCGGCGTCGACGCCAAGCGAGACTTGTGTCACAGCGTTGGTCCAGCTTTCCGATCCGGCAGGTCCGGTGTAGGTTTCGACGATCGTCACCCGACTGCGAGGTCCCGCAGCGATGATCGACCGGGGTTGGCAGACATGACTCTCTCCACGGCCGTCCGAGAAGTACAGCAGCTCGATCAACCCGTCGATGTGGACGTCTGCGTCGACGCGCACCACCGCCCCTTCACCGGCGGTCGCTGTGTTTACCGCCTCGAAGGTGTGGGCGAACTCCCCCGACGCCGGGGAGAAGAAGCGATCGAGTCCGAGGGCGCCACTTCCGATCTCGCTTGCGAGTGAAGTGACGGTGATGCCGGCAGGAAGATTCTCGAGGACCGACAGGTCCGCGGCGAGCCGCCCGTTCACGAACGTCACCCTGGCAATAGTCGAGCCAGAGAGCGGCGCATCGAGGGGTTCCTGCGAAAGTGGCTGCAAACCTGCCGCAGACTGCGGGGCGCCGGGACGAGCGGACGCCGGAGTGCCCGTGCGATCAGACGTCGCAGCACCGGGACGCTCAAACGCAGCGGCGATCAGAGGGACGAGCGGGGCGTATCTCCAGTCCTCGTCCTTACGGGTCGGCCAGCCTTTCTGCTTCGCCCATCCAGCAGCCCGTCCACGGGCGGCGGTCAGCCATTCGGGTTGCGTAACGTCGCGTGTGGAGAGCCGGTCCAGAAGGTCCGACACCGTCGGTCCGCAAGTCGACGTCTTTGCGTTCAACGCTTTCCCGCCAAGACGTCCTGGGAGTCGGCGGCACCATCGCCGTAGCCGTGCGCTTCGAGTTCGAGCGCCAGGCTTTTGTCACCAGAACGGACGATACGCCCACCGAGCATCACGTGTACATGGTCAGGGACGATGTAGTCGAGGAGCCGCTGGTGATGCGTGATGACGATCATGGCACGGTCCGGACGCCGTTGAGCGTTGATTCCGCCGGCGACAACCCGAAGCGCGTCGATGTCGAGGCCGGAGTCGGTCTCGTCGAGGATTGCTAGGGTCGGCTCGAGGATGGCCATTTGGAGAGTCTCATTGCGCTTCTTCTCGCCGCCGGAGAATCCTTCGTTGACCGAGCGGTTCATAAAGCTGCGGTCCATTTCCACTAGTTTCATCCGCTCCTCCGCCAAGGCGAGGAACTCCGACACGCCGAACTCGCTCTCGCCCCTGCTTCGACGAAGGGAATTGAGCGCTGTCCTCAAGAAGTAAAGGTTTCCGACGCCCGGGATCTCTGTTGGGTGCTGCAACGCAAGGAAAACTCCTGCCGCCGCGCGCTGCTCAGGAGACATGACAAGCAGGTCCTCGCCTTGGAAGGTGACAGTACCCGTCGGCTCGTAGCCGTCCCGGCCGGCGAGTACGTTCGCCAGCGTCGACTTCCCTGAGCCGTTCGGCCCCATGATCGCGTGCACCTCCCCGGCGGCGACGTCGAGGCTGAGGCCGCGGAGGATCTCGTTGCCTCCTATCGTGACGTGCAGGTCCTCGATGTGCAGCATCAACCGACGCTCCCCTCGAGGCTCACGTTGAGCAGGCGCTGGGCTTCGACAGCGAACTCCATCGGAAGCTCCTTGAACACTTCACGGCAGAAGCCGTTGACGATCATCGCGACTGCATCCTCCTCGGATATCCCCCGCTGGCGGCAGTAGAACAGCTGGTCCTCGCTCACCTTCGACGTGGACGCCTCGTGCTCCACCTTCGCCGAAGGGTGCTTGACCTCGACGTAAGGGAAGGTGTGAGCCCCGCTTGAGGCCCCGATGAGAAGCGAGTCGCAGCGCGTGTGGTTCCTCGCCCCTTCCGCAGAGCGCAGCGTCTTGACGAGTCCACGGTAAGTGTTCTGGCCGTGGCCCACCGAGATCGCCTTAGAGACGATCGTGCTCGACGTGTTCTTGCCGATGTGAACCATCTTCGTCCCGGTGTCAGCCTGCTGGCGGTTCGCCGTGAGAGCAACGGAGTAGAACTCGCCGACCGAGTTGTCCCCCTGCAGGACCACCCCGGGGTATTTCCAGGTCACGGAGGACCCGGTCTCGACTTGAGTCCAGGAGATCTTCGAGTTGGCCCCCGCGCATTTACCCCGCTTGGTGACGAAGTTGTAGATACCTCCACGACCTTCCGCGTCGCCGGGATACCAGTTCTGCACGGTCGAGTACTTGATGCGTGCACCCTCCAACGCCACGAGCTCGACGACCGCCGCGTGCAACTGGTTCTCGTCGCGCATCGGCGCGGTGCAACCCTCCAGGTAGCTGACCGTCGCCCCGTCCTCGGCGACGATCAACGTCCGCTCGAACTGGCCGGTGCCAGCAGTGTTGATCCGAAAATACGTTGACAGCTCCATCGGGCACTGCACGCCTTTGGGGATGAAGCAGAACGACCCGTCACTGAAGACGGCCGAGTTGAGCGTCGCGAAGAAGTTGTCCCGTATGGGAACGACGCTTCCGAGGTAGCGCCGCACGAGGTCCGGGTGTTCCTTGACCGCCTCGGAGAACGAACAGAAGATCACCCCCACGTCCGCGAGCCGCTTCTTGAACGTGGTGGCTACAGACACCGAGTCGACGATTGCGTCGACTGCGACTCCGCTCAGGCGCTCCTGCTCGGCGAGGGAGATCCCTAGCTTGTCGAACATCGCCCGAAGCTCAGGGTCGACCTCGTCCATGCTCGACAGTTTCGGCTTCGGCTTGGGAGCCGCGTAGTAGACGATGTCCTGGTAGTCGATCGGACCGTATTGAACGTTCTGCCACTCGGGCTCTTCGAGGGTGATCCAGTGGCGGTACGCCTGGAGACGCCACTCGGTCAGCCACGCCGGCTCGCCCTTCTTCTCCGATATCAGCCGGACCACGTCTTCGCTCAGCCCTTTGGGAACGGTCTCCGTGTCGATTTCTGTGGAAAAACCGTACCGATACTCCTGGCCGGCGAACTCCCTGATATCCGCCGATACACTCATCGCTTCCTCCATGCATTGCACTGGCCGACCATTAGCCGACCACTGGCCCGGGTAGCCCCACATTACCACCGACCGGCACTTCTACAAGTTCTTTCTTGCGATACTGGCGGGAGGACGCCCCAGCGAGTTAGCCTAGTTGCCGTGGGAAATCCCATGGGAGTCAGCGCCAACCTGTCTAGCGCGCAGCGTCAGATCCTGATCGCGGTCAAGCGGCGCGGCGAGGCCTCAGCCGACGAGTTGGCCGAGGTGCTCGCCATCACGCCGAGCGCTGTACGTCAGCACCTTGCGACCCTCAAAAGCGCCGGATACGTCGCTTCGCGCCAGATGAGAGGGCGACCGGGTCGCCCGGCCGACCTCTACCACGCAACCGACCTGGGCGAGACCCTCTCGACGAGCGAGTCGACGCCGGACTTCTCCGTCGAGCTACTTGGCCTGATCGAGCACGAGGACCCAGGTTTGATAGTCCGCATCTTCGACCGCCGCCGCAGTCGGCGTGTGGAGCAGTTCCGCGAGAAGATCGCCGGCATGACCCTGGGCGATGCGCTGGCCGCTCTCGCCGCCGACCTCGACGCTGAGGGCTACATGGCCCAGGTCGACACTCTCGGCGACGACAGGTACCGGCTCACGCTTCACAGCTGCCCGATCTGGATGATCGCCTCGCACTACGGCCAGGCGTGCAACAGCGAGTTGGAGTTCATCCAGGAGCTTCTGCCCGACGTAGCGGCTAGCCGGGTGATACACAAGGTCGCCGGAGCCTACGTTTGCGCCTACGAAGTCTCCAGGCTTGGCGACAGTCCTACGACCCAACCCGCGGATAGTCGGTTGGTTACGTGACCTTTAGCCGTCCCCTGTGATTTTGACGAGGTCGGCTGTCGCCGAGAGCAGGCGGGAGGGGTAAGTGGATCCGAGAAAGGTACTGTCAGGTCTGAAGAAGCACAGTTCGTTGTCGGCTTCGCCCTCGAGGCGGTATCCGGCGTGGATCATGCGGTGATGCCTCCGGCACTGCAAACACCCGTTGACGACGTCGGTCGGTCCGCCGTGTTCCCATGGTTGGATGTGGTGGATATCGACGAATGTGTGCGTGCAGCCCGGGAACCGGCAGTGACCGCCGTCCCGGAGACGTATCGCCCTGCGCTGTGCGGTGCTCCAGGCCCTGCTACGACGGCCTAAGGCGAGTGGTTCGCCGTTTGCGCCGACGCTGTGGGCGACGGTGGCGGTATCGCAAGCGACGACTGTAGCCTCCTCGGGGTCGATTGGTTTGCCGTCCAAAAAGGACGTCACGGCACTGTCGATTCTGGTCACGAGGTGTACTACGTATCGGTCGTCGCCTGCCGCTCCGCCGCCGTCGGCAGATCGAAGGGCGGCCGCGACCATGTCCATGAACGCGTCTGCCGTGCGAGCCGACCGGCTCGCCTGCTCCACCGGCGCTTCTGCGCTTGACACATCGTCGAATGCCGCTATCTCTGCGGGCGGCTGGCAGTCTCCACCCGTAGACTCCTCCACAGGGTCTCCACCCTGGGAACCGTCCGCCGAGTCTCCACGCGTAGACTCCTCCACAGGGTCTCCACCCTGGGAACCGTCCGCCGAGTCTCCACGCGTAGACTCGTCCACAGGCTGGTCGGGGCGGTAACGCAGGTCTATGAACGCCTGGAGTGCCGAGGGGAACTCTTCGACCTCCAAGTCGCTTAACGTGATGACGATCCTCGCGGAGCCGTTCTCTCCCCGACAGACCCGCACGCCCCTGTTGGCCTGGGCCCGGTCCGCGGGAAGTCGCTCCTGGCTCGCATATAGGCCGTAGGCGCGCACGACGCGCTCGATGTCGGCTAGCGAAGAGTCACGGGTCGAAGCCAACTCCACCAGTGCCTTGTCCACGTCGGCGCTCGGACTGTCCATGCGACTGATGACCCGCACCGCCGAATAGGACAACACGCCGGCACGGAAAGCTTCCGCGATGATCGGACGGCGGAACACCTCGTGGGCGACACGCAGACGCTCGAAGGAAGTCGAGCGTGCCATTCGTGCCCTCCACATCAGCCAAGACGAACAACTATGCGCACCGTCAAGCGCCCAAAGCTGCTCACGGTCGAACTCGGCCAGACGCTCCAACCATTCCGCCTCCCCACGATCCAGACACTCCCGGTTCTCGACAAGCCACCGACCCAAACCCACACACCCGCCCCCGCACGCACCACCGCCGGGCTCATCGGCGCCGGGCTCATCGGTTCCGAACTCCCCGATGCCGAATCCCCACCTGCCACGAGCCTCCACCATCTCATACACAGCATCCAGCGCGCTCGAAACAGCCGACTCCAAACCAACCGGCTCGAAACCCATCGACACAACCTCCCAAGGAGAAAACGACACCCAAGGAGACCACCAGGCGGGCCCCGAAACCTCCGATCATCCTAGCAGAACATACGTTCGCCCCGCAATCTTTCCGGGTCGGTTTCACGCCTAAAGGCGGTCCCTCCAGCAATTCCTCGGGGCCGATATCCAAGCGTGGAAAACGAATAGCGTGATGAACGTGCGTGCGGTACGATATGTACTGCAGAGACGTGAGGAGGTTAACCGGTGGGCGTGACGATCGAGGATCTGTTCGAGGCACTCGGCAATCTGGAAAGCGACGGTCGGCTTCAGGCGACCTCGTTGCGCCTGCCGAAGGCTCTCCACGACGCGCTTTCGATCGCCACCGAGTTGGGCATGGACTCGTCGGTGAGTGCTGCTACCCGGGAGGCCCTGATCGGACGGATCCGTGGCTTCGCCCGCCAGGCGGCGTTCAACGCGCACTTCGCTGCGTTCCCCGGCGACACACCGAGGCTCGCAGAGGTGGTCAAGCGACGGGCGTCGGGCACCGACCACCCCGCAGCCAGGGAGCTGGGCCTGGTCGACGAGGTCGCCGCCGAAATGGAGCGCCGTGAACCCAACTGGGCGTTGACGGCCCTTGATGACACTGTCGACGATGTCCTCGCGTATGTCGAGCTGCTGGCGGCCGGCGTGGGTAGGCGCAGCGCCTGATGGTGCAGCGCCGACGCGTCGGTCGTCACCTCGTGTTGGACAACCAGGCCGTCAGCGCCCTGCTTCGCGGCCCGGCTGTTGAGCGCCGCCAGGTGATCGAGGCCCTGGCAGCCGCCGACGGCGGCTCGGTCGTACCCAGTGCGGTCAGGGTCGAGGCCGGCTGGGACCGCCGGGCCGGTCTCGCTGCGTCTGCTAACCGGCTCGTTTCCGATGACGACGTTTTGGACGGGCGGGGAGCTGACCGAGCCGCCGAGCTGCGCGCCTCGGTAGCTGGAGCCTCAGTAGTCGACGCGTGCGTGGCCGTAGCAGCTGAGCGCGCTGCTGCCCAGGGGGGTCCGGTGGAGATCCTCACCTCGGACCCACTAGACATGGCCGCCCTCGCAGCACATCTCGAAGGACGTTTCGAAGTACGTCCACTCTGACCGAGTCGACCGGCAGTCTCCACGTGGAGACTCGTGCACAGGCTGGCCGAGCGGTAACGGATCCGTAGAACCCTCTTGGACTGCGTCGGTCCCGCCGGCTGTCGGCGGCATAGCCTACCTGGAAGCCAAGAGCTTGTGTCAGGACCAGTCGACGTCGCGAAGCTTGATGAGGTGGCGGCGACGGCTCGACACCAGCATTTCGGGGACGCCCACTAGGTAGCCTCCGGCGAGGTTGAAATCGTGCGCGATGTCGATCCCGGCACCTAGCGACAGCGTTAGAGCGCGTGTCGAGACTTTCGGCTTGGTAAGGCCGAAGTGTTCGAAGATTGCCTTTGCTGTGATGACGGCCCGTGGGGGTGTGAAGAGGTTGTTCGTTCTGCCGATGATCCAGCAGATCGTGACAGCTGTAATGTCGGAACGGCTTTTGCGCCTGAAAATGTCGGGGTCGCCCGACGCTATCCTGGCGAGTAGTCGTCTGCACGCAGTCCGGTACTCGATGT
>JAKCEB010000149.1 GCA_021838305.1 Actinomycetes bacterium | reverse complement strand
CGTGCAACTGCGCCCGGACGGTTGGTTGGCAGCGCTGCTGTTCCGGACCTCACCGCTGGACCGACCGGACTGACCGGACTGACCGGACCTATAGGACCGATGGGGGCGATGGGTCCGGCTGGCGCCACTGGCGCCACCGGTGCGACTGGTGCGACCGGTCCGGCTGGCGCCACTGGTGCGACCGGTCCAGCTGGTGCGACTGGTCCGGCTGGCGCCACTGGCGCCACCGGTGCGACTGGTGCGACCGGCCCGACCGGACCCTCGCCAGTCGTTTTGGCAGGTGATATCAACGCACAGACCTGCGCTCAGGCGACGCCGTCAAACTCGTACCAGGTCGTGCCAGGCGCAACTGGTGGCTACAACTACTGTAAAATTACGGCTACATTCAGTGGCGTACCGGAGGTCACAGCGATTGCTTTCGGTAGCATCAGCAACCCCGAGCTGGTCGAAGCCGATTATGTATCCTCTAATGGAACCACGATCACCGTCCAGCTTGCAGTCTACGGCTACACAGGCGGCAGCGTGGTTGACGAGACCGGTGCTACGGGAGCTGGCAACATTATGTTCCACATCGCTGCGGCCAGCTGATCGACTGTCTCCCGGCTTGGTCAGGTTCCGTAGAAGCGCCTATTGGCTTCGATTGAATCCCGAACCGCCGGCGGCAGATCTTCTACACCGAGAAGGTAGCTGGTGAGGTCGCGTCCACGGTCTGTGGCGCCGACGTACCAGGCGGCGATCGACGCTTCGTAGGCTATCTGCCATCTCGCAGCGTCGGAGTGGACGAACAGCCGGTCGGTGACCGGTTGTTCCGTCTTCCCGTCGGGGAGCGCGCCCGCGAAGTCGAATCCCAGCTGGCAGGCACGCCACGCGGGAGCCCACGCCTGCTCGGATCGGTAATGCTCGGCGAGGCTCACCAGAGGCTCCGCCCGCCACGGCCGCTCCGCCCAGGCCCGCCACAGCATCGCGCAGGCTTCGTCGGGCGACCCTAAGGCCCGAAGGCAGCACCCGAGACGCCACCTGGCGTAAAACAGCTCCTCGTCCCATCCGCCCAGCGACAACCTCGTGCGGTACCAGTCTCTCGCCTCGACGAAACGGCCGGAGTCTTCGAAGCTGCGGGCCAGATAGAACGCGGTGCGCGGATCGTCTGGCTTCTCCGCCCAGTCTTGGCCGAGAAGCGCTATCTCCCGCTCGAACTTGTCGGCGCGGCTGCCACCATCGGCGTGGTGGTGGACCCAGCCGGTTGGGCTTCGAACGATGAGCGCGGGGCGGTCCGGCAGCGACAGGTACTCGTGTGCACGTCGCTGCCAGCGCCACCCGCGGCCGGAGCGGACGAGGCGTGGTAACCAGAACCGCAGGTTGGCGTAGTGCTGCTCGACCTCTATGGCATCTATTTCGTTCCCGACGCCTTGTGTGCTGACATCGTCGTGGATGGTCTCGTCGGCGTCGAGGGTCAACAGCCAGTCGCTGTGAGGCTCTGCCGCCTCCAAGGCTACGTTTCTCGAGGGGCCGAACCCCCGCCAGACGTCTTGTATCAGCTCGCCGGGCAGGTTCTTGAACAGTTCCTTTGCGACTTGCGGGGTCCCGTCGGTGCTACCAGTGTCGACTATCGTCCAACGGTCGATGCGCCCGGCCAGACACGAGGCCAGACGCGGGAGAGTAGCCGCCTCGTCGCGCACGATCATGATCAACCCAACACTCTCGCCGCGAGTCGAGTTGGTCACTTCTCAGCCTTTCTGACCCAGGGACGGGTCGAGATCGACCGCTTTCACGACGTCCTGCCTTCCCAGCGCAGCCTGACCGGTCGACTCGAGCAGGAGGCCTTCGTTAAAAAGTGCCTCGGCGTCGTCCGGTTGCAATACGACGATACGCCGGTAGAGGCTGAGCGCCCGGGTGGGATCGGAGGCGGTGTCAGTCACCGCAAGGTTGTAGAGTGCAGGAACGTAATTTGGGTTTGCAGCGATCGCTTCGCTGTAGTCGTGTGCAGCTTGGGCTGCTCCGCCATCGTGTCCGGCTATGACGCCGAGGTCATACCAGGCGATGTAGTTTCCCGGCTGCGACGCAAGCACCGACAAATAGTCTGCGCTCGCAGTGGCGTAATCGCCTCTCGCCTGGGCGGCCAAACCTGCAGACAGGCGGGAAATGACCTGTCCGGACGAAGAAAGCGACGACGAGCAGCCGCTCGCAAGCAGGCACGTGCAAACCCCTGCGATCAGCCGGACAGACTTTGACCACGAGTTCGCCTTCGCTCCGATCCTTAGAGATAAGCGAACGCCAGCCATTTTTAGATTCAATTGTAGCCATTCGCCGCTTAAGCGATCTGCGTCGGCTGTCAAGACCCAGCGACACCACCGCTCACGACCACTCGGACCGGCGCCCCTGCCCGGACGGCGGACCCAGGGTTATACATCTCCGGGTGGTCATCCAGGGATGCCTGAAGCCGCAGACGCTGGCCCCTGGTGGGGCGCAGCCGGAACTTGTAGGCCCGTCTCACGCCACCGCCTCCGACTGGCGTCCGATGTATCGCCTGACTGTGACCGCCGAGACGCGCCCGACGATGCCAGCGGAAAAATGGCTCGGACCGCAGCACCCGGTGGCGCCCAAGGACGGACGCCGGCGTCGACTTGTGGCTATGCCCCCAAGCGACCAGGTGCAGGTACCATCTCTAGGGTGATAGGACACCGCATACCCGAGGCGACCGTCAACCGCCTCCCTGTCTACCTGCGGGCCCTAGCCGAAGCTTCCAGTTCCAGCCCGACGATATCTTCCGAACTGCTAGCAGAGAAGGCTGGCGTCAATGCTGCGCAAGTCCGAAAAGACCTGTCCCACCTTGGGTCCTACGGCACCCGCGGGGTGGGCTATGAGGTCGGCTACCTGATGCACCAGATCAGCAGGCGCCTAGGCGTGGACAACGAGCTGCGAGTCGCGATCGTCGGTGCCGGCAACCTCGGTCAGGCTTTGGCTACTTATGGCGGGTTCGCGTCCCGAGGTTTCCAGGTGGTCGCCACCTTCGACTCGGACCTGGGCAAAGTCGGCCACCGTGTCGGTACGACATCGGTCCGGCATGCGTCGACAATGCCTGACGTTCTCCTCGAGTTGAAAGTAGACATTGGCGTTGTCACAACGCCGGCTTCGGCGGCCCAGTCCACTGCGGACATCCTCGTCGCGGGAGGCGTCAGCTGCATCCTCAACTTCGCCCCGACGACCGTCGTGGTCCCCGAGTACGTCGCCCTGCGTCAAGTGGACCTCGGGGTCGAGCTGCAGATCCTGAGCTTCTACCGCCAAAGCGACGCGTCCCCGGTCGCAGCGGGGGAATGACGATGCCCGTCGCTGATCCCCTCTACCCGGTCAGTCTCGTGATGGCCGGACGGCGCTGTGTAGTCGTCGGCGGCGGGAAGGTCGCGGCTCGCAAGGTGGCTGCCCTCGTCGATTCCGGTGCGCTGGTCAGCGTCGTCGCTCCCGACGTCTGCGACGAGATCAAGGCGATGGACGTGGAGTTGCACGAACGCAGATACGAGCACGGGGACCTTGCATCGGCTTGGCTTGCCATCGCCGCTACCGACGAACCCGACGTCAACCGAAGTGTGCACGCCGACGGGATCGCCGCCCGAGTATGGGTCAACTCTGCCGACGACCCCGAGTTCTGCGCGTTCACCATGCCGGCCGTGGCTCGCTGCGGGCCCGTCACGGTAGCCGTGTCGACGGGCGGCCACAGTCCTGCCCTCGCCGGGTGGATCCGTGATCAGGTCGCCGCCACGCTCGGCCCGGAGGTGGGGGCTCTCGCCGAAATGCTGTCTGCGGCGCGCGAGCGGATACAGGAGTCCGGTCGCACCACCGAAGGCCTCGACTGGCGGCGAGCGCTCGATTCGGGCATGCTCGAACTTATCCGTGAAGGCCGGATGGCCCAGGCAAGGGAGCGCCTCGAGGCGTGTCTGTCGTAGTTATAGGTCTCAACCATAAGACTGCCCCGGTCGAGGTGCTCGAAACCGTTGCCGTCCCTGAAAGCACTCTTGACAAGGCCCTGCACGAGCTTTCGGGGTACGACCAGCTGAGCGAAGTTGTGTTGGTGTCCACGTGCCAGCGGACCGAGATCTACTCGGTGGCGCGCCGCTACCACCCAGCGGTCGGCGCGATCCGCAATTTCCTCGCCGAGTGGGGCGACACACCCCCCGACACGCTCAACTCGCACCTCTACGAGTACCACGACGAAGCCGCGGCCCGGCACCTGTTCAAGGTGGCGGCGGGCTTGGACTCGGCGGTGCTGGGAGAAGGAGAGGTTCTCGGTCAGCTCGCCGACGCGTGGGAGTCCGCGCGTCGAGAGGGCGTGTCCGGTCCGGTCATGGCTACCCTTTTCCGCCACGCAGTCGAGGTGGGCAAGCGGGTCCGAACCGAGACAGCCATAGCCCGAGGCACGACCTCGCTTTCGCAGTCGGCTGTCGCGCTCGCCCGGGCCGAGCTCGGTACGCTTCACGACAGCACGACCCTCGTGCTCGGTGCGGGAGACATGGGTGAAGCGATGGCGCAGACCCTCGCGGCCACATCGGGCCCCGGCAAAGTGCTCGTGGCGAACCGGACGCAGAGCAGAGCCGACGAGCTCGCCCGACGCTGCGGCGGGCAGGCGATCGGCTGGGACGAGCTCGGCGAGGGCCTCGTCGAAGCTGACGTGGTTCTCGCGTCGACAGGCTCGCAGTCGGCGGTCCTACACGCCGACATGGTCGCCGACGCGCTGGCGCGCCGGCCGACTCGGCCGATGCTCATCATCGACATAGCGGTGCCCCGCGACGTCGCTGTGGAGGTGGCGTCGATACCTGGGGTGACCTTGTTCGACATGGACGACCTAGCCGAGTTCGCGAATCGGGGGATGGACGGCCGCAGGCGTGAGGTCCCCCGCGCCGAGTTGATCGTCGACGCCGAAGTCGCCCGATACTGCGAACGCCAAGCGCAGCGCGAAGTTGCTCCGGTCATCGCCTCGCTCTTCGAGAGGGGCGAGGAGCTTCGCACCAGCGAGCTGGATCGCTTCTCGTCGCGGCTCGCTCAACTCGGAGCCGAGGAGCAGCGCACGGTGGAGGCCCTCACCCGGGGGATAGTCGCGAAGCTCCTGCACGAGCCGGCGGTCGCTCTCAAAGCCGGTGTCGGCACCCCACAAGGCGAGCAGCTGGCGGAGTCCCTTCGTGCGCTGTTCGGGCTGTAGTTGGGCGAACGACTGACGCGCCTCGCGACTCGGGGTAGCCCCCTGGCGTTGTGGCAGGCAGAGGCGGTGGCCGCGAAGTTGCGAGCCGTGGCCCCAGGGCTTCGCGTCGAGCTTACAGTCGTCGAGACCGCAGGCGACATGAACCTCGACCGTCCGATAGGCGAGATGGGAGGTCGAGGCGTGTTCGTCAAGGAGGTGCAGGCGTCCGTGATCGAAGGACGCGCCGACATCGCGGTCCACTCGGCGAAAGATCTCCCCTCCACAACCCCGCCCGACCTCCTCCTAGCGGCGGTTCCCGAGCGGGGGGACCCCCGCGATGCGCTCGTCGGAGCGACCCTCGCAGGACTGGGTCCGGGGGCGAGGATAGCGACCGGCTCCGCCCGGAGGCGGGCCCAGCTTGCGTGGCTGCGCCCTGACCTCACCTTCGACGACCTGCGCGGCAACATAGCCACCCGGCTCGCGAAGCTGCCCCCCGGCGGTGCCATCGTCATGGCGGCCGCGGCCCTCGAACGGCTTCGCCTGCGGCCCGGAGTCGTCGACATTCTAGCCGTGGCGGAAATGGTTCCTCAGGCCGGTCAAGGCGCGCTGGGACTCGAGTGCCGGCTGGGGGACGTGCAGACAATCACGCTTCTCGCGGCTGTCAACGACGCCGACGCGTTCGCCTGCGTCAGCGCGGAGCGAGCCTTCCTGGCGGCGATCGGCGGGGGATGCGACCTCCCGGTCGGCGCTCACGCCACCCTCGACGGCGACGTGATGGCCATCGAAGGCATCTTCGCATCCCTCGACGGGAAGGTCGTGCTTCGCGACCGCAGGAGCGGGCCGCGAGCCGAGGCGGCTTCGCTCGGGTCTGACCTGGGGAGGTCTTTATTTGCTGCTGGCGGTGATCTGCTGGCACCCGAGGCAGAGCAGCGGTCGGCTTCCTCGTGACTGTCTACCTCGTGGGGGCGGGTCCGGGTGACCCCGGGCTCATGACGTTGCGCGGAGCGGAAGTTCTCGCCGAGGCGGATGTGGTCATCCACGACCGGCTGGCCGATCCGAGAGTGCTCGCTATGGCGCCGGCGAGCGCGCGTCTCGTAGACGTGGGTAAGTCGCCGGGCGGCCCCGTGCTACAAAAGGAGATCAACGACCTCCTGGTAAGTGAAGGAGCATCCGGGGTGGTTGTCGTGCGCCTGAAGGGCGGGGACCCTTTCGTCTTCGGTAGGGGAGGAGAGGAGGCCGAAGCCCTGGCGCGGGCGGGAGTCGGATTCGAGGTGGTCCCGGGGATCACCTCGGCGATAGCAGTCCCGGCGTACGCAGGGATACCGGTGACGCATAGGGGGGCGGCGACGTCGTTTACCGTCGTCACAGGCCACAGCCGCCACGCCGTTGATAGCGACACCGACTGGGGGGCGCTCGCCGTTGCTGGGGGGACGATAGTCGTGCTCATGGGGGTGGCTCATCGAAAGGACATCGCCGAGCGCCTCATGCTCGGTGGACTCGACCCGTCCACCCCGGTCGCGGCGATAAGTTGGGGGACACGACCGGAGCAGGCGACTGTCAGGGTCCGCCTCGATCAGCTGGGCAAGACTCCGCTCGATCCGCCGGCGACGATTGTCGTCGGTGCTGTAGCGGGACTTGACTTCAGCTGGTTCGAGCGCAAACCACTCTTCGGACGTAGTGTGGTCGTAACAAGGGCGAGGGCTCAGGCGTCCCGCGTGGCCAAGCGCCTCGAGGACTTGGGGGCGCGGGTGTTCGAAGTTCCGACCATAGCGATCGAGGGGCCGGGAGACGGGGGAGCGGCACTCGACTCGGTTTCAAAAGTTATCGGCGGCTACGACTGGGTGGCTTTCACGTCCGCCAACGCCGTTGACGCCGTCATGGCGCGCATCCCCGACGCCAGATCGCTAGCCGGTGTCAAAGTAGCGGCTGTCGGGGACGCAACTGCCGAGGCGCTTGCCGGCTACAGAATCGTCGCCGATCTCGTTCCGGTCCGCCGCGACGCCGAAAGCCTCGTCGATGAGTGGCCGCAGGGATCAGGAAGAGTGCTCTTTCCACGTGCGGCGGCGGGCCGCGACATTCTCGAGCGCG
>JAKCEB010000148.1 GCA_021838305.1 Actinomycetes bacterium | reverse complement strand
CGGCGCTCAAAGGGTTGCACTCCATGTGGGCGGCGGGGACCCTCGCCGTCGTGCGTGGCGTCAGCTACCCGAACCCGGTGCTGAGCCACTTCGAGGGGATGGACATCTGGCAGACCGCCGATGTCGTCAACGGGTCCGGTCCGGGCTGGCTCGGGAAATGGCTCGACGCCAACAGCTACGACCCGCTGCGGGCCCTGAGCGTCGGCACCACCCTCCCGCCTGTCCTGCGCGGTCAGACCTACGCGGCGACGGCGATCACGTCGACGCGCCTGTCTTTGATAGGCAACACAACACTCCAGGCCGCCTTCGCGTCGATGCAAGCCGCCGGGGCCGATCGAGTCGGAATGGCAGCCGCCGTAGCGGCCGCTGGCACGGACCTCTTGGAAGCGAAGGTACGACTGGACAAGATAGGGGCTGACGTGGGCGGGTCCACGTCGCCGGGTTCGACGTCGCCGGCATCCACGTCCACGTCCACGTCCACGTCCGGGGCCGCCGCCGGGGCCGGGGCCGCCAAGGGCGGCGCCGGCAAAAGCGCCTATGGCAAGAGCACCCTCGCCGACGACATGGCCGTCGTGGCTGCGCTGATCAAGGCGGGCGCGCCCACCCAGGTGTACCAGGTGAGCCTGTCGAGCTTCGACTTCCACTCCGACGAGAAAGCCAACGAGGAGGCCCTGCTGGGGCAGCTCGACAGCGCATTCACGTCCTTCTTCTCGGCACTCGACGGGGTCAAAGGTGCTGAGAACGTGGTGGTGATGACTTACTCGGAGTTCGGGCGGCGCCCTGGCGAGAACGCCAGCCAGGGAACCGATCACGGGACGGCAGCGCCGCTGTTCGTCGCCGGCCCGAAGGTAAAGGGAGGCCGTTTCTACGGCGACGAGCCGTCCCTGACCTCGCTCGACCCTAACGGGAACCTGCTACACAACGTCGACTTCCGTTCCGTGTACACGACGGTCCTCGACAAGGTTCTCGGGGCCGATCCAGAGAAGATACTCGGGGGGTCGTTCCCGACAATCGGGTTCCTTTAGGTCAAGCGCCACACTGGGACTTCGAAGGCGCGTGGGCGTCGATGCGCGGCTTCTTTTTTCCATTGCTGCATGTGACCAGGAGCTGCTAAGGCGCCAAGGTCGGGTCGCGATAGTCCAAGATGTGCAGCGCCAGGCCGTGGTCGGCGACGAGGGTCAACCAGTGCTGGTCTCCTGTCAGCACGGGGAGCTTTTGCTGCTGAGCGTAGGCGAGACAACACAAGTCTCCAAGCGATAGCGTCTTCACACGGGTGATGCCGCGAGCTTCCTGGTCTGTCCGGCTGCGACGGTCGATCGCCTTCAATGCTGGGAAGCGCATCGCGGCAGCGAGGTCAAACGGCGCGACGGTCACACCGAGTGCGCCGAATATCGCTGCTACTTGCTGAGGCGCTCGCCGTGTGCGCTCCGTCATTTTATACATGACCTCGCCTAGGTTGACCGAAGTAACTCGAGTGCGCGCTAACGCGGGGACGAACCGAGCTGCGAACACGTCGGACTGGGCGATTGCAAGTAGATATGAGGCGTCGGCTAGCAGATCGCCTTCTGGCAGGGACGCCATCAGTCAGTCGGTGATGGCTTCGGCGGTCCGCTCAGCGATCAGCTCTTCAGCGAGATCCCCTGTGTAGCCGGCCTCGTGGAGATCTTGCGAGACGTCTGCCTGAAATGCGGCTAGGAGCACGAGCGGGTCCTCGAGTACGACGCGCCCGGGGGCGACGACATGGGCGACCAGTTCATGGCGGGGGTCGATGCCCGCGTCCTTTAAAAGGGACGGAGGGAACGTCGGGCGACGTTTGGCATCGAAGCGCAGTCGGTAAATGGTCACCGCGCCGGCATTCTCTGACATGCGTCCCACAATATACCAAAGGTGGGAGAACTGTTAACTTCCCACTACCGCTGAGCGAGACGGCACCAGCTGGCGCCAGGGATAGCGACCTGGAACGTACCGGCCGCTAGTATCGTCTTTTTGGATGATCGCGCCGAGGCAAGGTCCCCCCCGCACCGATCGCAGCAGCCGGCGACGTGACGAGATCTTCGCCGCATCGAGGAGTGCCTTTGAGGCGCAGGGCTACTTCGACACCAGGGTCGCCGACATCGTCAAGAGCATCGGCGTCTCACACGGAACGTTCTACACGTATTTTTCCTCGAAGGACGACCTGCTCAGAGAGTCACGCCGGTGAAAGTGCATCTCGTCGACGGGACCTACGAACTTTTCCGGCACTTCTACGGTGCGCCGTCTCACGTAAACGGCCAGGGTCGCGAAGTCGCCGCGGTGCGGGGAGTTGTGACGTCCGTAACGGCGCTCATAGCGGAGGGTGGTCCCTACCTTGGGGTGGCGACCGATCACGTGATCGAGTCATTTCGCAACGCGATGTGGCCGGGCTACAAGACCGGTGCCGGAGTCGATCCGACCCTCCTCGGCCAGTTTGACCTGCTCGAAGAGGCGCTTGTTTCGTTGGGTGTCCAGGTGTGGCCGATGGTCGAGTTGGAGGCTGACGATGCTCTAGCGTCCGCCGCAGCCGTCGTCGCCAGCGATCCTCGGGTAGACCAAGTGCTGATCTGCACCCCCGACAAGGATCTGGCTCAGTGCGTGCAAGGCGACCGGGTGGTTCAGCTAGATCGGCGCCGCCAAGTGGTAGTCGACCAAGACGGTGTTCGCGAGAAATTCGGCGTCGAACCGGACTCGATACCCGACTATCTAGCGCTGGTCGGCGACAGTGCAGATGGCTTTCCGGGACTGCCTGGTTGGGGCGCCCGCTCGGCCGCCGCGGTTCTCGCTCGGTACGGACACCTCGAAGCGATACCCGACGAGCCAGGGCGCTGGGACGTGCCTATCCGTGGTGTGGTCAAACTGGCGTCGACCCTGGCCTCGTCGCGCGACCTCGCCGGTTTGTTCCGCGATATCGCCACGCTGCGAGTCGACCCACCGGTCATAGGGTCGGTCGATGACCTCCGTTGGCGAGGCCCGCAACCCGACTTCGCTTCGCTTTGCGCGACGACGTTGGATATTCCGGCACTCGCCGAGCGAGCCGGCAGGCTGGCTCGTCGAACCAGCTAATGCTGATCGTGATCTGACGAGGTCCCCGGGCGAGGCCGTCCGCGTCCAGCAGCAGATTGGGACCCTTTGCATGGAACAAATGGGTCCATCCGGGGCTGGTTGCTTGCTCGAGGCCACGTATCTTTCGTCGGTGACGTTAATTTTGGTCAGGATTTTTTGCGAATCGCGACAGCCTGACCATTTGAAGCGTTTTTTCGCACTTTTTGGTACACGATCTTCGTTCCTAAGAAATCCTGTACCAGCCCTCGCTTAGAAAACGCACTTCTTGGTACAAGACTTTTCCGAGTTGAAAATCCTGACCAATTTTGACGGTCGCCCAAGTAGATTTACTGGGCGCAGCCGGCCAGCCGGCCACCTCTCGTCTTTGGTGTCGGCATTATGCCAGGGCGAAACGACATGGCCATGACTTGCAGTCAGGCCCGAGGCCACTCGATCTGTGCTGCAAGCTCGTCAACCCGGATTCCTAAAAGCGAGCTGAAGTCAGTCTCGTCATAGGTCAGCCCTACCAATATCCACCACCGCAGACGTTGGTCGAAGGGCTCGGCTGTGCAAATATCGTTGACGCCGCAGCGGGCGTAAAAGTCGAATTTCTCCCAGGTTTCGTCGCCGGGGGAAACGACTTCTATGACGGCAGCTGCGCTTGGGACGTACACCTGGGAAGGTAGCGTGCGGTGGTAGCCGCTGTCGGGAACCCGGAAGTCGTCTGGTTGGCCGAGATTGAAGGCGCTTGTGCCAACGAGCCCGGCCCGGCGAGCGTAAGGAGCCAACAGCTCGCCGAGGAGTTTGTCAACGAATCCGTGCCAAGGGTGAGCCATCGGCGCCACGTGGTACGTCCCCTCCCAGATTTCGTCGAAGCGGTCCTGGCCCAGCGCATGGCGACGCTCGAGGTACGCCTCCAACTCGAGAGGTCGCTCACCGACGAGCACCGTCTTCACACTTTGGATTATACCGGTGGAATCGACAGCAGCCCGGAGGCCCGGATGTGCTCAGCGTCGGGGAGAAACAGGAGGAGTCCGACTGAGCGAGCGAGCCGTTATCCTCCGAAGACGGCGGCCTGCGGCCTCGTCATAGCGTCGCCGAGTCGCGCGAGGTACGTCTTTCTCGGGATCTCCACCACTCCCAGGCTTCGCAGGTGATCGGTTGCCCACTGCACGTCGAGTAGGACCGTGCCGGCGTCGACGAGCAAGTCGACGAGGCCGACGAGAGCCACCTTGGAGGCGTCGGTCTGGTGGTGGAACATCGACTCCCCTGCGAACAGCCCGGCGATAGCCACCCCGTAGAGTCCCCCGGCGAGACGTCCGTCCGGGTCCCACGCCTCGATGCTGTGCGCCCATCCCATCTCGTGGAGGCGGATGTACGCGGCTCGCACAGGGTCGTCGATCCACGCGCCCGGTCGACGCAGATCGGAGCAGGCGGAGATGACCCCGTAGAAGTCGGCGTCAAGGGTGACTGTATAGCGCTGACACGAGCGGCGCAGCGAGCGCGACACCTGTAGTCCGTCGAGGGGCAGGATCCCCCGAGGGTCAGGTGCCCACCACGCTAGCGTCCCCCTTCCTGCAGGCATCGGGAACACCCCGGTCCGATAGGCGCATAGAAGCGTGCCCGGTTCGAGGTCCGCTCCGACACCGACGACCTCGTCGACACCGGTCGGGCTTGGATGACCAGGACGGCGGGAACGCCCGGGCCTCGGTGGTGGTTCCGACGGGAAGGCCCACTGGCTCTCTGGCGGCTCGATCGCCCTGCGAGGCACGCGCGGTCCGCTGAGAAGCGGTTGCGAAGACCGTCTGGAGGCCACACAGACAGGTTCGCACATTCGACGACCGGCGCGTCGGAATGGGTGGCCTTCCCCTGGTCCAGCTAGCCTTTGCGCGATGGCCGAGCATCCAATGACCGAACGCCTCGCCGAGTTGACCCGCCGGCGCGAAGCCGCTTTGCACGCCGGCGCACCGCACGCCGTGGACCGCCAGCACGCCAAAGGGAAAATGACCGCCCGCGAGCGCATCGACTACCTCCTCGACGGCGGATCCTTTCAGGAATTGGACATGCTCGCCCGGACAAGGGCGCCCGGTCTGTCCGACGACAAGCGGCCGTACACCGACGGTGTCGTCACCGGCTTCGGCACGATCGACGGACGTAAGGTGTGCGTATTCTCGCAGGACTTCACGGTCAACGGCGGCTCCTTGGGCGAGGTGTTCGGCGAGAAGGTTCACAAGGTCATGGACCTCGCCGCGTCGCTCGGCGTGCCCATGATCGGGATCAACGACGGGGGCGGCGCCAGGGTGCAAGAGGGTGTGGTCGGCCTGCACTACTTCGGCGGGATCTTCAAACGCAACGTCTACTCGTCCGGCGTGATCCCGCAGATCAGCGTGATCATGGGTTCATGCGCCGGGGGCGCTGTCTACAGCCCGGCGATGACGGACTTCATCTTCATGGTGCGTGACACCTCGCAGATGTTCATCACCGGCCCCGACGTCGTCAAGACGGTTACCGGGGAGGAAGTGACCTTGGAGGCGCTCGGCGGGGCCGTAACGCACGCGACGAAGTCGGGGGTTGCGGCGTTTGTCGCCTCGGACGAGAAGGCTTGCCTCGACGAGGTCCGCTACCTGCTCGGATTCCTGCCGTCGAACAACATGGAGGAGCCTCCACGAAGCCTTTCGGGTGACGACCCGGAGCGTTTGACACCGGAACTGACGTCGCTGATCCCGGCGAGCGCGAACCAGCCCTACGACATGAAGAGAGTGATTGCGGCTGTCGTCGACGACGGAGACTTCGTCGAGTACCACGCCCTGTGGGCGATGAACTTGGTGTGCGGTTTCGCCCGCATCGACGGGCACGTCGTGGGCGTCGTCGGCAACCAACCCCAGAATCTGGCGGGTGTGCTCGACATCGAGAGCTCGGAAAAAGGTGCCCGTTTCGTGCGCACCTGTGACTCGTTCAACATACCCCTCGTGACTTTCGTGGACGTTCCCGGCTTCATGCCAGGCACCGACCAGGAGTACGGCGGGATCATCCGCCATGGGGCGAAGCTCCTTTACGCCTACTGCGAGGCGACGGTGCCCCGGATCCAGGTGATCACACGCAAAGCCTATGGGGGGGCCTACGTCGTCATGAACTCGAAATCCATCGGCGCCGACCTTGCGTTCGCCTGGCCGTCGGCCGAGCTGGCGGTGATGGGACCCCAAGGAGCCGTCGACATCGTCTACCGACGGGAGCTTGCTACTTCGCCGGATCCGGCCGCTCGGCGCGCCGAGCTCGTCGAGGAGTACACCGAGCGCTTCGCCAACCCCTATCTAGCCGCTGAGCGAGGATACGTAGACGACGTCATCGACCCCGCCGACACGCGCAAGGTGCTCGCCCGTTCCCTCGAACTGCTGCGCTCCAAGCGCGAGGAGCTGCCCAAACGCAAGCACGGCAACGTCCCGCTGTGACCCCCCCACAGCGCCAACCGGAGCCGTCGCCCTCGCCGTCGCCGCAGGAGCTGGCAGCTATCCTCGCCGCCGTCGACGCGCTGTGGCCGCGCCCGGTCGTCGTCACGATAGCGCCGGAGGAGTCAAGTGACTGGAGATTCTCCGGCAGGTGGTGGTCGAAGCCGCACGCCGTGCAGCGAAGCCGCCCGTGGGTTTCGCCGAGCTCGTAGCTCGTTGCGCAGTTCGAACTCCGGGAACGTAGTTAGTTCGCGACCCCGGCGACGATCGTGATCGCAAGCACGGCCAAGCCCACGTAGCCGAGCAGAAGGCCTACGACGGCGGCGCCTGTGCCGGTCTGGCGCTGGCCGAGACGGTTGTGGCGCCTGATCTGGTGCAGCGCCAGATGTCCGAACAGCACCGCAAGGATAGAACCGAACCAGAAGATCCAAAGCGCTCCGAAGGCCAGCGAGGCGATTGCGAGACCGTTCGAGTCGCGTCTGTACCTGCTGACAGCGTCCTCGGACCCGTAGCCGGCCCAGCCGGGGCCAGGACGGTACCTCCTTGCAGGCCCCCATCCGGGTTGGGGAGGGATCGGCGAGCCGTACGGTGCCAGGCCGGGGAACTGCGGCGCGTCTAGGGGAGGCGGTACGAGGGGCACGGCGGAAATCGGGGGCGAATTCCTTGGCGGGTAAGACCGGCCGACTGCCGAGGCGCCTGGCCCCTGGCCCGCCGCGCCGTTCCAGACCCCCTGGGGGGGAGGGCTGCCTTCGGGTCG
>JAKCEB010000147.1 GCA_021838305.1 Actinomycetes bacterium | reverse complement strand
GTGGTCACTGCAAAGGTGTGCTTTCGATTGTCTGCGGTCACTTTGCTGATCTTCATAGCCTCCCCTCCTTCTTGAGTTGGGTGATCTGTTCGAGAATGGTGCGATTGATCTGGCCCTCGATAGCCTCGTTGTGGTCGAGGTCCCATATCACGACCAGGCGCGATTCCTGATAGACGTGCACATGGCGTGGGTCGTGGTCGCCGATGTAGGTGACGAACACGTAGCCTCCTCGCCGGATCTTCGAGACGAGTAAATGTTACCGTGGATGGTAACAGTTCGGGTGTACTGCCTGTCGACGGCTGGACCCGATCCGCACACGAGGCGGACAGTGCAGTCAGCTCAGCTCGGTCCCTGCGGGCCGCGTCCGGATTCGCACACCTAACATAGACTGTCAAGCAGCCATGGAGGGCCGCCTCCTGCTGTAGTTGCACGAACCACGCCCTCAGTATCCGCGCTCATGAAGGAGTGAAGTCGTGAAACACTTCGCCGGAACACAGGCTGCACCGAAGGCTTCGTGGGGCAATGAAATGAACATAGCGGGGATTTGGCATGATTAGATTCGTTGTGGACTGCATATTTCGTCTAGGGCTGTTTGCCAATTGGTCCCCGCTGACTCCACGTTCACCATCGACCCCTTCTACGTCGTTTGATCCGCAGCGAGTCCTTTTCGATAGCGCCGGCTCGGATAGCCCCCGCCACCTTGGTGGTCCTGCGGTTTGTGCTGCAGCCTGCCGATCCCGAATGGTCGGAGACGAGCCCGGTCGGGTGTGACAGGGTGGCGCAGACCCTAGTAGGGTTGCGCGACCCTGTTATGCGACGGCTGCCGCCGTGCCGGAGAAGGCGAGGACGTTCAACACGATCGTCCCGTCGGAGCGGATCTCCTCTACGATGGCCTCGGTCGGACCGCGGCTGCCGTCGGCGGCCAGCACGTGATCGCCAACGCAAAGCTGCTGTTCGTAATCCCAGTCGGCCATCCCGGAGTACGCCCGGCCCGCTGCGGACTTCACGAACGACAGGTCGGCGGCGAGAAGCGGAAGGTTCATCATGCTCATTCTACTCCCCTTGTTCAGACGGCACGCGGGGTTCGAAGGCGTTCAACGCCGCCTTGTAGAGCGGCAAGAGTTCCTCGCGGACTTTCTTGCGAGCCGCTTTTGGCAGTGCCGGCTCGTAGAGGCCTTGCCCTTCCGGGTATCGGCATACAACCACGTCAACGTGGCGATCCGAGAACGGAACGGGAACCCCGTCTTCGAAGACGTCGGTGGCGACAACCTCATAGCCGAGACCGCGGAGTCGGCCCACTGCGGCAAGCCCGAAGGTCTCGTAGCCCTCCCCGGCGGCCAGGTCTTCTGCGTCGCTCTGGCCGGCCACGATGAACGTTGAAACAGTGACAGCCCCGGCCGCTTCGTAGCCGGGGAAGTTCCGGTACAACGGTGCGCTGAGCAGAGCTTGCCGCAACGCCATCACTGGGTCGCGGTCGGAACCGAGACGAACAAGCAGTTGCACATCGTCGTCGAGACGGCGATCGACGCGCAACCGGATTTCTCTACTCAGAACAATCCTCCTTCACCTTTCAATAGATTTTCATGCCATGATGGCACGCGCGAAGTTTGGGTGGTGGCGAACCCGAGAGGTGAGCGGCAACTCGGCCGACACTCATCATCTGATCGGATGCCTGCTCCGACGATGACGGCCCGCTCGCTGCATGCCTCGTGAGCGGTTCTACGTCGAGGTCGCGCCCGGCTAAATCGTGTTGTTGGCCCTAAACGAACCGAACCACGCCAACGCTTCAAGGTAATACCGAACGTAGAGCTCCCAAAAGAGCTGAGAGCGCTCGTTTTGCTGTCTCCTGATCCCCTGAAGGCGGATATATAACCGTACTTGCATGAACCTCGTCGTCGGGGTCCCCACTAGTCACGCGACTTGCACCGTCGTCGAGCCCACCGCCGACGGAGCCGGTACCGGTTCGCCCTGCTCCCGCATCGACTCGATGTGCAACGGGATCGCTTCGCCGATGAGACGCTCCACCTCATTACGGCTTCTCCCAACGGCGACACAGCCAGGAAGGTCTGGCACGTAGGCACCCCAGGCGCAGTCCTCATGCTCGATGACCACGACGTACTCCTTCACGCTGAAGCCTTCCCCAACTGTCTATCCCGTGGGCCGCAGTCGATACTCTCGGAGCACTGACGGGCTCTTGCCATTGGCGGCAGGATGATCCCCGTGCAGGACGTCGGGATCGAGGTCCACTCCGTTCGGCCACGATATCGTGCCGGCGACGTCGTCAAGCCCGACTTCCGCAAAGCCTTCGATTCTTTCGAGCGGTTGGAACACGCCACCTTTGAGGATCCCTTCGAAGTCGAGCTCCCGGACGAGTCCATCGGAGAATGTGAGGCGCAGGCAGTATCCGCCGAGGTGTTCGACATCGACAACCCGAGGAAGTCGGCTCATGGCATCAGGCTACCTAAGCGAATCGATCGGTTCGAGAGGTTCCGGCCGCTGCGCCCGATCCCAGTCCGCCAGCAGTTCCGTTCGCCGTAGCTCCGCCCACTCTCGAACCAGGCGAGCTGCGGTTCGTGGCAGCGATCCTTCCAGCTCAGATCCGTCATCGATTCGGATCTGAGCCTCGTCGCCGGCGTATACGGCATGAAAGTGCGGAGGCGCGTGGTCGCTCCAGTACATGTAGATGACGATTCCATAGAACTCGGCCAACCGTGGCACAGAAAGGCAACCTACGTCTGAGGTGTGACGGCGTCCCCCACAGCTGCAGCCCGCTTTCCGTCGCGCACCCAAAACTCCCGGACCAGCGGCCCGTAAGTTACCGCGCGATTAGTTCTGCTGTATCTTGATCTCGATGTCCACGCCGGCCGGAAGTTCGATCCGCTGCAGGGAGTCCACCGTCTTGGGCGTGTGGTCGACAATGTCGAGTAGGCGCTTGTGCACCCGCATCTCGAAGTGCTCCCGACTGTCCTTGTACTTGTGCGGGGAGCGGATCACCGTATAGCGGTTCTTCTCGGTTGGCAGCGGCACCGGGCCGCGCACGACCGCCTGGGTGCGCAACACCGTCTCGACGATCTTCTTGGTGGACTGGTCCAAGATCTCGTGGTCGTAGGCCTTCAAGCGGATTCGGATGCGTTGTTTGGCGGCGTCAGCCACGGCGAGGATGCTCCATTTCAGATCGGATTCGGGTTGTCAATATGCGGCTTATGCGACCAGCGGTTCTGCTACGGCTTGGGAGCGGCCCCGGTTCGAGCGACTTGCGCGTTGCGCGAACCGGAACCCGCGTCCCGACGTTTTATTTGATTACCTTGGTAACCCTGCCTGAAGCTACGGTGCGGCCACCCTCACGGATGGCGAACCGCAGGCCTTCGTCCATGGCGATCGGCTTTTGGAGCTCCACTTTGATGTCCACGTTGTCGCCGGGCATGACCATCTCGGTCCCCTCGTTGAGGGTGATGCTTCCGGTGACGTCGGTGGTGCGGAAGTAGAACTGCGGACGGTAGTTGTTGAAGAACGGCTTGTGACGGCCACCCTCCTCCTTGGACAGGACGTAGATCGTGCCCTCAAACTCGGTGTGAGGGGTGATCGAACCCGGCTTGCAGAGGACTTGGCCGCGCTCGACGTCCTCTTTCTTCGTACCACGCAGGAGTGCGCCGATGTTGTCGCCCGCCTGGCCTGAGTCGAGCAGCTTGCGGAACATCTCGACGCCTGTGCAGACGGTCTTGGCGGTCGGGCGAAGGCCGACGATCTCGACTTCGTCGCTGACCTTGACTTTGCCCTGCTCCACCTTGCCCGTCACGACGGTGCCGCGGCCCTGGATGGTGAAAACGTCCTCGATCGGCATCAAGAAAGGCTTGTCGAGCTCACGTACCGGCTCGGGCACGAAGCCGTCTACCGCATCCATGAGCTCTATGACCTTCTCTTCCCACTCGGCGTCGCCCTCGAGGGCCTTCAGGGCGGAAACCCTGATTACCGGGGTGTCGTCGCCTGGGAACTCGTAGGCGTTGAGAAGTTCGCGTACCTCGAGCTCCACCAAGTCGAGCAGTTCCTCGTCGTCGACGGCGTCGGACTTGTTGAGAGCTACGACGATCGAGGGGACGCCGACCTGGCGTGCGAGCAGCACGTGCTCACGGGTCTGCGCCATCGGACCGTCAGTAGCGGCAACGACCAGGATCGCACCGTCGACCTGCGCGGCGCCTGTGATCATGTTCTTGATGTAGTCGGCGTGGCCGGGCATGTCCACGTGCGCGTAGTGGCGGTTCGGCGTCTGGTACTCGACGTGCGCGATGTTGATGGTGATACCGCGCTGGCGCTCTTCGGGCGCCTTGTCGATCTGGTCGAAGGCAACCGCTTTGTTCGCGGCCGGATCGCGCTCCGATAGGACCTTGGTGATCGCCGCTGTCAGCGTCGTCTTGCCATGGTCGATGTGGCCCATCGTTCCGATGTTGAGATGGGGTTTCGTGCGCTCGAATTTCTGCTTTGCCATGTGTTGGGCATGCTCCTCATGCGGTGCCGGCCGCCCGGCCGGGGGGTGGACGCGGTGCTATACGTTAGTGCCTCTGCGGGGGGACCGCCGCAGCCCGGGTTGGGGCGAATCTTTGTGGGGCTACTCTCCCCGGATCCTCTTGACGATCTCCTGGGCGATCGAGTCGGGGACTTCCTGGTACGAGTTGAACTGCATGCTGTAGGTAGCTCGACCCTGGCTCCTCGAGCGCAGGTCAGTAGCGTAGCCGAACATCTCGGCGAGGGGGACCTGGGCACGGACGACCTGCGAGTTACCCCGCTGCTCCATTCCCTCAACCTTGCCGCGCCGCGACGAAAGGTTGCCGATCACATCGCCCATGTAGTCCTCGGGCGTGACAACTTCGACCGACATGATCGGTTCGAGGAGCACCGGCTTGGCCTTGCGGCAAGCCTCCTTGAAGCACATCGAGCCTGCGATCTTGAACGCCATCTCCGAGGAGTCGACGTCGTGGTACGAGCCGTAGACGAGGGTCGCCCGGATGTCGACGACCGGGTACCCAGCGAGGACACCTGAAGCCATCGAATCCTGGATCCCGGCGTCCACGGAGGGGATGTATTCCTTCGGGATGATACCGCCGGTGATCTTGTCGACGAACTCGTACCCGCCGCCCGGACCCGTCGGCTCCAAGTCGAGCACGACATGGCCGTACTGGCCTCGACCGCCGGTCTGGCGGACGTAGCGGGTCTCCACCTTGGTAACAGAGTTCTTGATGGTCTCGCGGTACGCGACCTGCGGTTTGCCGACGTTCGCGTCGACCTTGAACTCGCGCAGCATCCGGTCGACGAGCACCTCGAGGTGCAGCTCGCCCATCCCGCCGATGACGGTCTGGCCGGTCTCCTCGTCAGAGTGCACCTGGAAGGTCGGGTCCTCCTCGGAGAGCGACTGCAGAGCACGCGACAGCTTGTCCTGGTCGTTCTTGGTCTTCGGCTCGACGGCGACGTGGATGACCGGCTCGGGGAAGTCGAGCGACTCCAGGACGATCGGAGAGCCCGGGGCGCACAGCGTGTCGCCGGTCGTGGTCTGCTTGAGGCCTACTAGGGCGACGATGTCGCCGGCGAACGCCGCTTCACGATCCTCGCGGTGGTTCGCGTGCATCTGCAGGATGCGCCCGACTCGCTCCTTGCGGTCCTTCGACGAGTTGATGATCCCGCTGCCGGTGGTCAGCTTGCCTGAGTACACCCTCGCGTATGTGAGCTTGCCGAGGTGCGTGTCGGTCATGATCTTGAACGCGAGGGCAGCGAACGGCTCTGAATCGTCCGCACGCCGCTCCAGCTCCTCGACCCCTTTGATGTCCGTCCCTCGCGTGGGGGGGATGTCGAGCGGGCTCGGAAGGTAAGCGACGACGGCGTCGAGCATCGGCTGCACGCCCTTGTTCTTGAACGCGCTACCGCAGAGCACGGGGACTACCTGGCCGGCGATCGTTGCGGCGCGAAGCGCGCGCTCCAGGTCGGCGGCGGTGATCTCCTCCTCGCCGAGGTATTTTTCCGTAATGGCATCGTCGAAGGTCGACAGTGTGTCGATGAGCTCGCTGCGGTACGTTTCGGCTTCGGCGACGAGATCGGCAGGGATGTCGACGACGTCGAACTTCTCCCCCTTCGCCGCCTCGTCGGTCCAAATGAGAGCCCGCATCCCGAGTAGGTCGATGCACCCTTTGAAGCCGCTCTCCGATCCGATCGGCAGCTGCACAACCGCTACGGACGCACCGAGGCGATCCTTGATCATGTCGACGCAGCGGTAGAAGTCGGCGCCGATGCGGTCCATCTTGTTGACGAAGCACATGCGCGGCACGCCGTACTTGTCAGCCTGACGCCACACCGTCTCCGTCTGCGGCTCCACGCCCGCGACTGCGTCGAAGACCGCGACGGCACCGTCGAGAACCCGCAGCGACCGCTCGACCTCAACTGTGAAGTCGACGTGGCCCGGCGTGTCGATGATGTTGATCCGGGTGCCCTCCCACTCGCATGTGGTCGCCGCACTCGTGATCGTGATGCCGCGCTCCTGCTCCTGGGGCATCCAGTCCATCGTGGCGGCCCCTTCGTGGACCTCCCCGATCTTGTAGTTGATTCCCGTGTAGAAGAGGATGCGTTCGGTCGTCGTGGTCTTGCCCGCGTCGATGTGGGCCATGATCCCGATGTTGCGGACTCGGTCGAGGGGTTTCGGGCGTACTGCGGTGGGCTCAGCCATTTCTGTTCTCTCTGATCAGCTTCTTCGCTTGCGCCGCTCGGCGCTACCAGCGGTAGTGGGCGAAGGCACGGTTCGACTCCGCCATCTTGTGCATGTCCTCGCGGCGCTTTACGGCCGCACCGACGCCGTTGGAGGCGTCGAGCAGTTCCGCGGCGAGCTTCTGGGCCATCGTCTTCTCCCTGCGCTGGCGGGAGTAGCCGACGAGCCAGCGGATCGACAGGGTAGAAGCACGCTTGGGGCGCACCTCCACAGGCACCTGGTACGTGGCACCTCCGACACGGCGGCTCTTGACCTCGAGCTGCGGCTTGGTGTTCTCCACTGCGCGCTTCAGCACGCCGACGGCGTCACCGTCGCTTTTGTCCTTGACGATGTCTAGCGCCTGATAGACGATCCGCTCGGCGAGGCTTCGCTTCCCGCGCTCCAGGACCTTGTTCACCACTTGGGTGACAAGAACCGAGCGGTAGATCGGGTCTGGTTGTAGGTCACGCTTGGACGGCGGTCCTTTACGGGGCATGTCTGTAGTCCTTCGTTTCCTGGATTCCGACTAGGCCTTCTTGGCCCCGTAAC
>JAKCEB010000009.1 GCA_021838305.1 Actinomycetes bacterium | reverse complement strand
TTACGGGCTCGGTGGAGGCGTATACCGACGGCGTTAACCGAGCAGCCGAGCACGACGGCGATCTGAGCATGAGGAAGCTCCTCCCATAACGCTAGCTGGAGGATCTCGACATCGGCTGGACGCAGGCTACGGAAGACCGAAGTAGCAGTGGCATGCGCTTCGTTGGCGGTGAGGGCGTCGTCGGTCGGTGCCTCTTCCGCGTGGTCAACTCGTGTTCGGCGGAGCCTGGCAATGAGGCGTTCGCGGCGGGCGTCACCGCGGCGTCTGTTAGCTGACACTCGCCGGGCGACAGCGTAGAGCCAAAGCACTGCCTCCTCCGGTCGCTCGGGGACATCCCTGATCCGCCGCCAAGCGACCAAGAACGTATCCGCTGCGATGTCCTCTGCGGTGGCACGGTCACCGCAGCGACGCAGCGCGTAGGCGACTACCGGCCCGTAGCAGCCAGAGAAGATCGCCCTGAACTGTTGCTCGACCCCACCGCTCGTCACGACCCGCCGGTCTAGTAGATGTACACCGACGACACGACGTCATCCCAGCCGGGACCCATGTCCGGCGATGATGACCATGGCCCGGTGTTGCCCGGGTACCAGTAGCCGGCGCCGTAGGTGCCCTGCGCGAGATGGAACCCGCAGCCGGTTCCCGCGAAAGATTCGGTCACGTTGCCGAAGCCGTAGTCGGACAGGTTTATCCAGTAACCCTGCCCAGTTACCTCGAGGGCCTGGCCGGTGTAATTGACGCCGGTGTAGAGGGTTACCGGGCAGTAGGTCGTGCCCAAACCACTCGACGTCAGCTGAGCAGATCGGGCCTGCATCTTCGCCAACGTTGTGAAGCATTGCATCATCCCGTTCGGGACGACAAGGCACGCCTTATTTGTGTCCCAAACTGCCGACAAGCTAGCCGTAGAGAACTCGGACCCTGAATAACCGCAGCCGAAGCTTCCGCCATCGGTCCCGCAACCGACGCGGTGGCCGCTGCGAGGGCCGCAAACACTATCAGACAGCGCGTATTCATGTTCATGACCTTCCGCTCTGACGGCGGGCGTCTTCCCGGCCGCCGTAAGGATTATGTCCGGAAGATAGGAAACCTTTCGCCACAACAAGTTTCAAAGGCGCCCGAGACGATCCGCGACCGCGAAAAGTCCTAGTACGAAGTTCGGTCGCGGCGCCGGCATAGTTGCACGACGACCTCTCGAGAGGTTGTCCCGCTTGGTGTTGATTTTCGGGGGGTGGTCCTCGACGGTTGAGTATAGGGACCGGGTGTGACGACGTCTGCTTCTCGACTGGTTATGTCGTATTAGGTTGACGGAATGGCCCGACCGAAGAAAGTTCTCGACAGCCAGGGACGGTCCACGATGGACCGGGTGCTGGACGCGGCACGCGATTTGAGACGCGCTGAGACGGTCCTGCACGACTCTGTCGGCGCCGCTCGGGCTTCGGGCGTGTCGTGGCAGGTGATCGGCTACGCGGTCGGAATGTCGCGCCAGGCAGCCCAGCAGCGGTTCTCGGTCCCGGCGCCGGGACGGCTGGTATAGACAGGCCCGGCGCGCCGGGAGGTCAGGCGGCCGTGGCTGCGGCCGGCTGGTGAGGATTGCGCCGGGCGATCTCGGCACTGATTGCTATGGCGAGGCGGTCCAGCCCGGCGTGGCCTCTGACCCTTCTGTATTGGGCTTCGGCGGCCATCAGACCGGCGACCGCCCAGCGCAGGCGCATGTCGCCGGGCTGCCAGCGTTTCACGTTGCGGGCGTGGACCTTGACGATGTCGATGGTCGACTCGATCGGGTTAGTGGTGGCCAGGGTGCGCCCCAAGGCCCCGGTCACGCCTAGATGGTTGATTGTGATGGTGTCTGCCAAACCTTCGCGTAAAGAGGCGGCAGCGTCTGGATGGGTCCGGCAGGTCTTAGCGGCCAGCGCTTCCAACGCTCTTTTCGCTTCGCCCGGGTCGGGGAGAGCCCACGCCCGGTGCAACTCGACGCGTACCTGACCTTGGCGCTCGGCGGGCAGCAGGTCGCAGACGGTTCTCGTCTTGTGAGCCCGGCAGCGTTGGATGAGCGACGTGTCACCCCACTTGTCTGCGACCGCGTGGTAGGCGGCTTTGCCGCCGTCGAGGACGAACAGCACCCCGGCGGCCGGGTCGAACCCTCGCGCCTCGATGTCGTCGAGGAGGCACTTGACCGCGGTCTTGTTCTCGGTGGTGCCGTGCACCACCGAGGCCGGCACCTTGTTGCCGGCGTGATCGACGCCGAGAGCCCCGATGAGCGCCTCGTCGGCCAGGCCGAACCCGTCGATGTAGACGATCAGCCAGCGTCGGTCGCCCAGGTTGCGGGAGCGGAAAGCATCGAGACGGGCGCGGGTCGCTTCTACGAAACGGCGTGACACCGCCGATTTCGACGTCGAGGTCTCGGCGTCTTCGACGGTCGGGCCGACCGGCTCCAAAGCAGTCTGATATGCCCGGGTCGACACGCCGGCCAGCATCGACACCAGCGTGTGGCGGTCCAGCAGGTCCCGGCCGGCCAGAGCGGCCCAAGTCTCGAGGGTGATCTCGCCGCTGGCGTCGAGCGCTCGAACCCGGGGGCGTTGCACTGTCACTTTCCGCCCGCCCAAAGGGATCGTCGCGTTGTCCTTGCCGTGACGGACCGCGCTGCGGGCCGGGTTGTGCTTGCCCTTAGGGCCGGCTACCTCCGTGACCTCGGTTTCTAGCAGCTGGGCGAACACGTCCAGGCCGACATTGACCGCCGCGGCGAGCAGCCCGTGGCGCATGTGGGCGGCGAAAACCTCAAGTTCGCCCTCCACTTTCTCGGCGAGCCGTTCTGGCAGGCCGGCCGCGGAGAAATCGACGGCGCCCAACCCGGGCATCAGGCGAAGATCGCGCGTCGAGGCGGGCTTGGTGTGTGACACTGACATTGAGAGGGTCCTCCGTTCTAGGGATCGGTTCTAGACACCCCGAGCCTGCCTCACAGCAGCACCCGAAGCGGAGGACCCCCTCTCAAATTCCACGCCGGCCGGGACAACCTCCCTCTCGAGTTTCCGATCATCAGGCATCTCCGTCCCGAAGGCGCCGAAAGGTCCGCGCTTGACTCGGACATTATCCACACGGAAGACAGCGGCGCGACGGATTGATGCGCCCGTCTCCCCACCGAACCCGAGGAGATCGAATAAATGACCCGTGCAAACAGCTATAGATACCTCGGTGGCACCGAGGCCTCCCAGAAGCTACCCGGAGGCGCGACACGATGGAAGGTCTTAGTCGCTGGTGTGGGCGCTTGCCTACTCCTACCCCTTATAACGACACCTGCTGAAGCCCAAAACAGTAATCTCAACTCTGTCACGTCAGTGACCGCTTCCACGCCTCCTGGATGCACTAGACTTCTGGCTAGTTCCATAACCATGAACGCCGATGGATCGACTACTTACCGCTTTCACTACGAAGCAGCGACGATAACGCAGGTATTACCGCCCAAAGGCTTCGACGTCGCCACCGCTACGAGCAGCGCGCTGGACCGTTACCAAGTCCCTGTACTATCGTCCCAAGAAAGGACACAACTTCACGGTCCGCTGCGCGCCACCATTGGCCTCTCTGCGTGCCCACACGTGACCGCCGGTTACGTGGGCTCAATACAGTCCGACAACTGGAGTGGAATACTTACTCCCCCGAACACGGCCAACTATGATGGTGCAAACGGCGAATTCAATCAGACAGGCTTCAGGTCGTGTCCCAATGAGAATTCTGGTGAGTCATCCTGGATTGGTATAGGTGGTTGGCTTGGTGGCCCGCTTCTCCAAACAGGAACCGTAACTCCAAATCCAAGCTCCACCGCCACCAACGAGTTCGTTGAGTGGATAGGTAAAAATGGTGCCGACAGCGGTGCCGTAACGGGAGCCGCTGTAGCACCTGGGGATCCTATCGTATCGCAAGTGGCATGGAACCCCGGGCCATCAAATGGAAATGGGACCTTCACGTATACAACAGTCGACCTGATTTCTGATCAGTATGACTCGTCAAGCGTCACTCTGCCAGAAAGCAATTATGATCCTGCCAGCGGGCCAAGTGGAGCCACGGCAGAGGCGGTTGACGAGCGTCCTATCTGGAACCCGAGCCACGAGTATGAGGCGTTAAAACCTTTCTATAGTGGCACAGTATATTGGGATAACTTCTCAATGGGTCCGACTTCCAATCCTAGGCAGGATCCCTACTCGTCAGTCCCGTTCGACATGTTGTACATGACGAGTACAGCTAACACCAGTCAGCGTTTGGCAAACCCGACCTCGTATGGCTCGGGTTCGATCACCGATACATGGATTCAGTGTGGCGTGTGGCAGCCTGTACAGTAACGAGGCGGGCCTCCATCCCCGCTATGATAAAGGCCACACTAGGTTCAGGATGCATAGTGAAACGAGATTCGTCCCGCTCGCATGGCAGTCCGCTCGCCAGCAATCGACATTCACAGGACGTTAACTGCTGGTCCCAGCGCACCCGCCTCGTCGTGGCAGCTGCGACCATCTGCTTGTCACTGTTGGCGGGTTGTCGCAATAGTGCGATCCGCTCGCCGCCGGGGACCAGGTCCAACCTCGGCTGCGACATCGGACGCTCTGCCTCTGCTAGTTTCCTTACACCGCCATGTCAACCTGCCGGGTAGCCTATACCCTTCCGTCGATAGTCCTGCGGTCGACTGCGTCCCGCTCCACCGAGAGCGCCTACGTCAAGCCCGGTCGAGGGCACGACGAAACTTCGAGACAGCGTCCGCAACCTCCCCCGGCCCCGCACCGTCGAGTACCATTCGCATCAGCGCCGAAGCGACGACAGCGCCGTCGGAATAGGAGGCAACCTCGGCAGCCTGCTCCGGGGTCGACACCCCGAACCCCATGATGACGGGCAGGTCGGTTATCGCCTTCAGCCGCTTCGCGAGCGCCCCGGCCGACTCGGAAAGCGACGCGCGCTCCCCCGTCACACCCATGACGTTGACCCCGTAGACAAACCCGTGCGAGCGCCGACAGATCTCGGCGAGCCTCTCGTCGGAACTGACGGGTGCCGCGAGGAGGATCGTCTCGACACCGCTTCCCGCAGCCTGCGCCTCCCAATCGGCTGACTCCTCGAGCGGTATGTCGGCGACTATCGCCCCGCGCACCCCGCAAGACGCCAGCTGGCGAGCGAAGCGCAAATGGCCGGCCCTCACTACCAGGTTGTAGTAGGTCATCGCCACCAGCGGCACGCCGATATTGGCACCAGCAATGCCATCGAGGATGTTCGAAGGGTTCGAGCCCGCCGCCAAAGCGGCGCCAGATGCTTCCTGGATCGTCGGGCCGTCCATCACCGGATCGGAAAAAGGTACGCCGATCTCGACGACATCCGCTCCCGCATCGGCCATTGCCTCGACGTAGCGTACCCAGTCGGCACCGAGTCCGCCGGTCATGTAGGTGACGAGCGCCTTCCGACCAGAGCCGAGCCTTTCACGCAGACACCCCTCGACGGCAACCCCCCGCCCTGGATGAGAGGAGTTCACGACAGCAGACCCATCACGGTCTCGGCATCCTTGTCCCCCCGGCCAGACAACGTCATCATCACCGTCGAGCCGGCCGCCACCTCACCGCTCTTCGCAGCTCTTACGAGCCATGCGAGTGCATGGGCGGGCTCCAAAGCCGGGATTATCCCTTCGGTACGCGCAAGCAGCTGCAACGCGTCGAGCACCTCGTCGTCTGACGCGGAGCGGTACTGCGCACGGCCGTTGTCAGCCAGCCACGAATGCTCCGGCCCGATCCCCGGGTAGTCTAGACCGGCCGAGATCGACTCGGCTTCCAGGATCTGACCCCACTCGTCTTGAAGCAGGTACGAGCGCATACCGTGCAGCACACCAGGAATGCCACGCCCGATAGCCGACCCGCCGGCCGCTTCGACACCGACAAGACGGGCGTCGGTTCCGACGAACCCAGCGAAAGTCCCAGCCGCGTTAGATCCCCCTCCCACGCAGGCGACCACGACGTCGGGGTCCGCACCGCCGAGGATCGCCCTGCACTGCTCGCGCGCCTCGTTGCCCACGACGCTTTGGAACTCGCGGACCATCCACGGGTAGGGGTGCGGGCCCATGACCGACCCCAAGCAGTAGTGCGTGTCGGCGACCGTCGCTACCCAGTCGCGCATAGCCTCGTTGACCGCGTCCTTGAGCGTCCTGCTTCCCGAAGTCACCGGAACCACCTCGGCGCCGAGAAGCTTCATCCGGAATACGTTCAACGCCTGGCGCTGCGTGTCCACCTCGCCCATGTAGACGACGCACTCCAAACCGAAAAGGGCAGCCGCAGTAGCAGTAGCCACGCCGTGCTGTCCCGCTCCGGTCTCGGCCACCATTCGAGACTTTCCCATGGCCAGCGTGAGCAGACCCTGCCCGAGGACGTTGTTGATCTTGTGCGAGCCCGTGTGGGTCAGGTCCTCGCGTTTGAGCAGCACATCCACCCCGAGCTCGTTCGAAAGCCGCTCGGCGCGTGTGACCGGCGTCGGGCGGCCGGCGTAGTCGGCGAGCAGAGAGTCGAGTCTGGCCCTGAACGCAGGGTCTGACCATGCGCCACGAAACGCGGCCTCCACCTCGGCGCACGCAGGCACGAGAGATTCCGGGACGTAGCGCCCCCCATACTCGCCGAAACGGCCCGTGGGGCCCGGATCGGCCATTGCGATGTCGGCTTTCATTTGTCTTCCTGCCAGTCGTATGGTCCCCGGCCGCGAGTTGGCATGCGGCCGCCGGATGTTTGCGGGGAAGCTTTGCGGCGCTCGAAGGCGCGTGAAGCGTTGTCAATAAATTCGCGTAGTTTGATGGGGTCTTTGTGACCCGGCGCCTTCTCGACGCCGGTCGAGACGTCCACACCGAAGCATCCCGTTGTTTCAATCGCTCGCGCGACGTTTGCAGGGTTGAGGCCTCCGGCGAGGATCATCCTCTCGCCTCGTGGCACGGATGCAAGGAGGGACCAGTCGAAGGTCTTTCCAGAGCCGGGTTCGACGGCGTCTACGTGCAGCGCGAACACTTCGAAGTCCCCGGCGTCTGCGAGTCGGGGATCGATGGCGGAAAAGGCTTTGATGACGAGCGGGACCCGCCCGGCGAGCCACTTCGCCTCGGCGGGAGTCTCGTGGCCGTGGAGCTGCACGGCGTTGATTCCGATGTGGCTGCAGATTTGCGACACGCGTTCGGGGGCTTCGTCTTTGAACACGCCGACCCTCAACACTTCGGGCGGTAGCCGTTTGATGATGTCAGCCACCGATCGGGGTGCCACCTGGCGTTTGGACGGAGCGAACACGAACCCGACGGCCGTCGCTCCGAGCGCTACCGAAAGCAGTGCGTCCTCCTCGGTCGTGATCCCGCATATTTTTATGAAGGACTCGCCGTCGGTCATGCCCGCTCCGGGCCGTGACCAGCCCGGGCGTGCGTACGCCGTTGCAGCAGCGACGCGACCGCGCCCGACGGGTCGGAGGCGGTTACCAGCGATTCACCGACAAGAACCGCGTCGAAGCCGGCGTCGGCGAGCCGGGAGGCGTCGACGGGTCCCGCGATGCCCGACTCGGCGACCCTCACACAGTCGGATGGAAGCGACGCCGCCACCCTGACGGCGCGTTCGGTGTCGACTTGGAACGTGTGCAGATCGCGTTGGTTGACCCCGACGATCCGTGCCCCCGCTTCCATCGCTTCCTCCGCCTCCGCCTCGTCGTGGACCTCTACGAGGGCGTCCAAACCGAGGCGGGTGCAGAGCCGGATGAGCTCCACGAGCTCGGAACGCTCCAGCGCTGCGACGATCAGCAGCACAGCGTCAGCGCCCATGAGCCGGGCGTCGATCACGTCGCCGACACCCACGGTGAAATCCTTCCGGAGTACCGGCAGCGCCGACGCTAACCGGGCAGCGCGCAGGTCTTCGGGCGAGCCTCCGAAGAACTCCGAATCGGTCAGTACCGATAGCGCTGACGCCCCGCCTTCTTCGTAGGCGGACGCTAACGCCCCGGGATCGAGATTCGGGGCGAGGCCGGGTTTGCTCGGGCTTCTGCGTTTGACTTCGGCGATCACTGCGAGCCGGTGGGCCAACTTGATCGAATCTGCGAAGCGCCGCGCTGGGGGCATGGACGCCGCCTTGTCCGCGAGCGCGCCCAGGTCACGGTCGTCGGCCGCGACTAGAGCGCGATGTGATGCGACTATGCGGTCCAGGTAGGTGGCCACGACGCCCGAGCCTACAGTGTCGCTACCCGATTACCCTCACAGGGACTCCATCTGCCACCAGCGAGACCGGAGATCCCGCCTTTCTTTCGAGGTATCCGAGGCCCACCCAACCTTGCGAAGGCGACAGGCCGACGCTCGTGATCCGCCCGGCAGCACCTGGGGACACCCCCGAAGCCGCGGCCACCACCGACGCTCCGTCGGCGTCGAACATCTCCGACCCTGCTGCGACCTCGCCGTCGAGGCGGAGCCTCACCATCTTGCGTGGGACGTGGTTACCCCGTGAATCGATGCGCGCCACCAGCTCCTGGCCGGTGTAGCAACCCTTGGTGAAGCTGACCGTCCATTCGACGATGCCGGTCTCCGCCGGAATCGTCCGTTCGGTGATCTCCGCTCCCATCCGCGGCTGACCTACGGCTATCCGCTGCGCCTCCAGGAGCGCCAGCGCCCCCAGCGAGTCGTCGCCCGAGGCCGACGCTTCGACCGCCGGCACGTCGTCCAGGTAGAGCCGGTCGACGCCGAGCACACCCGGCCACGGCGGCTCCGCGACGAGCGGCCCGTCGAGGTTCCACCCCGCCCCTCTACAGCAGAGGAGCTTTGCCGGCATAGCTTCGATGTCCGCCTTCGTGCGCAGCTTGAAGCGGTTCAGGCGGACGGATATCGCCTCACCCCACCCCGGATCGCTTTCGAGCACCCACTCGTTCTCGCCTGGATGGAACACCCGCAGCAGCGCCACGACCCTACCCGCGGGTTCCAGGAGCCACGACCATCTGTGCGCGCCGAGGTCCACGGTCAAAACGTCCTGGGTGAGCTGGCCCTGCAGGAACTTTCCGGCTTCGGGGCCGGTGACTCGGAGCGCGTCGCGCTCTACGAGACAGCGGTAGCGCAAAGCACCGGTCGCGATCGTCGGCTCGCCGACTGGTGGAAGTCTCTCACTCATCGACCGAACCCCCAGCGATTGGCAACTCGACGACACCTCTTCGTGCTGCGGCGATCCGGCGCGCCCCGGGCACCGCGGCGAGCAGGGCCGCCGCCTTGTTCGCGCATTCGAGGTCCTCGTCGGCGGCGTCGCTGTCAGCCACTATCCCGGCGCCGGACTGCACGCTCGCGGCTCCGTCGGGACCGACGACCATGGTGCGGATCGTGATCGCCGTGTCGAGGTTGCCCGAGAAGTCGAAGTAGCCGATCACCCCGGCGTAAGGCCCCCGCTTGACCGGTTCAAGCTCGTCGATGAGTTGCATCGCCCGCACTTTGGGAGCCCCTGACACTGTCCCTGCGGGCATTGTCGCCCGAAGGACGTCGACCGGTCCAAGCCCCGCGCGAAGCGTCCCCGACACCTGCGAGGTCAGGTGCATGACATGGCTGTAGCGCTCCAGGGTCATCATCTCGTCCACTTTCGCCGTGCCGTACTCGACGACGCGGCCGATGTCGTTTCGGGCGAGGTCGACAAGCATCACGTGCTCGGCGCGCTCCTTCGGGTTCTCCGAAAGCTCTGCCGCGAGACGGCGGTCGTGGGCGTCGTTGCGTCCCCGCCGTCGCGTTCCGGCTATCGGCCTAGATACCACATTCCCCGACGTCACCTGAACCAACGGTTCCGGCGAGGAGCCGACAAGGGAAAGCTCCGGGTGGCGCAGGAAGTACATGTAGGGGCTCGGGTTGACCTGGCGGAGGGAGCGGTAGAGGTCGAACGGCTCGGCCTGCAGGTCGACGTCGAATCGCTGGGAGAGGACCACCTGGAAGATGTCGCCAGCGAGGATGTGCTCCTTCGCAGCGTCGACGGACGCCGCGTACATCTCCTTCGTGGTCCGCCTTGTGAACACGGGCAGCTCGTCGAAGCGCTCGGGAGGCGCGACGAGCGGCTCGTCGAGCGGCGAGGCACCCTGGCGGGCGAAGCCGTCCAGCCGGCGTACAGCTTCGTCGTAGAGCAGGTCGCACGCCTGCCGGTTGCCTCTAGCGTCAGCGGGCACCGGCACCGCCTCTATCAGAGTGACCCGCTGGCGCCAGTAGTCGTAGGCGGCGACCTCGCCGACCACCGACAGGATCGCGTCGGGATATCCGGTCTCGTCTGGCGGCGCAATGCCGAGGCGTTCGACCTCCCTGACAACGTCATAGCCGAGGTATCCGACGACGCCGCCTTGTAGCGGCGGCAGTTCCTCGATCAAAGGTGAGCGGTACTCGGCGAGGAGAGCTTCGAGCGCCACGAGGGTACCTTTGTCCAGAGGAATCGACGAAGGCAGGGAGCCCTCCACTGTCAGCGCGCCGCCGCGGCCGATAATCGTGGCCGTCGGGTTGCGCCCGATGAAAGACCACCTTCCGAGCTGTTGGGAATGCTCCACCGACTCTAGAAGGAACGCCCGACCCGTCGGGTCGGCGGCGGTCAGGCGGGCGAACGCCGCGACGGGGGTGGTCAGATCGCCGAGCAGCTCGAGCCAAACCGGCACGACGCTGAAAGTGGAGGCGAGCGAGGCGAACTCCTCTCGCGACGGGCGTATCACAGCTCCGGCGGCGACCCGAACTTGCGGTAGAAGCAGGAGCGGTTACCGGTGTGGCATGCGCCTGCCCCTTCCTGGTCGACTTCGAAGAGCAAAGTGTCGCCGTCGCAGTCGTAGAACGCCTCGCGAACCCACTGGCGCTCGCCGGATGTATCTCCCTTGCGCCACCGTTCGCGCCGGCTTCTCGACCAGAACACGGTCCGCCCGGAGGTGAGCGTTTCGTTGAGCGTGTCGGCGTTCATCCACGCCATCATCAGCACCTGCTTTGTTTCGTGGTCCTGGACGATGGCAGGCACGAGCCCGTCGGCGTTGTAGGCGATCGACGCAAGTTGCTCTGAGGTTGCGCCGAGCGGGGCGACGGAGCCCGCTTCTCGCAACTGCATGGATGATCCGTCCGACATGGACTCCATGCTAGGGGCCGCAGCCGAAAGAACTGTCACGCTTGGCACAAGCCCCGCAGCAACCCTACAGGTACAGCCCGGTACCGCCCGCGGCGCGCTCCGAAGCGACAGCGTGGATGTCGCGTTCACGGAGGATCAGGTAGTCCTCGCCTTGGACCTCCACTTCGTAACGGTCCTCGGGATTGAAAAGTACCTGGTCACCGGCCTTGATGGTCCTCACGTGCGGGCCGGTTGCCACCACCTCAGCCCATGCGAGACGGCGTGCGACCTGCGCAGTGGCGGGGATCAGTATCCCGGCGCGCGACCTGCGCTCCCCTTCGGAGCGAGGGATCTGGACGAGCACACGATCGGTGAGCATCTCGATGCCCTGCTTGGACGGCAACGCCTTTTGGTGAGTGGTCTCTACCTGCTTGCCCGTCGCGTCCATTACTTCACGCTACCTCGCAACCGACTGCACCGGCCGGACGGTGACCCCCGCCGCTGCTAGTACGGCCTTGGCCTCGGCGACCGTGGACTGTCCGTAGTGGAAGATCGACGCCGCCAGCACAGCGTCCGCTCCCCCTTCGAGCGCGCCCTCGACGAGGTGGCTCAAGTTTCCGACGCCGCCGCTCGCAACAACGGGGATCCGGACCGTCTCGACGACCGCTCGGGTCAGCTCCAAGTCGAATCCCGACCTGGTTCCGTCGCGATCCATAGAGTTGAGGACGATCTCCCCGGCTCCACGTCTTTGCACCTCGGCCGCCCATTCGATGGCGTCGCGGCCAGTCGGTCTACGACCTCCGTGGGTGTATACCTCGAAGTGGCCTCCACTTCGACGGACGTCCATGCCCACGACCACACACTGGGATCCGAACACCGAAGCGACGTCCTCGATCAGCTCGGGGTGAGCTACCGCCGCGGAGTTGACGCTCACCTTGTCGGCGCCGACGCGCAGAAGGCCACGGGCGTCGTCTACGGTAGCGACTCCCCCGCCAACCGCCAACGGGATGAACACCTGTTCTGCCGTGCGGGCCACGACGTCGATCATCGTACGCCTTCCCGACGACGACGCCGTAATGTCGTAGAAGACGAGTTCGTCGGCGCCTTCCTCGCCGTAGCGGGCTGCCAGTTCGACGGGATCACCCGCGTCGGCCAGGTTCGTGAAGTTAACCCCTTTGACGACGCGCCCGTCGTCGACGTCGAGGCAGGGAATCACCCTGACCGCCCTCACCGTGCCTGCTTTGACGACAGCAAGGCAAATGCCTCGCGGACGTCCAGGCGACCTTCGTAGATGGCCTTTCCTGCGATGATCCCGCCGAGGCCGTCAAGGGCCGCGAGTTCGGCCACATCGTCGATCGACGCGACTCCCCCGGACGCTATGACGTAACCAGTCCCCGGGTTGCAGGCCAACTTTGTCATTTGGATCACCGACGCCAGCCCCACCAGGTCGGGACCCGCCATGCGCCCGTCGCGGGCTATGTCTGTGACGATTAGCGCCGCGGCGCCGGCCTCGATTGCCGGTCCGACAAGATCCTCGAGACGCCGGCCGGAGCCCTCGGTCCATCCGCGCAGGCGGACCTCACCGGCACGGTGGTCCAGGCCCATCGCGACGCAGCCCGGCCAGCGCGAAGCGATCCGGCTGACCAGCGTCGGGTCTTCGATTGCAGCGGTGCCGACCACCACCCTCTCGACGCCGGCGTCGAGAAGCTCGGCGGCGTCCTCCACGCTTCGGACCCCTCCCCCCGCCTGGACCGACACGCCGTCACGTGCGACCGCTGACGCTATCGCTGCGACGACCCGACGGTTGACCGGCTCGCCCGTCCTTGCAGCGTCGAGGTCCACAACGTGTATCCACCGCGCACCGCAAGCGGCGAACCCGGTGGCTACTCGAACTGGGTCGTCATCGTAGACCGTCTCGGCGGCGTAGTCGCCTTCCACGAGGCGCACGCACCGGCCGCCTATCAGGTCTATCGCCGGGTACAGGTCCACTACGACGAAACCGGCATCGATGAAGGCAGCCCGGCACGTCGCGAAGCAATACCCGCGAAGTTCGAGAGTATGGCGAGCCCGACGTCGCCGGACTTCTCCGGGTGGAACTGCGTCGCCCACAAAGATGGTGTAGCAACAATCGCCGCGACGTCCGTACCGTACTCGCACGTCGCAATGACTGCCGGGCTGTCAGACACCGCGTAGGAGTGCACGAAGTAGACCCAAGGCTGCGGAGCGATCCCGGCGAGAAGCGGTTCGGTGCGGTCTTTGATGTCGAGCCTGTTCCATTGCATCTGAGGTCTCTTGACATTATCGGGGAGCCGTTTGACCACTCCTTCGAGGATGCCGAGCCCGTCGATTGCAGGCGACTCCTCGGATCCTTCGTAGAGCATTTGCATCCCGACGCAGATGCCCAGGAACGGGCGACCCGTCCGGATCGTTTCGCGGACCGTGCCTTCCAGACCGCACGAGCGCAGCGCCTGCACGCACGCACCGAAGTTCCCGACCCCCGGCAAAACGACCGCGTCAGCAGAGGCCGCGACATCCGGGTCGCTTACGAGGCGTGCTTTCGCGCCCACATGCAGGAGAGCCTTTTCGGCGGAGCGGAGGTTTCCTATGCCGTAGTCGAGGACTGCTATCAAAGTGTGCCTTTGGTGGATGGGACGCTACCGCCGTCTATTCGCACTGCGTCGCGCAGCGCCCTCGCCACAGCTTTGAAGGTGGCTTCGATTATGTGGTGGGTGTTGCGACCGGAGACCATCCGGATGTGAAGGGTTATGCCGGAGGTAGTGACGAAAGCTCGCCAGAATTCTTCTGTCAGCTGAGGGTGGAACGGCGGGTTGCCGAGAGGTGACGCTTCGGGACCTCCGTGGTCGATCCCGTAGGCGAGGAACGGTCGCCCCGACAGGTCGATTGCTACTGCGATGAGCGCCTCGTCCAATGGCAGTTCGATGGACGCGAACCGTCTGACCCCCGCCTTGTCCCCGAGGGCCTCCCTGACACATTCGCCGAGCGCCAAACCGACGTCCTCGACGGTGTGATGCGCGTCGACCTCCAGGTCGCCGCTCGCCGACACCGTCATGTCGATCCCGCCGTGGCGGCCGAGCTGGGCCAGCATGTGATCAAAAAACGGCAGTCCAGTCGCCACTTCCGTCTGCCCGGTCCCGTCGAGGCAGATCTGCACGCTGACGGTGGTCTCTTTGGTAGTACGTGAGCGCTGCGCCGCGCGGGTCATAGCACCTCCTCGAGAGCAGCGGTGAACAGGTCGTCTTCCACTCGGGTTCCGATGGTCACGCGAAGGCAGCCCGACAGGCCAGGCCAGCTCGACGTGTCGCGGACAAGCACGCCGGCATCGACGAGTCCCTGCCACACCTCGCCGGCTTTGCGGGTTTCGGGGCGAAAGAGGATGAAGTTCGCAGACGAAGGCCACACTGTCACACCAAGCGATTCGAGTGCGGATGACAGGCGGCGGCGCTCGGCGACGACTGCAGCTACGCGTTCCTGCATCTCGTCGTTGTAGCGCACGGCGAGGCATCCTGCCGCCTGTTTCAAGGCGTCCAGGTGGTATGGCAGCGCAACACGCTCCAACGCCGCCACCACCGGGGCCGGCCCGACCAGGTAACCGAGCCGGAGGGCCGCCATCGACCAGGTCTTCGAGAAGGTGCGCGTCACGACCAGCGGGACGTCGTCATCGACGAGCGAAATCGCCGACCAGTCGGCGAACTGGCCGTACGCCTCGTCTACTACTACGAGACCCGCCGCGCCTTCGAGCACCGCCCCGGCAGTCGTCGGATCGACAGAGTTGCCGGTCGGATTGTTGGGCGAGCACAGGAAGGTGATATCCGGTCTCGAAGCAGCGTTGAGCTCCGCCACATCGGCGAGGTCAAGCTCGAAGTCCTCGCGCCTGCGTCCCTCCACCACCGCCGTCGAAGTCAAATGAGCGATATGGCTGTGCAGCGCATATGTCGGTTCGAACACCGCCGCGCTCCTGCCGGGGCCGCCGTACGCTAGGCAGATCGACTGCAGCACCTCGTTGGACCCATTGGCGCAGAAGACCTGCTCCGGGCGCACTCGGTGCAACTCCGCCAACGCTTCGCGCAGTCGCGTAGCGGAGCGGTCGGGGTAGCGGTTGTAGCGGATCCTCGTCGCTTCGGCGGCGAGGGCCTGCACCCACGCCTCGGGAGGCGGGAATGGCGACTCGTTCGTGTTGAGCCTGACGGCTACGTCGACTTGGGGCGAGTGGTATCCCTCGCGAAGCGACAGGTCGGGGCGCGACGAGGGCAGCGTCATGACACCGATGTCCTCATCGTTACCGAAAGGGCGTGGGCAGCGAGACCTTCTGACAGTGCCAATGCCTCCACCGGGGCGGCCAAGCGGTCGAGGCCGGCCCTTGAAACTTCCACGACGTGGATCTGCTTGCAGAAGTCGTCGACGCGAAGCGCGTTGGAGAACCTTGCGCTGCGGGCGGTCGGAAGTACGTGGTTCGGTCCCGCCGCATAGTCGCCTACGCTCGCAGGCGCCCAAGGCCCGACAAACACGGCTCCGGCGCTCGTGACCTTGCCGACAAGCGCCGCTGCGTCGGCGCACATGAGCTCTAGGTGCTCGGCTGCGATCACGTTCGCTGCCTGCATCGCCTGGTCCGGCCCGTCCACGAGAACGCAGAATCCGCCCCGTTCGAATGTTGCCTCGATAGCCTGTCGTCTCGGGGACTGCGCAGTGATGCGGGCGACCTCGCCGGCGATGCGCTTGGCGGCATCTTCGGACCATGTGATCAGATAGGAAAGGCCGTCCGGGCCGTGCTCGGCCTGCACCACCAGGTCGACAGCGGCAAACGACGGGTCCGTCGTGTCGTCGGCTACGACCGCAACCTCCGATGGTCCCGTGAACGCAGACGGAACTCCAACCGCCCCTTGACCTGCGACCATGCGCTCGGCGATCGCCACGTACCGATTGCCCGGTCCTACGATCACGTCGACGGCCGGCACCGACTCGGTGCCGTAAGCGAGAGCGCCGATAGCCTGCGCGCCACCAACCTGGTACACCTCGTCGACGCCTGCGACGGCTGCGGCGGCAAGCACCGACGCCGCTATCTTTCCGTCCGGTCCTGGCGGGCTGCACATCGCAAGCTCAGCGACTCCTGCGACACGGGCCGGGATCGCTGTCATGAGGACGGTGGACGCGAGCGGTGCGAGGCCGCCGGGAACGTATAGACCCGCCCTGTCGACGGGCATCCGAAGCTCGGTAACTTTTACACCGTCGCGCTCGTATGCGGAGTCGTCGTGGAGTTGCGAGCGGTGATAGTCGCCTATGTTGTCTGCCGCTGCTTCGAGGGCATCACGCAACGACGGGGATATCTCACCGAGCGCTACCTTTACCTCGGCCGGGTCGACTCGAAGCGAGTCGGGGCGGACCCGGTCGAAGCGTTCCGTGGCGTCCAGGACAGCCATGTCGCCTCGCGCCTTGACGTCCGCCAGGATCGCACGGACGACTTGGGCAGCGTCCTCGTCGTCGACGATCTCGGGGGCGGGAAGCAGCTTCTTGAGCTTTCCTGTTACTCCGCGAAGATCGACCGTTCGAAGGACGCCGGAGAGCACGGCGCCGGATCGCACGGTGCCTGATAGCGCCGCAGGTTCGTGAGGTGGGGCCATTTGGTCCATGATGGTACCGCTATGTCCAGCAACGCCGAACTCAGCTCAGTTTCCAGCCGCCTTCACGAGCTGATAGGCCGGATCACCGAGATCGCTGGCGGGCTTGGATCGGAGGATCATGAGGGGCTCGGGACAGAGCTTTTCGAGGTGGAGCGGGCGCTTCGCTCGGCACAGCGTCGCCTCGACCGCTTGATCGGGCGCTAGACGCCCCAGGCGCGGCGCTCGGCGCGGCCCTTCGAGTCACGCTAGCGGCCTTGTGAGTCACGCCAGTGCCCTTACCAGGAGCCGGCGCCTTGCGAGTCGGCAACGACGCCGAAGGGCAGATGTCGGCCAGCGCGCAGTCGGCGCACCGAGGGCGCCTTGCGATGCAGACTCGCCTGCCGTGGAGTATCAGCGTAAGGCCGAACGACCCCCAGTCACGCGGAGGAAGCAGGGCGCAGACGTCGGATTCGATCCGAACGGGATCGCTGGACTGGGTCAGTCCAAGCAGTTTCGTGAGCCGTGCCACGTGGGTGTCCACCGCGAGGCCGGGGAGGTCGAACGCGACGCTTCTGATCACGTTGGCCGTCTTTCGGCCTACCCCCGGCAGGCTGACCAGGTCGTCCATAGCCGTGGGCACCTCGCCGGCGAACCTCCTATCCAGTTCGCGCCCGAGGCCGATGAGGCTTCGTGCCTTAGCCCGAAAGAATCCAGTCTGGTGGATGATCTCTTCGAGCTCGCCAGTCTCGGCGCAAGCAAGGTCGGCCGGGGTCGGGTACCGGGCGAACAGCGCAGGCGTGACCGAATTCACCCGGATATCTGTGGTCTGCGCAGACAGCACAGTCGCCGCCAGGAGCTGGAACGGGCTCTCGAACGCGAGCTCGCACAGGTCCGTAACGCTACCCGGATAGCTCTCCGCAAGCCTGCGGTGAGCCTCACGGGCACGTCCAGGTATCGTTCGCGGTCGGACCACCCTGCAAAGATAGGACGTCCGAGGCTGCAGGACACGCGAGACGTTCCGCCAAACCTTTGCCGGTAGCCTGCAGGAGTGCAGCGCATCCAGGTCAAGTCGAGGTTGGACGACATGGAGATCGCGGCAGTATCGGCGCTTCTGGGCGCCGCAGAGTCCGCTGACGGTCACGCGCCGATCGACGAGCACGCATGGCTGGACCTGGTCCAGGGGGGAAGATCCGGGTTCGCTGCGCTCGTGGTCTGGAACGACGATCACGATCATCCGGTCGGTTACGCGCAGGTGAGCCGCGGGACTGACAGCTGGAGCGTGGAGTTCGTCGTCGAGCCGCACCACCGGACACCCGGCAACACGATCGCCTCCGATCTCCTCGAACGGGCAGTCGGCGTTGTAGCAAAAGCCGGCGGTGGCCACGTGCACATGTGGGTCAACCAGGCCCGTCCCGAACACGACCGTCTCGCCGCGTCGATCGGCTTGGCCAGGGGACGCACCCTCTACCAGATGCGCTGCCCGCTTCCGCTCGGCTCGCCGGAAGGCCCCGTCGGCACAGAGGACCCGCAGGTCGGAATTGCCACCAGGGGCTTCCGCGTCGGCATCGACGAGGACGAGTGGCTGGCGGTCAACAACCGTGCTTTTCACTGGCATCCCGAACAAGGCGGGTGGGACCTCGACACAATCAAGCAGCGAGAGACGGAACCCTGGTTCGATCCTGAGGGCTTTTTGTTGCACGAAAGCGTCGACGGGAACCTGGACGGGTTCTGCTGGACGAGGATCCACGCCGATCACGACCCGCCGCTCGGCGAGATATACGTCATCGCAGTCGACCCCGACGCCGCCCGCCCCCCGGGACTCGGACGACAGCTCGTCGATGCAGGCCTCGACTACCTCTACCGACGAGGCCTGCGGACTGGGATGCTTTACGTCGACGCCGGAAACGTCAGGGCTGTCAAGCTCTATGTGGACATGGGCTTCGTCGTCAACCACGTCGACCAGGCCTACGTCGGCGACGTGGCCACATCGGGCGTAGTCGAACCTAGTGCCGAGGACCAGATATGACCGCTTCCGCGGCCCGCATGGCGGATGGAGCGAGAGACCCGCTGAGCGCTCCTGCCGGGCGGGTCGACACGCGAGCCGCCGACAAGCCGCTGCGCTTGAGGCCGCCGGGCTCCGGGCGCGGCCTTTACGACCTGAGCCTGGAGGAGCTGTCCCACCTGCTCGCAGACCAGCCGCCTTACCGGCTCCGCCAGGTGTGGGAGTCGCTCTACCGCCAAGCCGCCCTACCCGAACAGATGACCGCGCTACCCAAGGATCTTCGCCAGCGCCTCTCCGAAACCGTCCCCGCAGCGCTCCGGCTCGTATCGGAGTCCGTGTCTGGCGACGCCCAGACCGTCAAGTGGCTCTGGGCGGGAAACGACGGCGTCGGCGTCGAGACGGTCCTGATGCTCTACCGGGACCGTGCGACAGCTTGCGTTTCGAGCCAGGCCGGCTGCGCCATGGGATGCAAGTTCTGCGCCACCGGCCAGGCCGGGCTCGCACGCCATCTTTCACCCGGCGAAATCCTCGAGCAGGTCGCCGAGGCCCGCCGCCGGGCTCTGCCGCGGCGGCTCACGAACATCGTCTTCATGGGGATGGGAGAGCCGCTGGCCAACTACGAGAGGCTGTGGGCGTCGATCGAGCGGATCCACAACGACATGGCAATCTCGGCAAGGCATATCACAGTGTCGACTGTCGGGATCGTCCCCGGCATCCGGCGCCTGTCTCACGAGGCGCTTCCCGTCAACCTCGCCGTCTCGCTGCACGCAGCAAACGACGCCCTCCGCGACCGTCTGGTGCCGATAAACCGCCGTTACCCGATTTCGGACCTGGTCGAGGCGTGCAGGCAGTACCGGGCGGTCAAGAACCGCCGCCTAAGCTTCGAGTGGGCTTTGATAGACAGCGTCAACGACAGCCCCTCGGACGCCAGGGAACTGGCCGAAATCGCATCCGGCCTCGGGGCGCACGTCAACGTGATCCCCCTCAACCCGACCGACGGCTTCGCAACCCGTGGCACCCCTCCCGCCGGGGTGAGACGCTTCCGCGACGAGCTTCTGGCCTTGGGGGTCAACGTTACTGTGCGCCGCAACCGGGGGACCGAAATCGACGCCGCGTGCGGCCAGTTGAGTGCGCGAGATACGAAAGCAGCGGCGGAAGCCTGATAATCAGCGAAGCCGCACACAGTTTTTCCCTGCGGTAGTGCAAAAATACACTCATGGCTTCCACTTCGATTCGCTGGCTGGACAAGACACAGCCGCAGACACTGATGATGGCCACGGTCATCATGTACATAAACGCAGCGTTCGGTCTGCTCGACGGCGAGCTTTTCACCCTCGGTGGCATCGGCGCCCTGGTAGTGATCGGCCAGGCTGCTGCGGGCTTGGGGATAGCGAACGAGAAGAAGTGGGGCTACTGGCTCGGAGTCGGGGTCACAGTTCTGTTCCTTGCGATCCTGATCCAGTATTTCTCCTTCGTGCAGTTGGTCAACCTCCTGTTTTATGGGGTACTCTTGGCGCTGCTCCTGCATCCTCAAAGCCGTGCATACCGCAAGACCTGGTTTCGTTGAGCAAGCCGGACTGGCGTAGCCTGATCGCATGACAACGACGATCGAAGGAATAGAGGGACTCAAAAGCCACGTCGGCCAGCACCTGGGATACAGCGACTGGAAGGTGGTCACTCAAGACCAGGTGAACCTTTTCGCTGACGCCACCGGCGACCATCAGTGGATCCACGTGGACTTGGAGCGCTCGAAGTCCGGCCCGTTCGGCGGCCCGATCGCCCACGGTTACCTGACGTTGTCACTGACCCCAACGCTTCTCGGCGAGGTCATGGCCGTGTCGGGTATCTCGATGGGAATCAACTACGGCATCGACAAGCTGCGCTTCCCCTCGCCGGTTCCGGTGGGGTCCAAGTTGCGCGCCGGTGTGGAGCTCGCGAGCGTCGACGACGTGTCCGGCGGCGTTCAAGTGAAGCTGATAGTCACCTACGAGGTAGAGGGTGCCACGAAGCCGGCCTGCGTCGCCGAGGTCCTCTTCCGGTACTACCTCTGATCTCTTCTCTACCTCAAGGCGACGAGAAGGTGCGCGCTGTGCGCACCATGTTCGACACCATCGCCCCACGCTACGACCTCGTGAACCGGCTGATGACGTTCGGGATAGACCGGCGGTGGCGGCGTATGGCTGTGAGGGCCTTGTCTGTGGCGCCCGGATCGGTCGTCGTCGACTTGGCATGCGGCACAGGAGACCTCTGCTGCGACCTCGAACGAGCGGGGATTCAACCCGTCGGTGTTGACTCCTCGCTCGGGATGCTCACCCACTTCCGGTCGGTCTCACCGCTTGTGCAGGGCGACGGACTCGCTCTCGGACTAAGAGACAGCTCGGTCGACGGCGCAATCTCTGGGTTTGCGCTCCGGAACTTCGTCGCGCTCGAACCGGTGTTCCAGGAGCTATCGCGGGTCCTGCGGCCCGGTGGACGTATAGCTCTGCTCGACGTGTCGGTCCCGAAGAACTTCGTGCTGCGCGAAACCCACGGTTTCTACTTCAACAAGGTCGTGCCCCAACTCGGGGCGCTCCTGTCGGACCGGGACGCCTACGGCTATCTGCCGAAGTCCGTTGCGTACCTGCCGCCAGCGGATCGGATCCTCGACATGCTCGACGACGCCGGTTTCGGCTCAATCCGCCACCGGTTGCTATCGGGAGGTATCACGCAGCTGATCACCGCCACCCGCCGCGTGATACCCCGATGAGTGCGCGTCCGCTCGACGTCCCCGACGCAAAGATGGTGGCCACCACTGTCGTAGTCGACGATCCGCCGAAGCTGATCGACGCAGCCGGAGACGACGGCTGGCTGTTCGCCACAGGCGACGTCGGCATCGCGGGGCGCGGCGAGGCTCTGCGCATCGATCTCCCCGGCGGGATTGCAGACCCGGCCGGGCGTGCAGCCGTGACCGCCGCGCTCGCCAGCATCGAATCCATCGATCCGCTGCGCCTCCCCGGGTGCGGCCCGATAGCTATAGGGGCTTTGGCTTTCGACCCGGAGGAGCCTGGCCACCTTGTGGTGCCCGCAGAGATCTTCGGCTCGGACGGGTCCGTGTCGTGGAAGACCACCGTCACGCCGTCCGTCGAGGCCCCACGAGTCTTGCGTCCGGGCCCGTCCCCTGAGCGTTTCGACCTTGCCCCGACAATGGCGCACTCCGAGTGGACCGAACTGGTAGCAGAGACCGTCCGCCAGATCGATGCGGGCGCATTCGCCAAAGTTGTGCTCGCACGCTGCATAGAGATCGAAGCAGACCGACCCTTCGTTGTCTCCGAACTTCTCGAACGGCTCGCTTCGCTCTACCCCTCCTGCACGGTCTTCAAAGTCGACGACTTCCTAGGGGCGAGCCCCGAACTGCTGATCAGGCGTTATGGCGCCGAAGTCGAGAGCCATCCACTGGCCGGGACCGTCGCAAGAAGCGGGAACACTACCGGCGATGAAGCCCTGATTCGGGCGCTCATGGCCGCCCCGAAGACACGCAGGGAGCACAGGGTGGTCGTCGAGGCGATCGCAGGAAGCCTTGCGCCGGTCTGCGAATCGCTCGATGTCCCCGAGACGCCGTCCGTAATGTCGCTGCGCAACGTTTCGCATCTTGCCACGCGGATCACGGGCCGTCTTTCGCCGCAAGCCCCCGGAGTGCTGGAGCTTGTCGCTCGGATTCACCCGACTCCGGCCGTCGGCGGATCTCCGACAGACGCCGCTATTCGTTACCTGCAGAAGGTCGAGGGTTTCGAGCGGGGACGTTACGCCGGCCCGGTCGGCTGGCTCGACAGCCGGGGAGACGGCTGCTTCGTTCTCGGCATCAGGAGCGCCGAAGTCGTCGCCAACAGGGCGCGTATCTTCGCAGGCAACGGCATCGTGGCCGGCTCGGATCCGGCGAGCGAACTGACCGAGACGCAGCTGAAGCTCCAGGCGCTCCTCGCCGCGCTCGTGCGTCCGTAGCAACTGCGTATCAGAGCCGCTTCCGGCCGCGCCGGGAAGCGGCGAGCGGCGAGCGGCCAGCGGCCAGCGGCCAGCGGCCAGCGGCCAGTACGACATCGGAGGTCCCGGGAAAAGACTGTGCGTGTAATTGCACCAAAACCGTGCAATTTCACGCACAGTCTCATCCAGGGCCGGCCCAGAGGGCGCTCCGAGCGACCGTTATAGCCGAATTACGCTAATTTTGCGGTAGGGATCATCAGGTTTGGAACTTCAGGCGCACCGCTAACCTCGTGCTGTGTCATGGATTGAACACCACGGCTTGCGTCTCTACGCCGAACGGGCTGGAAATGGGCCACCGCTTCTATACATCAGTGGTACGGGGGGCGACCTGAGGGTAAGGCCGAACGGATTCGACATGCCGGGCGTCGACGCCTTCGATGTCGTTTGCTACGACCAGCGCGGGCTGGGCCAGAGCGACCGGCCCGCCGGGCCGTCCACCATGGCGGACTTCGCCGATGACGCCGCTGCGGTGATCGACTGGGCGGGATGGGATCGGGTCGCCTTGATCGGAGTGTCGTTCGGCGGAATGGTCGCGCAGGAGCTCCTATTGCGCCACCCGGATCGGATCGAGCGGGCGGTCCTCGCGTGCACTTCGAGTGGAGGTGACGGCGGGGCGTCGTTTCCGCTGCATGAGCTTTCAGAACTCGCCCCTGATGAGCGGGCCCGGCGGATGCTCGCTCTTCTCGACACCCGCTGGGCCGACCCGGCGAATCTTGACCCGATCGGAAGGGCCACCCTCGCTCGGCTGCAGAGTTCCCCTCCGGCAGACGTTGGCGCTGTCGCTCAGCTCGAAGCGCGGCGCCACCACGACACTTGGGCGAGGCTGGCCGAAGTAGCCTGCCCGGTTCTTGTCGCAGCGGGACGTTTTGACGGCATTGCTGCGCTCGCCAACAGTGAGCGGCTCGCCGAGCGAATCCCCGGCGCCAGCCTCGCCGTCTTCGACGGAGGCCACCTCTTCTTGTTGCAGGTTCCGGGCGCTGCCCCCGCCGTTCTCGAATTCCTCAGTGTTCGCCGTTGACGGAGCCGGCGGGTGTAGCGAGCGCGCCACGAATGTCGTCAGCGATCCGGTCGTGGTCGGCGACGTTTGCCAACCGGTTGGAGCTGACTACGCCGATTCTCACCCCGGAGTTGGATCCGGCACCGCCGAGATAGCGTTCGAGCGACACCCGGTCGGGGATCCGCTCGGCAGGTACTCCGTACGCGCCCGCCAGTGTCGCCAGGTCGACACCGTGCGACGTCCCCCAGTACCTCTCGAAGCGTTCCGGGGGCATCGCGCCGGCGTAGGGTAGGAATGAGAAGATCCCTCCCCCGTCGTTGTCGAGCGCCAAGACGCTGAGGTTCACATCTCGACGAGCCGCCCAGAGCAGAGCCCCTGCGTCGTATAGAAACGCGAGGTCCCCGACGAGCGCGACGACAGGACGCCGCCCGCAGCCGAGCGCCACGCCGATTGCGCTAGAGAGTACCCCGTCGATCCCGTTCGCCCCGCGATTGGAAAGAACCGTCACCCCGCTGCGGGCCGCCCCGAACCACTCGACGTCGCGTACCGGCATCGACGACGACACGAATAGGATGCCGCCGTCGGGCACCGAAGCGAGGGCCGCCCTGGCGATCGCCGGCTCGGAGAGGTTCAGCTCGCCGCCTCCGTCAAGCAGGCTCTCGAACACTCCCCCGGCTGCGTCGTCGGCGCGTCTCCAATACGCGACCCAGTCTCCCCCCGCCTGCGGTGCGCCCCGACCGGCATCATCCGCTAGCGCCGTCACGACCGCCGATGGGGACGCCGCAAGGATATGCCACGCTTTGCGGTCAGGGTCCAACCAGCGGCCGCGCGGGTCGACGAGGACCTGCGGGATGTCGTCGTCAAGGCTCGCAAGCCAGCTTCCGAGCACCTTCGACGCCCAGGGAGCACCGAGCCGCAACACGGCTTCTGGCACCATAGCGCTCACCTGCGGGCAGCGCAGCAACTGATCTGCGGCAGCAACCACGAGGCGGTGTCTCAGCCGGAGCCCAGAACGCGGGTCGGCGAGGACGGGCCAGCCGAGACGTTCAGCGCCGTCAAGGATCGCTTCGCGCTCGGCGTCGTTTGATGCGGCTCCTTCGCCTGCGACGATGAGTCCGAGCCTGGCCAGACCACCATCCGCCCCAGCGGCGCCGCCCGCACCAGCTACTCGGCGCGATGACAATGCGCCCTTCAACTCATCAGTTACGCCGATAGGCACTCGCGCCGCCACGAGGTCACCGGATGCGTGCCACGGTCTTACACCTGGGCGACCCGGTGGAAGTCCGACAGCAGAGGCCGACCCGAGCAGTGGCTCACGGAAAGGAAGGTTGAGATGAACCGGGCCCGGACCTTTGACAGCCTCGACGACACAACGTGAAGCAACCGACCGCCACGTCGCCGCCGATGCCAGATCGGCAACCCCCGGGTCGAACGCCCAACGCGTCGATGCGCCGTACAGTCCGTGCTGGTCGACTGTCTGCGGGGCACCGACATCGTGCAATTCAGGGGGACGATCGGTGGTCACCACTATGAGCGCCACCCCCGCCTGGGAGGCTTCCACGACCGCAGGGTGCATCTCGACCGCCGCCGTACCGCTCGTGGTGACCGCGATCACCGGCCGACCGCCGGCCAGGCTCGCCCCGAGCGCGACGAAACCGGAAGAGCGCTCGTCGAGAACGACGGTGACCCGGATGCGCTCCTCGGCGTCAAGCGCCACCACCATCGGCGTCGAGCGCGACCCGGGCGACGCGATCGCGTCGGTGATACCCGCTCTGGCCCACTCGTCGCACAGGACGGCGCAGAAAGCCGCCTGCACGTCCGCCTGCGTCACAGCCGGCCCCCTCGCGCCCGCCTGCGTCACGCCCGCCTGCGTCACGCCCGAATCCACGAAAGCGCCCTCCGGGCTGTCCGGCATCAGCGCTCGTCTCCTGACATCATCGTTGCGTGGAAGCCGACCTTCACGTCGACGTGCGAAATCCGGGGGCGGGCATGCGTCTCGCGCTCGTACACGGGTTCACCCAATCCACCCTGGCGTGGGCCGCCTTTAGGGAGGATCTCGGCGACACGTTCGAGACAGTCGCGCTCGACGCCCCTGGCCATGGGCGGTCCGCCGCCGTCGAAGCCGGCCTCCGAGACGGCGCCGAGCTGATGACGAAAACGGTCCTTGCAGCCGGATCGGGTGGCCCGGCGGTCTGGGTTGGCTACTCGATGGGCGGACGGTTCGCGCTTCATGTGGCGCTCGCCAATCCCCGAGCCGTGACAGGCCTCGTACTCGTGAGCACCACCGCGGGCATTGACGATCCATCCGAGCGGGCCACCAGGAGGGCGTCCGACGACGCCCTCGCAGAACGAGTAGAGCGGGAGGGAATCGAAGGGTTCGTCGCCTGGTGGCTCGCGCAGCCGATCTTCTCCACGCTCCCCCCGGCCGCCGCGGCCCTCGAGTCGCGACTCGGAGGTTCCGCCATCGGTCTGGCCTCCAGTCTGCGCCTAGCCGGGAGCGGAACATTCGATCCGCTCTGGGAATCCTTACACGACCTGGAAATGCCGGTTCTGGTAGTAGCCGGGGAGCTCGACTCCAAATACTGCACTCTCGCACGACGCCTCGTCAACGCCATAGGTGCAAACGCCGACCTCTTGATCATTCCCGGTTCGGGCCACGCCTGCCATCTGGAGCGGCCCAACGAGTTCGCTAGCGGGGTGACGAACTGGATCGCACGTTCGCACGGCGAACACTGAGCACGAAACGGCGATAGGCCGCACTGAGCCGGCACCCTACGATTGAGCATTCCGAATCACAACCAAAGGCCGACGGCCAGCGCCAGACCAAACGCCAGTTGCGCGCGTCCCGTCTCGCCCAGGACTTCGATCAAAGCCCGACCGGATGTCCCGGCCAGCACCTTCCGTGCGGGTATCGCTGCAAGGGGCACCGCCGCAACAGCGAGTAGGGCGCCCACTTTCCACACCGCTACACCGGCTGCGAAGGCAAAAGGTAGCGCCATGCAACAAACATAGACACGCCTCGTCGCAGACGCCCCGACGCGAACGGCCAGCGTCAGCTTGCCCGACACGGCATCGCCTTCGACGTCTCGGAGGTTGTTGACCACCAACAGTGCGACGGCGAAAAGCCCCGACGCGGCTCCAGCCAACCCGGCCACAGCCGTGAGCCGGCCGAGTTGGATGTAGGCGGTGCCTGCGGTCGCCACCAACCCGAAGAACACGAAGACGAACAGCTCACCGAATCCGGCATACCCGTACGGCCTCGGGCCGCCGGTGTAGAACCATCCCGCCGCGACGCATGCCGCGCCGACAGCGATAAGCCACCAGCCGGCGTACGCCGCTATGACGAGACCGGCGACCCCGGCGACACCGAAGCTGATCATCGCCGCCCGCTTCACCTGGGAAGGGCTGCGCAATCCTGAGGCGACGAGTCGAAGTGGCCCCACCCGGGCAACGTCGGTTCCGCGCACTCCGTCGCTGTAGTCGTTCGCGTAGTTCGTGCCCACCTGCAAGGCGACTGCGACGACCAAAGCGCACAACGCGCGCCACCAGATCACCTGGCCGCCTGCCCTGGCCACGGCTGTACCAATGATGACCGGCACCGCCGACGCCGGAAGCGTGCGAGGCCTGGCGCCGAGCACCCACGGATGTTGCGAAGCCTTCACGGGGTGGCAAACTACCGCTGATGGCGGCACTCGTGGCAATCGACCTCCCAGGCGGACCCGAATTCGTCGCCGCGCTGCGGACGGTATGGGATGCGGGCGACACCGCGCTGCCCCTCGACCAGCGAATGGCGAAGCCGGCTCAAGCCGAGACGCTTGAGGTTCTCGGCGCGTCGGCGGTTATCGGCCCGCAAGCGCAACGCTCCCAACTTGGCGGTGGCGAGCCGACCGAGCCTGGGGATGCGCTGATCATGTCCACGAGCGGGACGACAGGCCAGCCGAAGGGCGTGGTCCTGACTCATTCCGCGATCGAAGCCTCCGCCCATGCCACGTCGAAGCGTCTCGGCGTGGATCCCGGATGTCACCGTTGGCTCGCGTGCCTCCCGCTCAACCACATCGGCGGTCTCGCGGTCGTGACTCGCGCAATGGTCACCGGTACGCCGTTCGACGTCCTGGCCGGCTTCGACGCCGACGCGGCACGCGCCCTGAGCGGGCCTGACTGCTTCGTTTCCCTCGTCGGTACTGCCTTGGCCAGGACCCCGGCGAGCCTGTTCCATACCGTCGTGCTCGGCGGCTCCGCCTACCCGAGCGACCTTCCCGACAACGTCGTAGGAACGTACGGCATGACCGAGACCGCCAGCGGGCTGGTCTACGGCGGGGTCCCTCTCGACGGCGTCGAGGTGGACGTCGACGCGCGCAGCAGCGAGATACGCCTGAGAGGCCCGATGCTGTTGCGCTGCTATCGCGACGGAACTTTCCCTTTCGACCACGACGGGTGGTTCGCGACGGGAGACGCCGGGCGGATCGCAGCGGACGGACGGCTCGAAGTCGACGGGCGCATCGGCGACGTGATCGTCTCCGGAGGGGAAAAAATATGGCCGGCGCCGATCGAAGACATCCTCCGCGCGCACCCTGCAGTGGCTGACGTTGCCGTCAGAGGGTTACCCGATCCCGAATGGGGAGAGCGGGTGGTCGCCTGGGTGGTGCCCGTCGATGAGCAACGCCCACCGCAGCTTGGCGAGCTGCGCGACCTGGTCGGTGAGCGCCTCGCTCGCTGGGCCGCCCCGAAGCAGATGGTGGTGACGACCTCGATTCCTCGCACCGCCATCGGCAAGATCCGCCGCAGCGAGCTCTTCGCTGACCCCCGCGCAGCGAATTAGGCGGCCCGGGACGGATCAACTCGGGCGCCCGGTACCTTGAAACCATGAAGATGCCCTACCGAAATCTTGGTCGCTCCGGTCTGAAAGTGAGCGTGCTGTCGTTCGGCTCGTGGGTTACGTTCGGCCCGCAGCTCGCCGGCCGTGGCGCAGCCGACTGCCTCCAGGCTGCCCGCGACGCCGGAGTGAACTTCTTCGACAACGCCGAGGCTTACTCGGGAGGCGAGTCGGAGCGGATCATGGGCGAGGCGATACGCGAGCTCGGATGGCAGCGCCACGACTACGTGGTGTCGACGAAGCTCTTCTGGGGGCTTCATTCCGGACCCAACATGCGCAACACCCTCAACCGGAAGTACCTCCGCCAGGCCATCGAAGGAAGCTTGGAGCGCTTCGGCCTCGATTTCGTCGATCTGGTGTTCTGCCACCGCAACGATCCCGGCACCCCTCTCGAAGAGACCGTCTGGGCTATGCACGACATGGTTGAGCGCGGCCAGGCCCTTTACTGGGGCACCTCGGAGTGGCCGGCGGACGAGATCAGAGCCGCCTGGGAGATCGCGGAACGCCACCATCTTCACAAGCCCGTGATGGAACAGCCCCAGTACAACCTGGTCACCAGGGCCAAGGTCGAACGTGAATACGCCCGCCTCTACCCCGAAATCGGGCTCGGGCTCACCACGTGGAGCCCTCTCGCCTCGGGGTTGCTCACCGGCAAGTACCGCGACGGCATCCCCGACGACTCACGTGGAGCCCTGCCGGGCTACGAATGGCTACGAAAGAGGTTGACGGATCCGCAGGCCCACCACGCCGTGGACGAGTTGTGCGAAGTGGCGGCGAAGCTTGGGGCGACGCCTGCGCAGGTCGCAATCGCGTGGTGCGCGCACAACCCGAACGTCTCGACGGTGATCACCGGAGCCAGCCGCGTCGAGCAGGTCCGGGACAACATGGCGTCTATCGAAGTGCTGGAGTCACTCGACGAAGACACCGTTGCCCGGCTTGAAGAAGCCTTCGAGCCGCTCGCCGGCTAAGGGTCCCTCATGTTCGGACGCCACCGCTACACGCGCTGTATCGGAAAGGGATCCTTCGCCGTCAGGGCAGGCGGACAGCTGCGTAACGTCGACGACGTGACGACGCGTGGACAGGAAAAAGGAGAGTCCGAACAACACGACGATCGGTGCGATCATTAGCACCAGCGTGGCGATCAGGCCGAGTGACCCGCGCTGGACAATCGCACCAGCCGGCGTCGCCGAGGTTGCTATCGCGAGGGAGCCGGGCGGCGTCATCTGCCCCGCATTTGCACCAACGCCGGCCGCCGAACCCGGGTAAAGCCAAGCGAGGAAGTCAACGGTGGAGCTCACTGCAAGCAACCACAGTTGCCACCGCTGCGGGCGCCACCCGGAACCTCGACCTCGCCGCAAGCGTCGAAACCTAAGGTGCTTCATCAAAGCCTTTCAGTCGGATTCGGCTAAATCGGGGTCTCGGGATCGAACCGACCAGGAATTTCCTGACGGCCTGATCCTTTCCACTTAGCCAGCGTTTGACACAGTCGACTTCACGAACGGGCTGGAAATGGTCCACCTTTGAGGACGTGCTTTTGAGGCTGGAGGCAAATCGCCCGAGGAAACCAACGTCACGCGGTTGCTTTCAGGGGCGCCCACCAGTTCAGCACGGTTCCCCGACCGTCGGCCGCTGGGGAGACAGACATGGATCCGCCGAGAGTTTCGGCTCGGTGACCCATATTGATGAGCCCACGTCCGCCTGGACGGAGGGTCGGCGGCAGCCCGACCCCGTTGTCTTTCACCTCCATCCGAACCTGTCCACCCGTCACCTCCACCGTGACGTCGACACGGCCGGCGTCGGCGTGGCGGACCACGTTGGACAAAGCTTCCCTAAACGTGCTGAGCAGATGAACAACGACGTCGTCGCTCAGCACCGAATCTATGGGACCGTCAAGGTGGAGATGGGGCTCGAATCCCAGGCTAGCGGCTGCCTCTCTCGAAAGGGCCACGATCTCAGCTCTCGGTGTCCGTCCACCAACACGCGGCCTCTGGAGGGCGAAGATTGCGGAGCGGATCTGTCGGATGGTTTCATCGAGATCCTCGACCGCCGTCTCCACCCGTCCGGCCGCCTCAGGCGATTCGATGGCAGGGATAGTTCCCTGGAGAGCAAGACCAGTGGCGAAGAGTCGCTGTATCACGGTGTCGTGAAGGTCGGCGGCGATACGCTCCCGGTCCTCGATGAGGGTCAAATCACGAACCCGCGCGTGCAGACGGGCGTTGTCTACGGCGATCCCGGCAGCACTCGCAAGGGCAACGGCGAGTTGCTCGTCCTCTGCAGAGAACTCGCCCCCCATTCGCTTGTCTGTCAGGTAGAGGTTGCCGAACACCTGCTGGCGTATCCGAATGGGCACGCCGAGGAAGGACTTCATAGGCGGGTGGTTGGCGGGAAACCCGAAGAAATCGGGATGCTGGCCGAGATCAGCCAGTCGGAGCGGTTGAGGCTCGACGATCAAAAGGCCGAGAACGCCGCGCCCTTCCGGTGGCGGACCGATGAGTTCGACCTCGGCGTCGGACAAACCTACGTGGACGAACTCGGCCAGACCGTTGTGCTGGTCGGAGAGAACCCCGAGCGCCCCGTAGCGGGCGCCGATGACCCGGACTGCAGCTTCCACGATGCGCCGGAGCACGTGTGGGAGCGACAGATCTGAACTTATTCCGAGGACCGCTTCGAGGAGGTCCCGTAGGCGGTCGGGATCGTGGAGTCCTTCCAGCGGACCCACGACGACCCCCTCGGTAGTGTTCACCATGTCGGTCACGCCACCATAATGGCAAAAGACTATTCTGCCTGGGCCGCCCGCATGCGAAGCTAGTAAGCGATGACCGACACTGTCCAGCGGAGAGACACCCCTGCTCAGACGCGAGTCTTTCTCCTCGACGATCATGAGTTGGTGAGGCGTGGCATTCGCGACTTGCTGTGGACCGACAAGTCCATGGTCGTGGTTGGCGAGGCCTCGACTGCTAAGGAGGCACTGGAGAAGATTCCTCGAAGCAAACCTGACGTGGCCGTGCTGGACGTGCGCCTCGGGGAGGGCGCCACGGGGATAGAGGTCTGCCGGGACATCCGCTCGGACAATCCTCAGGTCAAGTGCATCATGCTTACAAGCTTTTCCGACGATGACGCCCTGTTCGCATCGATCATGGCCGGCGCCTCGGGCTTCGTGCTGAAGCAGATTCGCGGCGGCGACCTGGTCACCGCCATCCGGCGAGTTGCCGCCGGTGAGAGTCTCCTGGATAGCGTAGTTACGGCCCGGGTCCTTGATCGGCTCCGGAACCCGCCCGACGAGCCCGACGAGCTTCGGGACCTCAGCGCGCAGGAGCGGCGAATACTCGATCTCATCTCCGAGGGACTCACAAATCGTCAGATCGCCGAAGTGATGTTCCTAGCTGAGAAGACGATCAAGAACTACGTGTCCCACCTGCTAGCCAAGCTGGGGATGTCCAGGCGCTCGGAGGCCGCCGCATATGCCGCGCGCCTAGCCGAACAACGCCGGCACCGCTATAGCTTCTAACGAAGAGAGCCTTCGGACCGCCTCGAACAGCGTGGCGGATGTAGACCGCGCAGCTGGGCGTCGTTCGATCCGACGGTCCCCCTCACTGCCTAGCCCGCGGCTCGCGCGGAGTCTCCTGGGCGAGTTCTGACAGTGCCTCGTCGATGAGGCGGCTTGCCTCGTCGGCGATCGGCTTCAGCTTCGGGTTGGCTGTGACGCTGGCCATGATGGCGGGGTCCATGGCGTCGACGATGACACCGGGTCCGGCGCCGCGCACGACGACGTTGCAAGGCAGCAGGGCCCCTATCTCCCGCTCGGCTTCGATCGCCCGGCTCGCCAGGGCCGGATTGCAGGCGCCGATTATGAGGTATGGCTCCATCTGGTAGCCGATCTTTTCGTCCAAGGTAGCTCGCACGTCGATCTCGCTCAGGGTGCCGAACCCTCTCGCTTTCAGGGCTGCTTTCACTATAGGGACTGCCTCGTCATAACCGATGTCCAGCTTGATCGTCTTTGTGTAGTTCATTGGGTTCTCCTTGGTTGGTGTCTCAGGCTCTACCCGGACTGGCTCCGCTCCGCACCGCTTTGCCTCAGCGGTGGTGCTGGTAGTCGGCTGATCCGGGCGTTATCAATGGGCGAAACGGACGTGGGGCAGAACCCGGTCGAGCCAGGCGGGGCGATACCACATGTGGTGGCGCCCCAGGCGGAGCAGGACTGGGAGTAACACGAGTCGAACGACGAGGGCGTCGAGGGCGACTGCTACAGCGAGGATGACGCCCATTTCTTTAGGGGCGAGCGGCCCTGAG
>JAKCEB010000146.1 GCA_021838305.1 Actinomycetes bacterium | reverse complement strand
CGGCTTCTCGAAGCGGCCTCGAACCCTGCCCGCTACCCAGAAGAGTAAGGCAAGTAGCGCCACGAAACCACCGACGGCCTCGATCACGCTGAGAAGCTTGCCGAGAGACGTGGTCAGAAGATGCATTGTTTCCCCACCATTTCAGAACACTGTTGAGCAGGCCGGCGATTGCCAACTGGCAGACGGGCCCTCGTCACGCTATGGGTTGCCCTATCTTGAACAGCTTGTTGCGACCAACCGAGTGGTGTCGACCTGCACGGGAGCAGGCCGACACCGTTACGGCTGGTTTTATCCTTTGGTCCGGCTGTGTTAGCCGGCCGACTTGAACGCGGCGTCGATCTGCGCTGCGGTCTGAACCTGGTTCTGGCTTCCGGCGAACCACTCTGTGCTCGCCTTCCACCAGGTGTTCTCAACCGATGCGGGCATCGAGTCGTCTGCGCTGAAGCGGAACGTGGCGTTCGGGTCCGACAGGTATTTGGCCGACAGCTGGTCGATCGGGTCCGTGTAGAGGGACGTCGGGACCTTGGTGTTAGCGGAAACCCATCCGGGGGCAACCTTGATCCTGCTCTCGGCCCACTGCGGCGAGGACAGATAGTTCTGCACCATCTGAACGGCCGGAGCACTGGAGAACGCCGTGGTGAACTCACCGCCACCCATGACTGGGCTGGTGATCGAAGGGTTCACGGGCGGAAGGTAGAATGCCATCGCCTGGTCTGTCGGGGCGCTACCTACCGTCGTGCCGGTCGGCAGCTGCGCCTCGTAGAACGACGCCTGCTGGAGCATGGCGCACTGACCCTTGAGGATCGGGAGCCCTGCGTCCTGGAAGGTCGTCGTTGCGATCGACGAAACGCCGCCGAAGCCACCGTTGACCCATGCCGGGTTCTGCATCCAGTTCTTCAGGATGGTCATTGCGGCCTGGATCTGCGGAGACGAGAACGTCACTTTGCCAGCTACCCAGTTGTCGAAGACGGTGCCGCCGAAGTCGCCGAGGACGACCTGCGAGAGCCAGTCAGCAGACGGCCAGCCGGTGGCGGTGCCGGAGCTGATGCCACCGCACCAGGGCTTCATCTTGCCCGATGCAGCGATCTGCGCTGACAGGGTCATCAACCCGGCCCAGGTGGTCGGCACGGTCCAGCCGTTCGCGGCGAATTCCTTCGGCGAGTACCAGACCATCGTCTTCATGTTGGCACTCTCAGGAGCGGCGTAGAAAGTGCCGTTGACAGTCGCGAGCGTCTTCCAGATCGCCGGCCAGTTCGCCTCGTTGGCGACTGTCTGGGCGGGCGGCTTCTTGACTGCGCCGGAGTTGACCATCTCGGCGAGCAGACCGGGCTGCGGGATGATCGCAAGGTCAGGCGGGCTTCCACCTTGGACTTCGACGGGAAGCTGCGACTCGAAGCTGTTTGAACCGGTGTACTGGATCGTGATCCCGGTGCACTGCTCGAACTGCGACCACGACGTTTCGAGCGACGTGGACTCTGGTGCGAGGATAGAACCGAACATCGTCACGGTGCCTTTGTGACCCGCGTACTGGGAGTACGGAGCGCACGCACCGGTGAGAGTCGATCCTGCGGTGGTTGCGGTGGTAGCTCCCGAACCCGACGCTGCGGTGGTTGCCGAACTGGACGCGCTCTTGCTGCTCGAACCGCACGCTGACAACGCGAGCGCCATTGCAGACACAGAAGCGGTTACTGCCATTGCCCTTTTCTTGTGGGCCATCTGTCCCTCCCTCGTGATGGATGCAACCGTTATCATTACATCTGGATTAACGAGAAAGCAAATTCTCCTTAAAAATGTTCTCATAAATGGGTTCTGATCAGCGCTAATCCCGTGGTGGACGCGAGGATGCCCGTACAACGAGTTGTGTTTGAAGCTCGATCTCCCGGGATTCCGCACCGCTCGGCTCGGTGATCTGACCGAGAAGCATCCGGGCCGCCGTGGCACCGATGTCAGCGACAGGCTGAACGACCGTCGTGAGCTCGAGCATCGGCGCGAGCTCGTGACCGTCGAAGCCGACGAGTGAAACGTCGCTTCCGACGACGAGGTCGTGCATCCGAAGGGCCCGCATCGCCCCGAAGGCCATCTCGTCGGACATCACGAACACCGCCGTCGGTGGGTCCGGCTGGGCGAGTAGAGCGTTCATCGCAGTCTCGCCGCCGTCGACCGTGAAGTCCCCGTACGCCACTTCCGGCGGCCCGGCGCCCGCCAAGCTTCCGGCGACAGCCGCCTCGAAGCCTCTCTTGCGCGCCCGTTCAGCGAGGAATGGACTCCGGCCCGGGCGCCCTGCGATCATGCCGACGCGACGGTGGCCGAGGTTGAGCAGGTGCTGCGTGGCGAGCCGGGCGGCGCTCTCGTCGTCGATTCTGACGCTCGGCACGCCGGGCCACTTCGTGCCGACGAGGACGGTCGGCGCCTCCGACTCGAGCAGTCCCCCGAGAGCAGAGCTATCAGGGTCAAGTGAGAGCACCAGAAAACCGTCCACCCTCCTCGCAAGATGGCGGATCGGAGGGATCCTCGACACGCGGTCGGGATCGCCGGCGGCGAGGAGGAGCAGATCCGTTTCGGCCTGTTGAAGCACCCTCTCGACGCCGCTCAGGACGCCGGAGAAGTACCAGCGTGAGATGTACGGGGTTATCGCAGCTACACTGCCCGTCCGGCCACCAGCCAAGCGGGACGCGGCTGCAGAAACGACGTAATCGTGGCGCTCCGCCACCGCCTGAACCCTCGCGATCGTCGCGGGGTCCACGTTGTGCAGGCGGCGCAGAGCTCGCGACGCCGTAGCCGTGGAGACCCCTGCTTCACGAGCTATGTCACGGATTGTGATTGCCAACGACTTCACTTCCCTCCCGAGCGTGTGTAAACGCTATCGTGCCGGGTGGGAGGTTCGCCTGTTCGTGTCATTGTGCTTGGAGGAACGCCGTCAACGCTGGCTTCCCGACCTTCGGGACGGGCTGCTTACGGTCTACGGAGATACCGGGCTCGTCGATCGCGTCGAAGCTCTAATGGCCGCTGCGTTCAAGGCGCGCCGCCCGGAACTACAGCTCCGGGATACGCAGCGGTTGCTCAGGCCCGACTGGTTCCAGCGCGAGAGCGAGGTCGGCTACGCCGCTTACACCGAGCTTTTCGCCGGGACGCTCGACGGGATATCCGAGCGCATCGGCTACCTGAACGAGCTCGGCGTCAGCTACCTCCACCTGATGCCCCTACTGCTGCCACGACCCGCTCCGAACGACGGCGGGTACGCAGTCGCCGACTACGACCAGGTCAGACCCGACCTCGGGACCATGGCCGACCTGGAGAAACTCGCCGGAGCGCTTCACGGGGCAGGAATCAGCCTCACCCTCGACCTGGTCCTCAACCACGTCGCAAGGGAGCACCGCTGGGCGGCCGCAGCGCGCGAAGGTGACGAGCGTTACCGGCGTTACTTCCACGTATTCGACGACCGGGAGATGCCGGAGCGCTACGAACGATCGCTTCCCGAGGTGTTCCCGGCTTCTTCCCCGGGCAACTTCACCTTCGACGAGGAGGCGGGTGGCTGGGTTTGGACGACGTTCAACTCCTGGCAGTGGGACCTCAACTGGTCGAACCCCGACGTGTTCATGGAGTTCGCATCCATAGTCCTGTCCTTCGCAAACCGCGGGGTCGACTGCCTGCGCCTCGACGCGATCGCGTTCATCTGGAAACGCCTCGGGACCGACTGCCAGAACCAGCCTGAGGTGCACGCAATAACCCAGGCGCTCAGGGCGATGACCCGGATAGTCGCGCCGGCCACCATCTTCAAAGCCGAAGCGATCGTCGCACCCGACATTGTCACCGACTACCTCGGTACCGGGGAGCGGGCCGGGAAGGTCTCCGACCTCGCGTACCACAACTCTTTGATGGTGCAAGCATGGTCAATGCTTGCGACGCGCGACGCCCGCCTCGCAGAGAAAGCATTGTCGTCCATGCGGCCGAAGGCGACCACGACTGCGTGGGCGACCTACCTGCGCTGCCACGACGACATCGGCTGGGCAATCGACGATCGCGACGCTGCGTCACTCGGGTTGAGCGGGTCGGCGCACCGTGCGTTCCTCGCCGATTTCTACAGTGGGGCGTTCCCCGGCAGCTTCGCTACGGGCGCGAACTTCCAGTCCAATCCAGGCACCGGCGATCGCCGCACAAGTGGCAGCGCAGCCAGCCTCGCGGGCCTCGAATCGGCACTCGACGAACAGCGCGACCAAGCCGATGTCATCTGGACTGTGGGCCTCCGGCTCGCCGTCAGCCGCCTGCTGTGCGCCTACGCGTTCGTCATCGGCTTCGGCGGCCTGCCGATCATCTACATGGGCGACGAGCTCGGCCTTCGAAACGACTACAGCTACCGAGGCGTGGAGGAACACACCAACGACAACCGGTGGATGCACCGACCTTCCATGCCATGGGATCGCGCTGCCCTGCGAAACCAGGCAGGCACGCTCGAGGAGTCGGTCTATTCCGGCCTTCGATCGATCCTCGCAGCGCGCAAGCGGCTCCCAAGCCTTCATGGAGCGGTAGAGAGCGCCGTGTCAGCGGGATCGGACCCTGCGATTCTTCTCGTCAGCCGCCGTCACGCAGCCGGCGACGTAATGCAGGTGTACAACTTCTCCGAGCGCGACGCCTGGGTTGCCTGGGGTGAGCTCGGGGATCCATCGGACCGTGTCGTCGAGGAGATCTCGGGTGTTCCGTCCGACCACACCGGCGAGGGGTTCGTGGTGTCCCCCTACGCTTATCGTTGGCTGACAGGGCTGTCACTGGCGCCGTGACGCGGCGGCAGGCTCGCTTCAGATCTTGCCTGCGTGGCGATCTAGAAACGAATACACGTCGGTCAGCTCGACGCCGGGGTGCGGGCTGAACACGACTGTATCGGTCGGAAGACCTGACACGAAGTGGCTGTGGTCTCGCGCAGATGGCCACGCGGCGCCCTGCCAGCGGCGAAGGACTTCCGTCGGCGGCTGACGGCAACAGGTCGGGTCGGGACACCTCGACACTTCCCGGCGAGTCGTATCAGAACCTCGGAACCACCCGGACATGGAGTCGAGCGTGCCGACCGTGATTGCGTCGCCGCGATCGCGGTCCAAGTCGATGTGGGTTGCGCACCAGAAGGTCCCTCCGGCGGTGTCGGTCCTCTGGTAGTGCATCTCGTAGGAGTCGGGCGACTCGTAGGCCTGGCGTGAGCTCCACCACCGGCAGAGCCGCTGACCCTCGATAGTCCCGTCCTCGTCGGCGGGGAGCAGGACGCCGTCGTTCTCGTAGGCCTTCCATAGGAGTCCCTCGGGGTCGGAGCGCTGAAAATGGATGGGAATGTCGAAGTGGTGGGTGATCAAGTTGGTGAGGCGGTGCGCAGCCATCTCGTAGGAGATGTAGAACGTCTCGGCGAGGTCCTCGACCGAAATGTCCTGGCGGGCGCGTGCTTCACCGAGAAAGCGGACCGCGGCGCGTTCCGGTGCGAGAAGCGCCCCGGCGAAATAGTTCGCCTCGACGCGTTGGCGGACGTAGCCGTCGAAGTCGGCCGCCTCCCCGTGGCCGAGCGCGAAATGCCCCAGCGTCTGCGCGACGACAGAACGCGTCGATCTCTGGCCGCCCGTCGCGTTGCGCTGGGGCACGTAGACGACACGGTTGCGCACATCTGTGATGGAGCGGGTGGAAGGGGGCAGATCCTGCACACGAGCGACGTTGAAGCCGAGGAAGGTCGCAACGTCGGTGAGGTTGCGCTCAGACACCGCCCCCGACCCGTTGTAGCCGACAGCGTCGAGCGCCCGTGTGGCCGCGGCCTCTACCTCTGCGAAGTAGTTGTCGCGTTTGCGCATCTCGTCGCGCATCGCAGCGTTCGCTGCGCGCGCTCCGCCGGGCGCCTGGAAGCCGGAGCCGCTCGAGGCGCGCCCGCCCTCGAAGTTCGACAGCTCGCGGACCCTCTGATAGAGCGCAACGATGTGCTCCATCGCCACGTCGTCGAGTTTCGCCCCTGGACGTAGGTAGGGAAGGCGCAGGGAGGCGTACAGAGGGTCGTTCTGAATGTTGGTCACCGTGACCTCCAACTCTGCCCTGCGACTCGGCGCCTTCGGGGCAAGCAGGTCCGCCGGGGTGCAACCGACGGCGTTGGCGAGTTGGGTGACTGTCGAGAGCCGCGGCTCGCGATGTCCGTTCTCGAGCTGGGAGAGGTACGACGCGGGTCTGCCGGTCATCGCCCCCAATCCCTCCAGGGTAAGCCCGGCCCTTCGACGGAAAAAACGCAGCCGCTGACCGAAAACGAGCGGGTCGTGGAGAAAGGTCGACACAGCTGAGAAATTTACACTTTTTTCTAAAAATAAGCAACCTTTGAAATCTTTGAGGTAGAGGATTCGAAAAAGTTCCGCCAGAATGGAATCTATGCCGAGTGCAGCGAACGCTTCATCAACAGAGACAAGGCCGGACCCCGATATCTCCATCGAGGCGCACCCGGACGCCGATGCCGTCCTGACCCCCGCAGCTGCCGCTTTCGTAGCCGACCTCCAACGAACGTTCGCTTCACGGCGGTCGGCGATTCTCGCAGCGCGCGTCGAGCGCCAAGCCCGCTTCGACGCAGGCGAAAGACCGGGCTTCCTGACCGAGACCGAGGACGTCCGAGGCTGCGGATGGCAAGTGCCCGAGGCACCCAAGCCCCTTCAGGACCGCAGAGTCGAGATCACCGGCCCGGTCGAGGCGAAGATGATGATCAACGCTCTCAACTCCGGCGCCAAGGTGTTCATGGCTGACCTGGAGGACGCGACGTCGCCGACGTGGGAGAACGTCGTGCGCGGCCAGGTGAACCTGATGGATGCTGTCAGGCGAACCTTGGAAGTTACGACCCCCGATCGGGTCTACCGTCTGCGCCCCGACGCGGAACTGGCGACCCTCATGGTCCGCCCGAGAGGATGGCACCTCGACGAGAAGCATTTCCGTGTGGACGGCGCCGAAGTGTCGGCGAGCCTGTTCGACTTCGGCCTCTACGTGTTCCACAACGGCCGGGAGAGCCTCTCCCAAGGTTTCGGGCCGTACTTCTACCTGCCGAAACTGGAAAGTCACCTCGAGGCGCGCCTTTGGAACGACGTGATGTCCTTCAGCGAGGACGCCCTCGGATTGGACAGAGGCTCGATCCGCGCGACCGTGCTCATCGAGACGATCACCGCCGCTTTCGAGATGGACGAGATTCTTTACGAGCTGCGCCCGCACATCTGCGGATTGAACGCCGGCCGCTGGGACTACATCTTCAGCGTCGCCAAGCGCTTCCACGCCGACCCGCACTTCGTACTTCCGGACAGGTCCTTGGTGACGATGACCA
>JAKCEB010000145.1 GCA_021838305.1 Actinomycetes bacterium | reverse complement strand
CCTGACGAGCCTGACGTCCGCTCGGCGTCCGACCGGCGCCGGGCCTGCCGCCGCCGGGCCTGGAGGTGCCGGACGGGCGCGCGGCGTTGTTTCGACCTTTCTGCCCTGAACGTGGCGGAACAGGGGTAGAACGCCCAGAAGCGGTAGAGCTCACAGAGGAATCATAAGGCACCAGGCCAGAAACTTGTGCTCAGAATATCGGCGGTCCGAAACCTCCGCCTAGAAGATCCTGTTGATCAGGTCGTCGCCGATTCCGAAGCCGGCTCCGGTCATTATCGCCCGCCCGAAGCCGCCGCCCATGAAGCGGCCTAGCATGCCTCCGCCCATCCCCCCTCCCATGGGTTGCTGCATCTGGTAGGCGGGCTGAGGGGCGTACGCCGGCTGGAAGCCGGGCTGCGCGCCACCGTATGCCCCACCCATATTGGGATCCGACATGTGGTTGACCGAGAAGTCGTGCACCGCCTGCATCAGTGACTGCATCTGCAGGTGGTCCTGCTGAACCGACAAGGCAATCGACTTCAGGTCGAGGAGCCACTCGCGGGCGTTGGAGTCACCTGCGCCTGCTGCTGTCTGAAGCTTCCCCGCCAACGCCTCGATGGTCTGAGAGGTGGACTGCACCTCCTGCTCGAGCTTGGCGTACTCGGCGTCGATGGTCTCCGGATTCATTTTTCCAGCCCTTCCTGTAGTGACATGACAGCCTGATGGTCCAACGCGTCCAACGCCGGGATAGTAGTAGTCAGTCGCTCGGTTGGGGGGGAAGCCACTCCAACCAACCGTCGGGCAGCTCGTAGGGGAAGGCTGCCAGGACGTTGTCGTGGTCGTTCAATGAACGCTCGAAGCAGTCGAGGAGCATGGTCGCGGGTTCTTCGAGGAGGTCTTCGCTTTGATATCCCGCGTCGAGAAGTTCTTGGAGTCGACGGTCGAAACGTCGCAGGGCGTCATCCCAGATCCCGGCCAGTTCGGCTCCCTCGACCGACCCGCCTGCCCACCAGGTCACCAAGCGGTCGTGCAGTTCGCTGAGTCGCGCGTCGGTGTCTGTGCAGACGTCGTCGGTGAGAACCTCGTGGCGTTTTTTCATTGACTCCTCCTGTCCGATGCACTTGTCTCGGGTCGCGAGCGATACGGGTTGAATGTCCGATTAGTGAGGTTTCGGTGATCGCGGAAGGTGGTGGTGTTCTGAGAGATGTCAAGATGTTCGGGTCCGGCCGTTGGAAGGTCCCGGCGGACGTGCCCGGGAGGCGATCGACGACATGGATGCCAAGGTTCTGCTGTGTGACTTTGCCGAGGTGAGCGGCGGAAAGCTCTTTATAAGCGGCGCGGGCATTTCGATGCTTGCGAGCAACACCGAGGAGCCCCCGTTCCCTGTGAACATTTTTCTGGCTGTTCTCGTCTCAATTGCGTGGACCGAAACCGACGCCAAACACTTGATGACGATCGAGTTGGTGTCCGAAGCTGACGGGGCGCAGCGGCGGGTTCTGCTGAGCGACCAGTTGCCGGAGGAGGCGAACCCGGCGGATCAGGGGATGATCGCCGTCGTGTTCTCGGCTGTTCGGATGCCGACGATGATCGACGGGGACGAGTCGGTGATGCCGCTCGCCGTCCCGCTGTTCGGTCTGCCGTTGCCGGCGCCGGGGCCCTATTTCTTCAGCGTCAACATCGACGGGCGGGAGATGGACCGGGCGTCGTTCCGCCTCGTGTCGCGCGAGCAGATGCAGGCCCAGATGGGGGGATGACGCGTCGACTTCCGACGCTTCAAGGCCGCGCATTTCTTTGCCGACTAGGTACGCTTATGGTAGGCACAAGCGGTGCCCGGCTGAGTAGGTGAATCGAATGTTCGAATTTATGTTTCTCGGTTGGTTCCTGATCAGCTTGGCTGGTTGGCTGGTCGGCAGGGGTAAAGGCCGGCCCGGCTTGGGATTCCTGCTCAGCTTCGTCTTCGGGGCTATAGGCCTCGTCGTGATAGCCCTGATGCGCCCGAAGACGGATTGGCCCGGCCGGGTTTATGGCGGCCGCCCACCGTACGGCCAGGTCGGCGGTAATTACACCGATCTGTATCCGGGCCAGTCGACATCCCCTTACGGGGGACAGCTGTCGTCCCCTTACGGTCAACCGACGTCCGCGTGGGCGACCCCGCCCGCCGACCCGCCCACCGCCTACGACGTTGCATCGGCGCCGGCGTGGCGGCCTGACCCGTCGGGCCGGTGGGACTACAGATGGTGGGATGGTCACGAGTACACGAACTACGTCTCGAAGAGCGGAGTCCCTTACACGGACTCGTTGCCTATCTGAACGTTCTTTGCTTCGACTGACCGGTTGGTCTGTCTGTTACCAGTTAGGCCAGCCCGAGGGAAGCGAACCGGTCGGAACGCTGTTCTCCATCACCCCGCCGGGCCCCCCCACAGATTGAAGGAGCAGGGAGAAGTTGTAGCCGAACATCGTCGTGTTCGAGCCGCCGAACTGCCCCGCGCCATAGGCCATCGTCGAGCCCGAACCGCCGTTCGCCCACCCGGTTTCCATTCCGGCGGGTCCCTCGTACAGTGTGCCGAGGACAGTGCCCGGGGTCACCGTCTCGCCCACTTGGACTGTCGGAAAAATATCCTCGGCAGCGTAAACTGTCAGCCCCGCCGCAGGACCACTGGTCAGGCGGTAGGAGATGTAGGTTCCGCCCGGCCAGCCGCCGTTAAAAGTAGACAGCACCACCCCGTCGCCTATCGCATAGATAGGGCCGTAGCCGCTGAAGTCGACACCCTGGTCGATCCGCTCCGGATGTAGCGCAGACACTCCTCGCAGCGGGTTCGCATAGCCGGCAGCGGAGACGACCGGCGTCTGCACAACTGGGCTCTGCGCAACGGCTACCGGTGCTTGAAACGCTGGTGTCACTGTCGAGGGCTCCGCCGGCTGCGTCGTCGGGGGCGTCGTCGCGGGAGGCTCAGCGACTGGTGGGCGGCTGGTTGCGGAAGCTGCCGCAGCACGCGCCGCCTGCGCCTGGGCCGCTTGGGCTGCTTGCGCCGCGACGACTCTGGCGACCAAAGCCCTCTCGGCTGCGAGTTGTTCGGCGGCCAGCTTCGCCTGGGCTGCCGCAAGAAGCTGAGCCAGGTTACCTTTCACCTGATTGAGAGTCTTCTCGTCGGCGGCCAACGCAGCCACGGCCGCTTGGCGCTGCGCAGCGAGAGCGGACACCGTCTTTTGGGCCTCGTTGGAGAGATTCTGCGTAGCTGCAGCGGTCGTCGCCACGAGTTTCGCGTCCAAGGAGTAGTTCTGCATCGCCTGGGCTACGTTGAGGCCCGCTACCTGGACGTACTCGCCTTCGACCATCGCCGAGTCCGCCCTCGCCACGAGGGACGAGCCGGAGGGGGGCACCTTAGCAGCAGACGCGGGGCCGTCGACATACTCCTGGATCGCGAGTTTGCGAAGGTTCGACGCCGCTACCGCCTCGTTCGCTTGGTAAGTGAGCAGCTGCTGGCGCTCGGTGGAGAGCTTCTGCTGGAGAGTCGAAAGCTGCCCCTGCGTTTCGTTGCTGCGGGCGACGAGCTGCTGGAGGGCGGCGCCTTGGCTCGCAATGCGGGCTTCGAGCTGTGAGATCTGAGACTGGTCCGAGGCGACGCCGCTAGCCGACGCCGGCGCAGCGAACGCCGCACCAGAGGTGGCCAGCGAGCCCAGAATGACCAGCGCAAACATCGATCGCCTGGTGCGCCACGACCGGAACGGGTGCTTGACGCACCCGCCTCCCAATCGAGGGTTCTTCCAAGCTTGAGACACCACCATGAAACCCGTCAGGCTCCTGTCGTAGCTGGGTTTACTGCAACTCGCGCCGGCACGAGGCTTCACGTCCTGAGACAGACATTCACCGTGGGGAAGCGACGGCACATTGAATTTAGCAGGGCCTGCCGGTCGCCGCCGGTTTGATCGTCGGCAGGCCGCCAGTAGGTTCGCCGGTAGAGAAAAATTCCGCAAGGGAATAGATTCACAGCCGTGACAGCCAGCAGGTGGATAGGCAGACCGGCGGGTGACGTGGCCCTGTCGTTATGCTGGCTTCCGCTCGCCTTCGCCGGCCATCTTGCCGAGGGGACCCCGCGGGTGCTCGACGTGCTGGTAGCGGCGGTCATGTTCCTGTCGTTCGCGCATCAGCCGCTCACTTTGCCCTTCGTCTACGCGAGCCCGTGGAGGCTCGCGTCGCACCGACGCCTGTTCCTTCTCTCACCGGTCGTCGTTGTGCTCGCTGTCTCTATCTTTACGTCTGTGAGCCCGCTGCTGGTGGTAGTCGTCGGTGGGCTCTGGAACGCCGAGCACACCCTCATGCAGCGCTACGGCATCATGCGAATCTACGGTCGTCGGGCCGGCGACAACCAGGCCAGGACAGAGAAGTTGATGGTTTTCATGTGGTTCGCCATTCCTCTCGGCTTCGTCGTGGCGCGACACGACGTCGCCGGTATCGTCACCCAGTTCGGCGCTCAGACGGTATCGGGCGACGCAACGAAGATCCTTTCTGGGCTTTCTATAGAGGCAACTATCGCCCTGCCGCTCATCGTCTTCGCCTCCGTCTATCTCGCCGCGAGGTGGGTTGCCGGCGAGGCTCGAAGCGCTACAGCCAATCCCGGCAAGTGGCTGTACGTCGCATCTACCGGCGCGCTGTTTGCAGTGGCGCTGGTCGACCCGGTTGCGGGCCTCGTGGGTTTCGTCGGGTCGCACTCGATCGAGTACCTGGTCATCGTCAATCGTTCGATCGCCGGCGAGGCCCGACATACGGGCCCGTTGGGCGACGTCGCCCGGCGACCCGGTGGGCGCATCCGTTTCTTCTCCGCGTACGCAGCCTTGGTCTCGGCGCTGTTCTTCGTGTTGTACTACCTAGTTCCGTCCCGGGTCCTGCTGGTGGTCGTGCTGAGCATCGGGGCCCTGCACTTTTTCTACGATTCCTTTATCTGGAAGTTGCGAAAGCCGGAGGTAGCAGCTTCCCTCGCCGGCGCAACCGCTTAGATTTTTTCCGAAGCTCGACAGGGCTTGGGGGTGCTGGAAGGCTTCAAGGTCGCTTTAGGTCGCTTTAAGGTGGCCCAGGAGTGGCAAGATCCGTCAAAATTGGTCAGGATTTTCAAGTTGGAAAAGTTCTGTACCAAAAAGTGCGTTTTCCAAGTGAGGGCTGGTACACGATTTCCTGGGAGCGAGAATCGTGTACCAGAAAGTGCGAAAAAACGCTTCAAATGGTCAGGCTGTGCGCGCCGCCCGAAGATTCTGACCAAATTTGACGGCTGTGGAGGCCGCCGGCGGAGTGAGGCGATGCGAATTCGGACGAATCGCCTATGGTCGCGGACCAATGACTAAGAGGTTGCCTCTCGTAGGGCTTCGACCGCCGCACGGAACACCCCACCGCGGTGGCGGTAGTCGTTGAAGCGGCCGTAGCTCGCGGCCGCCGGGGACAGCAGGACGACGGCCCCCGGTATCGCCCACCTCGAGGCGGCAAGAACGGCGTGCTCGATGTCGTCACACGCGACCACGTCCACGCCGCAAGCGCCAACCTCGCGGCGGATGCGCTCGCCGTTGTCTGGGACTGTGAGCACGAGCGACGGCTCGTCGCGCCCCGCCAGGTGCAAAGCGAGGGGACGGTAGTCGATGTCGCGGTCGAAGCCCCCGGCGATGAGCGCCAGCGGCCTGTCCGCGAACACCTCGGCGGCGGCGATGGTCGGAAGGACGTTGGTCGACAGTGAATCGTCGACGTACTCCACCCCGCCGATGACTGCGACGGTCTGCAGGCGGTGCGGAAGCGGCTGGAAACCGCTCGCGGCTTCGGCCAGTCGGTCAGGGTCCGACGCTTCCGAAATCCCCATCTCCTCGAGGCACGTGGCCGCGATCAGCGCGTTGACGATGTTGTGGCGTCCTCGGAGGCCTAGACGGCCCACCCATTCCGCATGCGAGGACGGACCTCCGCCGCCAGCCCCGCCCCAGTCGCCACCCCCGGCGCCGCCCCAGTCGCCGCCCCCGGCGCCGCCCCCGTCTCCGTCGCCCTCGCCGTCGGGTGGTAGGACCCAGCGCGGCCCCGGGGCGAGGCTCCCGGCCCTCTGCCTCAAGCGTTCGTCGGTTCCGTTAGCAACAGTGATTCTCGCCCCGGGACGCCCGCACAGCGAGAGCTTGTCGGAGTAGTACGCGTCGAGGGACCCGTGCCAGTCGAGGTGATCGGGGTGAAGGGACGTGACCGCCACGACCGCCGGTGACGACCACAGGTCTGTCGCCTGATAGCTAGAGATCTCCACGATCCAAAGGTCGGGGTCGGGCCAAAGGTCGGGGTCGGGCCAAAGGTCGGGTTCGGGCGTATCGCCGGGCAAGCCCGCCTGGGGTTCAGGATCCCAGGGGGCCGTGCCGAGATTCCCCCCGACGAAACAGGTTCTGCCCATGCCGGCTGCAAGATGCGCTGCTACCGAGGTCGTCGTCGATTTGCCCTTGGTGCCGGTGATCCCTATGACCCGACCCGAGCCGACCTCTTCCAACCACAGTCCCATCCCCCCGACGACCGCGACCCCGCCCGCCTCCAACGCCATCGACTTCTCGCCGTAGCGGGATATCCCAGGGGATTTGATCACCACGTCGCAGCGCGAAAGCAGTTCCATCCCACCCGGAGACGTCGCTACGATCCACGGCTCGGCGGGGTTGTCGTCCACGACAACAGAAGGCTGCACGCCGAGGCGTCCAAGGCGGCGAAGAGTGGCACGACCCTCCGCCCCGGCGCCCCAGACGCCAACCCGGCGCCCCGGCAGGTCAGACCAACGAAGAGGCGGCGAGATCATCGGGAATGTTGTGAGAGCCGATGGGACGGAAAAATGTCGCCGGGTCGCTCGGTCCAGCCCCCCCGCAGGTTTCGAGCTGTTCGGTCAACGCCGCCAGGATTTTGTTGCCTGCCCGGTCGGCACGCACGGAAGCGAGTTTCACTGCGACACGACATTCGTCGACGTCGCCGACGCACTCGAACGGCTTGAAATTTTTTCCTGTCCCAATCAACGCCTCGAAGCGCTCCACCAGGTCGGTCTGTTCCAGCGGCTCGGCGGCCCCGAAGATGTCGGCGAGCGCGTCGCGGTCCATGAACGGGGCGAGGATCAGATCGATGAAGCAGCACTTGTCGCAGCGGCCGCACCACGTGTCGAGTCGGAGCGCCGGGTCGAGGTGGAACGCACGGTTGCAGGAGCGGAAGGCTGCGTGGTAGCTCGGCGTCTGCGCGAACCGCCGCGCAACCCACAGTTCGCTCGACGCCCTGAGCAGCGAGAAGAAGTCCGGTTCGTCGCCCAGCGCCGACTTGAGAACCGCCCGCAGGGACGACTCGAACGCATCGCTTTTCGAGTACTGGTGGTTGACCGCCACGCCGTC
>JAKCEB010000144.1 GCA_021838305.1 Actinomycetes bacterium | reverse complement strand
GGGAGCCGCGGCGTCCCGTAGCCAGGCGTTCGTCTAGCTCCACCGCACGTGACTCTTCGAACAGGTCGATGACAGCATGCGAGTCACTTCCGAGGCAAAGGTACGCTCCCGCTTCGCCCAGGGCCGCTGCCTTGCCTATCCCGTCGGCTAGATCGCGCTCGGTGGTAGGACACATGCACACGGCCGATCGGCCAGATCCGAGAAGCTCCACGTCGTTTGCGTTGACATGGGTGGCATGCACCGCCGTAAACGCGGCCCCTACAAGACCCTCGTCGGACAAGAGCTGCGTCGGGGTCATCGAGTACGCCGCGAGGCACTCGTCGTTTTCTGCCGGCTGCTCGCTCACGTGCGCGTGCACCGGCAACTTCGAAGTCGAAGCGTACTCGGCGACCTGCCCGATGGCCGAGCGGGGAACTGCGCGAACTGAGTGCACGCCAGCAGCGAAGCGAACCGTGGGGCCGGCGAGTCGTGCGGACGACGACGCCAGACGATCCGACCAGGCGTCGACGCTTCCGTCGCTGAAGCGTATCTGCGCGCCTTGAAGGTCGCGTCCGAAACCCCCGGCGAGATAACACGTGTCGATCAGAGTAAGTCGGATTCCTGCCCTCGCCGCCGCCTCAACTACCGCCGCCTCCATGTCGTGATCCCTGTAGGGATGTCCGTTCCTGTCGTGGTGGAGATAATGGAACTCCCCCACGGTCGTTACGCCAGCGAGGACCATCTCGGCGTAGACCGCCGTAGCGAGATCCAGGTAGCTGTCGGGATCGAGGAGTCCCGCGACGCTGTACATGAGCTGGCGCCAGGACCAGAAGTCGCCGCCGTGAGACTGCGTCCAGCCGCGCAGAGCACGGTGGAATGCGTGGGAATGGGAGTTGACAAGGCCCGGAAGCGTCAGCCCGCGAAGGACGTCGACGTCAGCGCTGTCAGGTTGCGCGGAACCGGGCTGGACCTTCACAATCGTGCCTTCGCTGTCAGCTTCTATGAGCACGCCGCCAGCGGCGTCCGGACCTCCGAGCCAGGCGAGCTCGGCCCACCACTTGCGGGTGGAGCTCACGCTCACCGGAGAGCTCCGGTCACCGTCTTCGCCGCATCGATCAACCGACCGGACACGAGCGCCTCGACAGCGGCCTGGATCTCCGGGGCGACCCAGCGATCTGCGCCCGGTCCCGGAACCGTCTTGCGCAACTCGTCTCGCACGGCGGCGGTAGCTGGAGCCGGTGCGAGCGGAGCTCTCAGGTCGAGCGCTCGCGTCCCGATCATCAACTCGATTGCCAGGACCCGGCCGAGGCCGTCGATTGCCCGGCGGAGCTTCCGGGCGGCAGCCCATCCCATGGAGACGTGGTCTTCCTGCATTGCGGAGCTCGGTATCGAGTCGACGCTGGACGGGGCAGCCAGGCGTTTGAGCTCGTTGACGATCCCCGCGGCTGAGTACTGGGCGATCATGTACCCCGAGTCGACGCCTGGCTCGTGGGCGAGGAACGGCGGGAGCCCGTGGGAACGCGAAGGGTCGAGCATCCGGTCGGATCGTCGTTCGCTCATCGACGCCAGGTCGGCGACGACGATCGCCAGGAAGTCTGCGATGTAGGCGAGGGGCGCTCCGTGGAAGTTGCCGTTGGACTCGACGCGCCCGTCGGCAAGGACCACCGGATTGTCGACGGTGGACGCGAGCTCTCGTCCGACCACGATCGAAGCGTGCGTGATCGTGTCCCTGACCGCGCCTGCGACCTGCGGTGCGCAGCGAAGCGAGTACGCATCCTGAACGCGGTTGTCAGCGACCTTGTGTGATTCCACGATGTCACTGCCGCGCAGCATCTGCCAGATATTCGCTGCGGAGTCGGCCTGCCCCGGGTGCGGCCTCAAAGGCTCGTGAAGGTCGGCGGCGAACACCCGGTCGGTGCCGAAGAGCGCTTCGACGCTCACTGCAGCCGCGACGTCCGCCGCCGTGCACAGCGCTGAAAGGTCGCTCAGCCCGAGAATGAGCATCCCGAGCATTCCGTCCGTGCCGTTGACGAGCGCAAGGCCTTCTTTCTCGCTGAGCTCGAGCGGCTCGATCCCGCCGAGGTCTAGAAGGTCCGACGCTGCGCGTGGTTCGCCGTTGCGGTCACGGCCTTCCCCTTCGCCCATCATGAACAACGCGACGTGTGCTAGCGGCGCGAGGTCGCCGCTGCATCCGAGGGAACCGTACTCGAGCACTCGCGGCGTGATACCAGCATTAAGGGCCGACGCGTACGCAAGAGCGACCGCCGGCCTCACTCCGGTGCGTCCTGACGCCAGGGTGGCGAGACGCAGAAGCATCATGGCCCGCACGACTTCGACCTCGACGTCGTCGCCGGTGCCCGCAGCGTGGGATCGGATCAAGCTTCGCTGCAGGTCTTTGCGGCGCTCGGGGGGTATGTGTCGGGTGGCCAGGGCGCCGAAGCCGGTCGACACCCCGTAGACGGGCGTTTCTGACTGTGCGAGCGCCTCGATTCGCGAGCGTGATCTTGCCATCGCTTCGCTCGCTTCGCCGCTGATCTCCACGAGTGCGCCGTCGCGCGCGACCGCCACAACCTCGTCGGGTTGTAGGCCTGAGGTTGATACTTGCACCTTCACAGCCGCGGGCCTGAAAGCTCGGAATCCTCGAGGAAGTCGGCTATGACAGCCGTGAGGGCGTCTACGCCGGACAGGCAGTCCTCGATCGTCGCGCTCTCCCTCGGATCGTGGCTCGTCCCGCTCGGGTTGCGCACGAAGAGCATCGCAGTTGGTACGCGGGCGGCAAGGATGGCCGCGTCGTGGCCTGCTCCCGTCGCCAGTCGCGGCGCGTCGCCGAGCACGGCCGCAACGCAGCCGGCGATGCGTTCAAGCAACGGCACGGAGAACTCCGCACCGTCGCTCCATGACTCCTCGGCGCTCGTCAGCTCCACCAGGTGGCGGTGACACTTCTCCGTCGCCGTCGACGTTACCGCGTCGAGCACCTTGCGCACGGTCCCCGCCGACGGCGCGCGAGCGTCCAGCCATGCGCTCGCCCGGCCGGCGATCGCGTTCGTTGCCCCGGGATGCACCTCGACCCGACCGACAGTTGCGAGCGCGTCTGCTCGCTCAGCCTCGCGGCGGGTCGCAAGGATCATCTCCGCCAAGGGAATGAGAGGGTCACGGCGGTCAGCCAGCCGGGTGGTCCCGGCATGATCGCCTTGGCCTTCGAAGTCGTAACGCCACCGTCCGTGCGGCCACACGGCGCTCGCGACGCCGACGGGTGCGCCGACGTCGGCCAGGCAACGTCCTTGTTCGATGTGCAACTCGACGAACACCGAGATGTCCGCCACCCGCTGCGGGTCCTCGCCGCAACGATTGGGGTCAAGCCCTGAGGATCGCATAGCGTCCGCCATCGTCACATTGCCGGCGTCGGCTCGCCGGAGCAACTTCTCCGGGGCGACCTGCCCGGTCATGAGCCTGCTGCCAGCGCACGCCACGCCGAAACGGCCGCCTTCCTCGTCGGAGAAGCTGACGACGGCTACCGGACGAGGCGGAATCGTGTACGAGCGCGCGAGGCGGTCGAGCGCGGCGAACCCGGCAATAACACCGAGCGGTCCGTCGAATGCTCCACCGCCGGGCACGCTGTCAAGGTGGCTGCCAGTGACGACGGCGTTCGGTCCGGGGCCGCCCCACCACGCCCAAAGGTTCCCGTTGACGTCTTCGTCGACGACCATCCCCCTACTATTTGCTTGGCGGCGGAACCACTCCCGGCAGGCCAGGTCGGCTTCGCTCCACGCCAAGCGGTAGTAGCCGCCGTCACCGGCGCGTCCGATCGGCGCGAGGCTCGCCCACATGGCTTCGAAGTCCTCGACAGCGACCTGCCCGCTCATGCCTGCGACCCAACGGGCGGTATCTGCACACCGCGGCTCGAAGCGACCTCCCGTGCGCTGTCGTAGCCGGCGTCGGCGTGGCGCAGAACGCCCATCGCAGGGTCGTTTGTGAGGACGCGGCGGATCTTCTCGCCGGCGAGCTCGCTGCCGTCGGCTACGCAAACCTGGCCGGCGTGGATGGACCGGCCCATGCCGACTCCCCCGCCGTGGTGTATCGACACCCAGGACGCGCCGGACGCAACGTTGACCATCGCGTTCAACAGCGGCCAGTCGGCGATCGCGTCGGACCCGTCTAGCATCGCCTCGGTCTCCCGGTACGGTGACGCCACCGAGCCACAGTCGAGATGGTCCCGGCCGATCACTATCGGCCCGGCGAGCTCACCGCTTGCGACGAGCTCGTTGAAGCGCACGCCAGCCCGGTCCCGCTCCCCGTATCCGAGCCAGCAGATCCGAGCGGGAAGACCCTGGAACGCAACCTTCTCCCTGGCGCTGTGGATCCAGCGGGCAAGGGGGTCGTTGTCCGGGAAGAGGTCCAGCACCGCCCGGTCGGTGACCGCGATGTCGTGAGGGTCGCCGCTGAGCGCCGCCCAGCGGAAAGGGCCTTTGCCTTCGCAGAACAACGGCCGGATATAGGCGGGGACGAAGCCCGGGAAGTCGAACGCGCGCCCATAGCCGGCGAGTCGCGCCTCGGCCCTGATCGAATTCCCGTAGTCGAACACCTCTGCCCCTGCGTCAGCGAAGCCGACCATTGCCTCAACGTGGCGAGCCATAGAGTCCCGCGCCGCTTTGGTGAACCCGACCGGGTCCGAACGTCGGGCGTCTGCCATGTCGGAGAACGCCATTCCGACGGGCAGGTAGCTGAGCGGGTCATGAGCCGAAGTCTGGTCGGTCACAACGTCGATCGGGACTCCCCGGCGAAGCAGTTCGGGGACGACCTCTGCGCAGTTCCCCTCCACCCCGATCGACAGCGGGCGTCGGCTCCTAGACGCGGCTAGGGCGCTCTCGACCGCCTCGTCGAGTGAGCTCGCCTGCTCGTCGAGGTAGCGGGACTCGACCCTGCGAGCGATCCGGCTCGGGTCGCAGTCGACCGCGATGACCACTCCCCCGTTCATCGTCACGGCGAGAGGCTGAGCGCCTCCCATCCCGCCGAGGCCGCCGGTCAAGGTGATGGTCCCGGCCAGCGAACCGCCGAAGCGCTTCTCTGCGACAGCCGCGAAGGTCTCGTAGGTGCCCTGAAGTATCCCTTGAGAACCGATGTAGATCCACGAGCCGGCCGTCATTTGCCCGTACATCGTCAAGCCGAGCGCATCGAGACGGCGGAACTCCTCCCAGTTCGCCCACTCCGGGACGAGGTTAGAGTTTGCGATGAGGACCCGGGGAGCCCACTCCCATGTGCGCAGAACACCGACAGGCTTGCCCGATTGGATCAGCAAGGTCTCGTCGGGCGCCAGGCGACGTAGCGCAGAAACGATCCCTTCGAAGCACGCCCAGTTCCTCGCGGCTTTGCCGTTCCCGCCGTAGACGATCAGGTCGTCGGGATGCTCGGCAACGTCGGGGTCGAGGTTGTTGTGCAACATCCGAAGCGCCCCCTCCGCCTCCCAACTGCGACACGAAACCTCCGTTCCGGTCGGGCTGTGCAACGTCCTCGATTGGCTATTCGCGCTCACACATCGTAGTGAATCAGTTCATTCAGTGTTTGTCAACCGGTTGTCACTACTTCATTCAGTTCTGCGATGCCGGAGATTCGCTCGTCCCGAATGCCCCCTGCATCCAAGCGAGCACGACCGGCTTCGGCCGACCCCGGGATGGCATCCACGACGAGCATCGCCCCGACGACCATGACGCCCCCGACAAGCACCGGCAGGCCGATGTTCTGGCCGACGATCCAGGCGGTTAGAGCGGCGAAGACCGGCTCCATGGTCAATACAAGAGCCGTCCGCCCGGGGCTCAGCTGCGCCTGGGCCCAGCTTTGGATGACGAAGGCGAACGCAGTCGCAACCAACGCAGTGAGCACTATCGCCCACCACTGCGCCGACGATGACGGAACGCTAAGCCCCTGGAATCCGCCGAGAAGCAAATTCATCGCTGCGACGGTGAGCAGCTGCACCGTGGCGAGCCCGTAAGCCTTGTCTTTCGAAGACCACCGGCTCAGACCGACAATCTGGCCCGCGAACATCACGGCGCTGCCCAAGGTCAGAGTTGCCCCGAGGCCAAAGGTGATGCCGCTCGACGACATCACAGCGAGTCCGCACGTCGCCACGACGGCCCCGACCAGGATGCGTCTCGTCGGGCGCTGGCCGAACACGATCCATGCAAGAAAAGGTGTGAAAATGACCGCGAGCCCCGTGAGTAGCCCCGATACTGCAGCACTGGTGTAGCGCAGGCCGGCGGTCTGTAGGAGGTATCCACCGCCGAGGGCCAGCCCGATGACAACCCCTTTCAGCCACCCTTGCCGGCCGAGCTGCTTCAGCGCGCGGGGGCGGGCAAATCCGAGGACCGCTCCCGCGAGCAGGAACCGCCATGCGAGAAAGCTCGTTACCGACAGATGGGCGACGGCATCCTGGACGATGACGAACGTCGACCCCCAGGCCGCGGTCACAATGAGTAGCGCCACGACCGCTTTGGCGGAGCGCTCCTGGATCAAATTTTCAGAGCGCTCCTCGTTCACGAGAGTGCAGTATATTACACTTTCGGGTTCAGCGGCGAAGAGTTCTGTCGGATGGGCAAAGATGTCAGGGTGGCGTCAACGGGCAATCGGCATTCGGCGCTACTGGAGGAGGTCGGCCGGCGGGCTCGCCAGCTCCGCCTAGACAAACACCTCACCTTGGACGAGCTCAGCCAACTCTCCGAGGTGAGCCGACGCACGATCATCTCGCTGGAGGCGGGGGAGGCCAACGTGAGCCTCGGCACGTTGGACAAGCTCGCCCGGGCGCTAGGCACGAACTTCGGATCCCTCGTCTCCGAGCGCAGGCCTGACGCCCTCGTGTCGGAGCCGTTCGGGGACGTGTCGCCTATCTGGCAGGACGTCGACGGCAGCAGCGCCCGGCTGCTCGTGGCATACACGTCGATTGCGGGGGCGGAAATGTGGAGCTGGGAGCTCGCCGGCGGTGCGCGCTACGACGCCGACCCTGACCCACCTGGAAGCGAGGAGCTGATCCTCGTATCGGCCGGCCTTCTACACATAGAGGTGGACGGCGAGCTGCTGACTATGTCAGCGGGAAGCTACCTCCGCCTGCCTTCGGATCGCAGCTATTCCTATGTCAACGCCGGACCCGACACCGTTTCATTTACACGCCTTGTCACGACGAGCGCTAGAGGCCGCCGCAGCGAACGATCATGACGAGGCCGCGACCCTCGATCCTGACGACTCCGCCGATCACCTACCCCGAGGACCTACCGGTAGCCGCTCGACGCGACGAGATCAAAGCGGCGATCGAGGGCAACCAGGTGGTTGTGATAGCTGGCGAGACCGGCTCGGGGAAGACGACTCAGCTGCCGAAGATGTGCTTGGAGC
>JAKCEB010000143.1 GCA_021838305.1 Actinomycetes bacterium | reverse complement strand
CATGTGCGGCATAGTCGCGGTACTCGCTCAACCCTCGAAGCGTCAGGCGCCTGACCTTGCAGCGCTCGAAGTGCGTCTGGTCGGTGCCCTGGCGGCGCTCGAAGGTCTGGGACGTGACGTGGAGTCCTTCTCCAATGCTCTAGATCTGCGATCGGTCGCCGATAAGGTCGCCGCCGGGCTGTCAGAGATGGCGGTGGTCGACTCGGAGCTTCGCGGGCCTGCAGGTCTGAAATCCCTGGTGAGCGACCACCGCGGGGCGATCCGCCTGGCGACGTTAGCCGAGAGGCTCGACGAGCAGTTCGAGTCGCTGAACGATGGCCTTAGCTCGCTCCAGGCGAGTTCAAACGCAAAAGGCAGGGAGGATCTGGAGGCGCAGCTCGCAGGAGCCCGCGATGCAGCGTGGGCGATTTCGCGGGACCGTGTCGGTATGGCGGCCAGAGTCGCCTCCCTCCTCGGCGGGCGAAGCCCGGAGACGGTCGCTAGCTTCGACGGGTGGTGGGCGATCGGCGTTGCGCTCGCATCCATCGACCGGCTGGAAGTACGGGGGAGGGACTCTGCGGGCATTCACGTAATGGTCGCCGGCCCCTCTCTCGGTGGTATCGGGGAGTGCCGGGAGAAACTTTCCGCCCGATCGGGTGATCTGTCGTTTGTCTCGGGCTCGGCGCGCCTAGTCGGCGACGCCGACGACGTTGCATGCTTTGTCTACAAGGCCGCGGCGGAGATCGGCGAGCTAGGTGACAACGTACGCCGGTTGAGCGAAGGCATCGCCGCGGACGAGCTGCTATCGAGGGCGATCGAGGACCCGCAATCAAGAGTGACCGTCGTGGCCCACACCCGCTGGGCCAGCGTCGGCATAATTTCTGAGGCAAACGCGCACCCCGTTAACTCTGACGAGGTCGGCTCCACAGAGATGCCCTACGTCGCCGTCGCAGTAAACGGTGACGTGGACAACTATCTCGACCTCACCTGGACAGAAGAGCTCACTTTGCCTCACGAGGTCACGACCGATGCCAAGGTCATACCGGTCCTCATGTCTCGTCGTATGGGAGCCGCTTCGTCGGTCAGGGACGCGTTCGCGGAGACGGTCGCCCGACTCGACGGTTCGCTGGCGGTTGCCGCAAACGCCGCGCGCTCTCCCGACGAAATCCACTTCGCCCTGGCAGGGTCGGGACAGTCGCTCTATGTCGGCCTCGCCGACCGGGCGTTCGTCGTCGCGAGCGAGCCGTACGGCCTCGTCGAGGAGACCGGCACCTTCGTCCGGATGGACGGCGACAAGACCGGCGGCGAGATACTGACGATCGACCGTTCGGGGGCTGGAACGCTTGGCGGAATAAAGCGTTCGCTCTATAGCGGTGCTCCGCTCGAGCTAGACGACTCAGCGGTGTTGCGCGCCGGTATAACAACGCGGGATGTGGACCGCCGCGGCTACGACCACTTCCTTCTCAAGGAGCTGACAGAATCGCCGGAGTCGTTTCGAAAGACCCTCCGCGGCAAGCTTCGTGTCGGCGCAAATGGTAAGCCCACCGTCGAGCTTGGACACGAGACGCTGCCGCCTTCGATGCTCGAAGCGTTTACGAGCGGCGAGATCGCCCGGGTCGTCGTCATAGGCCAGGGTACGGCGGCTGTGGCTGGGCAAGCTGTTGCAGCGGCCTTGCGCCATTGCATCGCCGGACTGACCGTCGAAGCGCTTCCGGCAGCCGAACTGTCAGGCTTCGCCCTTAAAGATGACATGTCTGACACTCTTGTCATTGCCATTAGCCAGTCTGGCACTACGACAGACACAAATCGGACCGTGGACCTCGTTCGCCACCGCGGGGCGCACGTCCTCGCAGTCGTCAACCGGCGCAACAGCGATCTGGCAACGAAAGCCCACGGAGTGTTCTACACCTCCGACGGCCGTGACGTCGAGATGAGCGTCGCCTCAACCAAAGCCTTCTACGCGCAAATCGCCGCTGGGTGGCTCATCGCTGCAGGCCTCGCCGGAGCGCGCGGCGCCCGCGCAACGGTGAGCTCCGATGAGCTCGCGGCGATCCTGTCCGCGCTGTCCGATCTGCCGACGATGATGGAGGAGGTTCTCGCCAAACGGGACGCGATCTCTGCGATCGCGTCCGAAGCGGCGCCTCCGCGCCGTTACTGGGCTGTCGTTGGCAGCGGACCTGACCGCGTCGCGGCGGCGGAGATTCGAATCAAGCTATCGGAGCTGTGTTACCGGTCGATCTCCTCCGACTACACCGAGGACAAGAAGCACATCGACCTGTCCTGTGAGCCGATGATCATCGTGTGCGCGTCGGGATTGCGGGGTTCAACCGCAGACGACGTTGCCAAGGAAGTTGCCATCTACAAAGCCCACAAGGCACTTCCCATCGTAATAACCTCCGAGGGCGAACAGGAACGCTTCGAAGCGATCGGGGCGTACGTAGTGGCAGTGCCTTCGGTCCACCCGGCGGTCGGGTTCGTGCTGTCTGCGATGGTCGGGCATCTGTTCGGATATGAGGCCGCACTCGCCATCGATGCCCAAGCGAAGGTCCTCCGGGCCGTTCGCGCCGTTGCCGAAGGATACGCCAGTAACGGAGGGTTGCCGGATGCCTTGCCGTTGCCTCGTGGGCAGGTGGAAGCGATCCAAACAGCGGCGACCCCGTTCGTGGCGGCGCTGCAGTCCGGGCGCCTCGACGGCAACCTCGCTGCCTCGATAGCGGTCCGCCTCGACGGACTGCTCCGCTACGCTACCGGGCAGGCGCCCATCGAAGGCTACGAAGCTGAATCCGGAAAGATCGGCACGCCGAGTGCCATCGTCGGGGACCTGATCGAGGCTCTCAGCGCTGCCATAGACGAGCTCACGAGACCCGTCGACGCCATCAAGCATCAGGCCAAGACAGTCACCGTCGGCATATCACGTAGCGAGCCTGCCGTGTTCGGCGTAGCGCTCGTCAAAGCGGCCCTGTCGGCAGGGGCAAGTCCCGACTCGCTCGGCTACCGGGCTTTGCGCACCCTCGCGAAGCTCGACCCTGCCGTCGACGAAGTCCTCGGCTACACCCGCTACCGCATCGACTGGGGATCTGACGGTAAGAACGCGACGGCCGCAGTGATCGACATGGGAGGTATCGCCACCGATATCGCCCCTTCTCGCACTTCGCGCAATCCCCGTTTGCTCGGGAGCAAGCACCGTGCAGCTGAAGAGCGCGAAGTGACCGTCGTTCGAGGCGCTCGCGACTCCCGAACGGTCGTGCTCGTACCTGAGGCCAAAGGCGGCCAGGTGTGCGGCATGACACTTCTTCACGTGCGTTTCGCCGAACACCTGCCCCACGAAGTTGCTGCGGAAGTGCTTGCGGGCTATCGGACCCGCCTCGACGCCCTCCGGGACGCCGTGACAGAAACCGAGGAGCAGTTCGAAGTTTCGCGGCTCGGCGACGAGCCGCTTGTCGACCTCCTGAGCGAACCGGTCTACCAGCTGGCACGCAGGTGGAGGTCCGCCCCGCAGCCCTCCGGGTCGACGTGAACCCGACGGGCGCCGATCAGGTAACGCAGCGCGCACCGGTCAGCGGGTTTGCGCCGATCGGGGTCGGTATCGACATGGTCGACATCGAACGGTTCGGGGCATTGCTCAAGCGTCGGGGCAGCGCCAAGCGTCGTCTGTTCGCGCCGGAGGAGCTCGCGTACACCGACACTCTCGCCAACCCGGTGCCTTCACTCGCCGCCCGTTTCGCAGCCAAAGAAGCGGTGATGAAGGCACTAGGTGTCGGGCTCGGATCCTTCGACTGGGGTGATGTCGCCGTGTGGCGCAACCCGGGCGGGGCTCCCTCGCTAATCGTCCGCGGACGCGCAGCGGAGCTCGCCGACGGTGCCGGCGTCGCAAATTGGCTCGTGTCTTTGACCCACACCGACAGCATCGCAGCGGCCACGGTGGTGGCCTGCGCGTGAAGCCCGTCCTCACCCCCGAGGAGATGAGCGCAGTTGACGCTGCTGCGCCTGAGCCGGCGGACGTACTCGTCGGTCGTGCCGGTTTTACTGTCGCCCTAGCGGCGCGAAGGATGCTCGGCGGCTGCTACGGACGCCGGATCGTAGTAGTAGCGGGAACAGGCAACAACGGCGCCGACGGGCGCGTCGCGGCGGTCCACTTGCGGCGCTGGGGAGCGAGGGTAGCTGTCGTGTCGCCACGCGACGCGCTGCCGACGGCAAATCTGGTCGTCGACGCGGCGTTAGGGACGGGGCTGAACCGCCCGTACCATCCGCCCGACCCGGGTCCTGCTCCCGTTCTGGCAGTCGACATTCCTTCGGGACTGTCGGGCCTCACCGGCGTTGGCGAATCGATGACGGCTACGAGCACGGTCACCTTCGCCGCCTACAAACCCGGCCTCCTGCTCGGCGCCGGTCCGACGCGCTGCGGTTCGCTGGAGCTTGCAGGGATCGGCCTGGACGCTCTAGCGGCGCATTCGGCAAACACCTGGCTCGTCGAGGACTCGGACCTCGCGCAGATCCCCGCACGGGCACGAAACGCGCACAAGTGGAACAGTGCAGTCGCCATCGTCGGCGGCTCGCCGGCGATGATGGGAGCACCACTGATGTGCGCGGGGGCAGCGATGCGCGCAGGGGCCGGGTATGCGCTCGTCGGAGTGCCGGGCGCGCCGCTCGGGGCGATTGGCGCACCTGGTGAGCAGGTGTGGGTCACCCTCGACGGCGACGACTGGAGTCGCCAGGCAAGTGACGCTGCCTCACGGGCCAGGTCGATCGTCGTCGGCCCGGGCCTCGGGGACTCCGCGATAGGCGAAGGCCGAAACGAGGGACCGCACAGTCTCGTCGGCGAGTTCCTGTCGGCGACGGCGGTCCCGGCGGTGGTCGACGCCGACGCTCTGCGGGCGCTCGGCAGCCTCGAAGCGGTGCTCGCTGTCGCGCGCGCACGTAAGGCGGCGATGATCCTCACCCCCCACGACGGGGAGTACACCCGCCTCAGCGGCCATCCCCCCGCAGAGGACAGGGTCGGCGTGGCCCGCGAGGCCGCTCGCAGGTCCGGATCGATCGTTCTCTTGAAAGGGTCGACGACCGTTGTGGCAGCCCCGGATGGTCGTGTTGCGATGTGCAACGCCGGAACACCGAGCCTCGCGACCGCCGGAAGTGGCGACGTCCTGTCGGGGGTCATCGGCGCGTTCTTGGCAAGAGGAGCCGACGCTTGGACAGCGGCGTCGCTCGCAGCACAGGTGCACGGGCTTGCCGCTCGGTCCGGTCCGGCGGAGGGTCTCGTCGCGTCGGACCTTCCGAGGCTCGTGTCGGCACAGCTGTCTGAGCACCTGCCTCAACATCGGCCGCACTTGCCTGAGTCACGGTGAAGGTCATGGACCCGTGTCGTCGCCGCGATCTTCGCCCCGCCTGGATACAGGTGGACCTGGACGCTGTCCGCCACAACGCATCGCATCTCTGCTCGCTGGCGAACCCGGCGCTTCTCTGCGCTGTGGTGAAGGCCGACGGTTACGGTCACGGGGCGACGCAGGTCGCCAGAGCGGCGCTGGCCGGCGGCGCTTCGTGGCTCGCCGTTGCCTTGGTCGAGGAGGGGATAAGGCTTCGAGACGACGGTATCGACGCCCCGGTCCTCCTACTGTCCGAACCCCCCGAAGAGGCGATGAACGCAGTCGTCGAGTACGGCCTGACCCCTACTATCTACAGCGCTCGGGGCCTACGGGCTGCGAGTCTTGCGGCGGCGAGGAACGGGGGAGGCGGCGAGTTGGGGGTACACGTCAAAGTTGACACGGGGATGCACCGCGTCGGGGCGCCGGTAGGCGAAGCCTCCGATCTCGCTTCGGCCGTCGTGGCAGACCCGCACCTTGCCATGCACGGCCTGTTCACGCATCTTGCGGTCGCCGATCGGGTGTCCGATCCTTACACGGACCTTCAACTCGATCGCTTCGACGCGGCGGCCGAGGATCTGCACACTCGAGGTGTTCGCCCCGGGATTCTCCATGCCGGAAACTCGGCCGCCACGCTGTGGCACCCTCGGTCGCGATACTCGATGGTTCGCTGCGGGATCGCCCTCTACGGTCTGAACCCTGCCTCCACCGATGCGGCGCTGCCCGACCTGCGGCCGTCTCTGTCGCTTCGGGCTCGGGTGTCGTACGTGAAAATTTTGCCGGCCGGAGAGTCGCTGTCGTACGGCCTGCGTTACCGCCTGGAACGCGATTCGGTCATAGCCACTGTCCCTATCGGATACGCGGATGGAGTGCCGCGTGCGCTCGGGGCGTGCGGTGGGGAAGTTCTCGTCGGAGGGAGGCGTTGTCGCGTCGCGGGCACTGTGACGATGGACCAGCTCCTCGTCGATTGCGGTCCCGATGCCTCGGTCAGCCGGGGTGACGAGGTCGTCCTGATCGGCGCCCAAGGAGAGGAGTATGTGGGCGCAGAGGAGTGGGCGAGCCGCGTTGGAACGATATCGTATGAGATCGTCTGCGCTTTGAGCGGACGACTTCCGAGGATCTATCTGCCGACGTCGGATGCAAATGCAGAACATTCAGCTACTGGCGGGCCGGCCGTCCCGTGATCACCGAGGTAAGAGGAGTATCCGTCGGCCATTGGAGCGACCATGAGGCGATGACAGGCTGCACCGTCGTCATGCTGCCACCGGCTACGGTGGCGTCGGGCGAGGTCCGAGGCGGTGCGCCGGGGACGCGGGAGTGGGCCCTTTTGGAGCCGGGACGCTCCGTGGATCAGATCGACGCGGTCGTGATGTGCGGGGGTTCGGCGTTCGGTCTTGCGGCATGCGACGGTGTCGTCGAATGGTGCGAACGTCACGGGCGCGGCTGGCCAACGCTGGCAGGGCCGGTGCCAATAGTAGTGGGAATGGTCATCTACGACCTCGGCGTGGGTGACCCTCGGGTGCGGCCCGGGAGAGCAGAGGGTTTTAAGGCGGCGGAGACGGCGACCGCCGGTCCGGCTGCTGTCGCTCGCGGTCAGGTCGGGGCGGGTACGGGAGCCACGGTAGGCAAGTGGCGAGGTGCATCCTTCGCGCGGCCCGCAGGTATCGGCTCTGCCGTTGCCCGAAGGGGCGACTTGGTGGTTGCAGCCATGATGGTCGTCAATGCGCTCGGGGATCCCTTAGGCGGCGTGGCGTCCGACGCTGATGACCACGGCCGGCCCCGCATATGGGACCCTGCTCAAGGTTCGACGGGTGTCGAGGCGACGACGATCGGGGTAATCGTCACGAACGCGCGGATCGACAAGCTCTACTGCCACAAGGTTGCGCAGTCCGGCCACGACGGATTGGCGCGGGCGCTCGACCCGGTTCACACCGCTGCTGACGGTGACGCGATCGTCGTTGCAGCGACGGGCGAAGTCGAAACAAATCTTCCGGTGCTGCAGTCGCTTGGAGCGTGGGTGA
>JAKCEB010000142.1 GCA_021838305.1 Actinomycetes bacterium | reverse complement strand
TGTGACTACAACGAGTCTATGCATAGGCTGGAGAGCCTTTCGAGAGAGCCGGTGCTGGTATTGAGGTCGTACGGACTTCCTTGTCGACCGGAATTCGTATCGTGAACGTCGTTCCGCTCGTGGAGCTATCGACGTCGATGGAGCCCTTGTGTCGTTCGACCACAGTGGACCATGCGAGTGCCAGCCCTTGCCCCGTGCCTTGCCCAACCGGCTTTGTGGTGAAGAATGGACGGAAGATCTTCGGCAGAATGTCGGGCGGTATTCCCGACCCGTTGTCGGTGACGTCGATCTGGACAGCAGCTCCGTCGAAGAAAGTGCGTATCGTTATGAGTCCGCGTTCGCCACGGTCTTGTATGGCGTGACCGGCATTGACCAACAAGTTGAGCATGACCTGGCTCATGGCGCCCCGGTAGCAGGAGACGATCGGTAGTCCAGCGAAGTCAGTCGACAGGTCAGCGGCGTATTTGAGCTCGCTGCGCGCCACCGTGACGGTGTCCTGGATCATCTGATTGATATCAGTCGGCTCCGGACAGTCTTGGTCTGGATGCCCAAAGGCCTTCATCGCCTTCACGATGGCGGCGACACGACGCGTTCCCTCCTGGCTCTGCTCGAGCGCGGTAGGGATCTCGGATTGGGCGTAGTCCAAGTCGCCAGCGGTGATCGCCTTCTCTAGTAGGCAGGCGACCTCCTCGGCATTGGAACCTTCCCTCAGACACTTCGCTGCGTGTCTGGCAGCGTCGATGAGCCGGCTCTGACCTTCCCACATCTCGGCGAGGAAGGACAGATTGTCGGATATGAACTGAGTCGGTGTGTTGATTTCGTGAGCGATGCCCCCGGCGAGTCGACCTAGAGCCTCCATCTCTTGCGCTCGGCGTAAGTCCTCGTTCATGCGTATCTGATCGGTTACGTCGGTCACGGTCGCTACGAGCGCTCGTGAGACGCCGTCATGGTCTGTTGTGAGAACGTTTGTCACCCGCGTGAGTCGGACGCGACCATCTGGCCTGTGAATCCGGGCCAGGATCGACGTGTCGTCTGCGGAACCCTCGGAGGTCGCACTGTCGATCTCGGTGTGGTCATCGTCGCCGAAGTCGAATATCGAGCTTCTTAGTTGCCCGCACAGTTCGTCTGGCGAGACGTCCATTATCCGACACAGCGCAGGATTGACGTCGAGGATGCGATCGTCGGGGTTGACCCGCAATATTCCTACCGGGGCGTGGTCGAAGATATTGCGGAATCGGGCTTCGCTTTCACCGAGCGCAGTCTTCGCCGCATGGCGTTCGGTGATGTCGAGATGAGCAACCACGGCCCCACCGCTTGTCGCGAGCGCAGATACGCGGCATACGAATCTCAGCTTGGATTGGGGTCCGGGAAAGTCGTACTCGAAGTCGAACCATCGTCGCTCCCCGGCTAGCACCGCCCTCAAGCCTTGCGAGGCGATTGCTGCGTCGTCCGCCCCGGGCCCCTCGGATCTGTCGCAGACCGCCAGATAGTTGACTCCAACGCCGCACGTGGCCGTGTTCCCCCCGTTCTTCAGGGCGAAACGCTGCCACGCCAAGTTGGTTGCCACAATTTCCCCGGTTGCGTCGAGTACCGCGATCTCGGTGGGAAGTGAATCGATCACCGCCCAGCTGAGATGGCTCGTGACCTGCGGGACCGGTCTTGTGATTGACAGGCCGGGGAATCCCGAGTTCGTCGGGATCGACGTGATGAGCGCCGGGAACGATGACGCTGGTACCGCTCCCGACCAGAGATAGCCCTGGCCGAGGTCGCATCCGAGTTGGCGAAGAATGTCCAACTGCGTGTCGTTCTCGATCCCCTCGGCGACGACCAACAGCCCGAGGGTTCGGGTCAGCGACATTACCCCGCGGACCAACGTTGTCGAATCGGCATCGTCACCCAGTCCCGCAACGAAACTCCGGTCGATCTTGACCGTGTCGACAGGGAAGTCCCTCAGGTAGCTCAGTGACGAAAAGCCTGTTCCGAAGTCGTCGAGGGCGATTCGCACACCCAGCCGGCGAGCGAGTCGCAGGGCGTCGCGTGCAATAGCGGTGTCGACGACGAGATCGCGCTCGGTCACTTCCAGGACCAGACAGCCGGCGTCGATCGAGGCGGCGTCGAGAGCGTCTTTTATCGTGTCGGCGAGGCGAAGGTCGAGCAGGTCCTCCGAGGCGATATTCAGCGAGACTCGAAACTGCGGACCGATTACTGCGTCTCGCTGCCAGACTGCTATCTGGCCGCACACTTGGCGAAGCACATAGTTTGTGATCTCGCTCATCAAGCCGGCAGCGGTTGCGGCGGGTAGGAAGTTGTCGGGCGTGATCGACCCGAGTCTCGGGTGATTCCACCGGAGGAGAGCTTCCGCGGCCACGACGCAGTTGTCTTGGAGTGAGACGATCGGCTGATAGGCAACGCTGATATCGCCATTGACTAGCGCTGCCCTTAAGTCACTCACCGGAACGGGGCGTGTGACCTTATCCACATCTGTAGTGTCGGCAGGGTACGCAAATTGCTACATAACAAAACGTTAACTTTTCATTTGAGCGACTGTTCGAGGAGCTGGGCCACGTCCATCACCCGCACCGACTCAGCGGCGGCACCCTCTGCCTGTCGTGCCTTCGTGGCGTCGTCGAGCATGATCAGGCAGTAGGGGCACGCAGTGGAAATGACGTCCGCACCGGTGGCGAGAGCCTCGTCTGTGCGGTTCACGTTGATCCGTGTGCCGATGTTCTCCTCTAACCACATCCTCGAACCGCCGGCGCCGCAGCAGAACCCCTTGTTGCGGCATCGGTGCATCTCCTCGACCTTTACCCCGGGGACGTGGCCGAGCACCCCGCGGGGTTCGTCGTAGATCTCGTTGTGACGTCCCAGGTAGCACGGGTCGTGGTAGGTGACCTTTTGCTCGATACGATTGATCGGCTTGAGTGATCCCGACGAGAGGAGCTTCTCGAGCAGCTGCGTGTGGTGGAACACCTCGAAGTTCCCGCCGAGTGACGGGTACTCCCTGGCTATCGAGTTGAAGCAGTGAGGGCAGCTTGCGACGATCTTGCGCACTCCCGCCGCTTTGAGAGTTTCGATGTTCGTTTGCGCCTGTGTCTGGAACAGGTACTCGTTGCCTAGACGCCGTGCGGGATCCCCGGTGCAGGACTCTTTCGGTCCGAGCACTGCGAACGTGATGCGCGCCTGGTGCAAAAGGCGGGCTATTGCCTGGGTGGTGCGTCTTGCCCGCTCGTCGAGCGCGCCGGCGCAGCCGACCCAGAACAGGTACTCGACGTCGTCGGGGATCGTCGTCGACACTACGGGCACTTCGAAGTCAAGGCCTTCGGTCCACGCGAGGCGCTGGTTCGACCCTAGCCCCCACGGGTCGCCGCGGTTCTCGACGTTGCGAAGCATCAGGTTTGCCTCGCTCGGGAACTCCGCGTCGATCAGCACCTGGTAGCGGCGCATGTCGACGATGGTGTCGACGTGCTCTATGTCGACTGGACATTGTTCGACGCAGGCTCCGCAGGTGGTGCAGGACCAAAGCACGTCAGGTGCGATCACGTCGGGCACCAGGGGCTTAGTGGCGACCCCGCCGGCCGTCGCCCCGGCATTGGTTGCGCTACCTGCGGCGCCGGCTTCGGCTGTAGCGGAAGCCTTTTTCCCCAAAAGCTCGCCGGCAGACGCGAACAGGTGCTCGCGCAGGTCCATGATCACCAGCTTCGGCGACAGCGGCTTGTCGGTTGCCCATGCAGGGCACTGGTCCTGGCAGCGGCCGCATTCGGTGCAACTGATGAGGTCGAGACGCTGTTTCCAGGTGAGGTGACCGACCACGCCGGTACCGAAGACAGTTTCCTCGGTCATGTTCTCCGGGTCCATGTCGGGGGTGGTGGCGAGCGGTCCGAGTGCCTTGGGCCGCCGAGAGAACAGCACGTTCGGCTCCGAGACGAAGATGTGGAGGTGCTTGGAGTTGAGCACGAACACGAAAAAGCCCCACAGGATGACGATTTGCGCGAGGATGAACGCTGTCTCCAGGTCGAGGTTCGCTCCTCGGCCGAGCCCGGAGAAGGCTCCGCCGATCAGCCTCGACGCGAACGGCCACCAGCTTTTGGAATACGGGAAGTCACCGGTGTTGACCTGCGCGCCCCGGTAGAGCAGCAAGGTGGCGATCACCCCGAAGATCATCGCGAGGGTGATCCACGCGGCGCGGGTGTGCGACCCGTAGAAGCGGCTCTTGCGGTCGTATCGCGCTGGGCTGTTGCGTATCCGGATCAAAGTGAATGTAGCGAGGGCGAGGAGGACTGCTACGGCGAAGAAGTCCTCGAGGAATCCGAGGCCCGGCCACGAGGTGATGGCGAATGTCTTGGAGAAAAGGTCCCCGTAAGCTTCGATGATCGTCAGCGTGAGGACGATGAACCCCCAGAAGGTGAAGAAGTGCGCGAGGCCCGGGCCCGGCCGTTTCAGCAGCTTGCGCTGGCCGAACACGTCTGCCAGCTCCGCCTGTAGCGCCGCTTTGACGTCGGACGCCCTGCCGGGCGCTGGGGCGCCGTCGGTGACGAGCCGGTAAAGAAACAGCGCCCGCCGTAGCACGAGTGCTATCCCGACTACTGTCACGCCAAGGCCTACGGCCAGTCGAACGTCTTGGTTCACAGGGGGCTGCCTCCGGGCGGAACTTCTCTGGGATCGGGTGACCCAGACCCTACCCGGCGTCGAGGGAAGATGCCTAACAATGCACCACGGTCACGGCCCTCCGTGTTGTCGCAAGCAGTTTGCGTGGGAACAGCGTGGGGGCACTGGATCATGTCCATAATCGGTCGATGGGCATGGCGTATAGGCGGTCCTCGAGGTTGTAGGACCGGGTGCCGGGGCCAGGTCAGAGGCACCAATGTTCGGCACGCGACGACGCCGGACAAGAGGCCGTTACGGCACCCTGCCACCAATATGAGATTTGGAGCCCACTAACCATGAGAAATGGAGGGGCTAAGGTACATCTACCTTCGTAGGTACGCAACTAACGACTAAAGGATGGTCCTGCATGCTGTGCGGTCTAGTTTGTCCGGGACTGCAGTTGTGCGTGAGGTTCCTCCGAAACCTGCCGTCTGATGATCGCTTCGAGCACAGCCACTATTTCGTCGTTGGCCACCGTGTAGTACTGAAAGGTACCTTGACGGCGCGCACGGACCAAGCCAGCGAGGCGAAGCTTGCTCAGGTGCTGGCTAACGGCAGTAGGCGTCGTTTCTGCGAGCTCCGCTAGGCAGGCAACCGACGACTCGCCTTGGGCGAGTGCCCAGAGAATTCTCACGCGCGTCGAATCCGCCAGCATGCGGAGCATGCCTGTCGTACGTTCGACTTCGTCCTCTGAAAGCCTAATGAAGTTTGGGATGTTGTCGTGCATGCGTTGGCCTGTTGGTTGTCACGGCCCCAGTCATGATAACACATGACGGCATCTATATAAGCTGCAGCTTCCTTTAGTATCTTCGTATGCACGAAGCTATTGGCGTGGGCAGGTTGTCGAGGTGACGGTTGCACCATCGGCGGCTCCCCCGAGGCCAGGACCCGAATCATCCAAGTCGACGGATGCCAACCAGACCGCCGTCCGCGGCCGGTCATGGCGGCGCTTTGGATCACTTCCCGAGGTCCGCTGGGCCGCCGCCTCTCTCTGCTTTTTCATCGTTGCCGCGATCTGCCACGTTGCGGGTGCGCCTGCAGGGGTCGAGTGGCCAGCGTGGATACTCTGCTACCTGACCGGTGGCTGGGAGCCGGCGCTCGCCGGTCTGCGAGCCGCACGTGACAAGACCCTTGACGTCGACCTGCTCATGGTCGTAGCCGCCATCGTCGCAGCCAGCATCGGTCAGGTCGTTGACGGCGGCCTCCTTATCATCATCTTCTCGACCTCAGGGGCCTTAGAGGCCGTGGCGACCCGCCAGACTCAGGACAGCGTGCGTTCCCTGCTCGACCTGACGCCAGAGCGAGCGACTGTATTGACGCCCGGTGTCGAGGGGGAGCCCTGCGAAGTTGTCGTCGCGGCAAGTGAGCTGGGTGTCGGGGACCTGATAGTGGTGCGCCCGGGCGAGCTCATAGCGGCCGACGGCGAGGTCGTCTTCGGGGTCAGCGAAGTGGATCAATCGTCGGTCACAGGTGAGCACCTGGCGGTCACTAAGCGGCCAACGGACAAGGTCTTCTCGGGGACCATGAACACTGCCGGAGTCCTCCACGTAAGAGTCGAGCGGCCTGCCGGTGAGTCGGTAGTTGCGCGAATCGTCTCCCTCGTCGAAGCAGCCAGCGCTACCAAAGCCGAACGCCAGCTGTGGATCGAACATATCGAGCAGCGTTACTCGGTGCTGGTGGTCGTGGCGACCGTGGCGTTTATCGTAATCCCCCTTCTCGTCACCGACTGGTCGTTCCAAAAGACGCTCATTCGAGCAATGACCTTTATGATCGTCGCGTCGCCGTGCGCTGTCGTGCTTGCTAGTATGCCGCCACTGCTGTCTGCGGTTGCGAACGCTGGACGTCACGCCATCCTCGTCAAGAGCACCGTGGTCATGGAGCAGATCTCGCGGATCGACACCGTCGTCTTGGACAAAACCGGCACCGTGACGCAGGGGCGCCCGAGAATGGCGTCCGTGTCGGTCGCTCCTGGCGGGACCGTGCGTGCCGACGAAGTGATCAGCCTGGCGGCCGGCGTCGAGACATGGTCGGAGCACCCGCTCGGGGCGGCCGTAGTAGCCGCCGCGAACTCGCGATCGCTTCGCATCCCAGCTGCAGTCGACTTCGAGGCGTCGCCAGGGCGCGGTGTGCGGGCATCTATTGACGGAAGTCGGCTTGAGGTCCTCAGTCCGGCGACGGCAAGAGCGGAGGGCGCCCAAGAGGCGTGGTGCGAAGAGGCTGTTGCGGCGTCTGAATCTGGCGGCGGGACAGCAGTCGTCGTCATGCGTGACCGCTTCGCGATCGGGGTTATAGCCCTTCAAGACACCGTGCGAGACGATGCTGCCGAAGCAGTCGCCTCACTAGGGCGGATACTCGGTCATCCGGCCGTCCTTCTCACCGGGGACAACCGCCGAGCGGCGATGCACGTTGCGGCGCAGGTCGGTATCTCCGACGTCCACGCCGACCTTCTTCCCGCGGACAAAGTTGAAAGGGTGCGCCAGCTGCAAGCCAGCGGGCATTCGGTGATGGTGGTCGGCGACGGTGTCAACGACGCGCCTGCGTTGGCGGCGGCGGATCTCGGGATAGCAATGGGCCAAAGCGGCTCGGACGTTACGCTACAAGCCGCCGACGGCGTCATCCTGCGCGACCAGCTCAGCTCCCTGCCGTCACTGGTATATCTTGCGCGACGCGCCCGGCGCATGGTTCTACAGAACCTCGTGTTCGCCGTCGTAGTGATTGTCAGCCTTGTTACACTCGACTTGTTAGGGCACTTGCCCCTTCCTCTGGGCGTCGCCGGACACGAGGGATCGACTGTCGTGATCGGCCTGAACGGCCTCCGGCTGCTGCGGTCACGGGCTTGGTC
>JAKCEB010000141.1 GCA_021838305.1 Actinomycetes bacterium | reverse complement strand
ACGACGACGCGATTCGAGCCGGGAACCTCATGTGCCGCGTGATCGCCGAGGCTGTCGAAGAAGGTCGCTACATCGCCTCTCGCAAGGCCTCCCGCTCTGGAGCGCCCACCGCGACCTTGGAGGCGCCGCGCCAGTTGACTCCCGAGGAGGAGGCTGCCCGAGAGGATCAGCAGCGCCAAGCCCGCCGCCAGGCGGCGATCGCCCAAGCCGAGCGAGAGGCGCGCCTTGCCGCTGCCGTTCGCGCCGCCGATGAGGCAGGATCCGCAGACTCGGACGCTCCTGTAGCGGGGGCTACCGACGCCGAGTCGAACGGTCAATCGTCAGCCACGACAGAACCAGTCACGACAGAACCAGCCACAGTGAGTGCTGACACTGGCGGCGAAGCAGAAGTTAAGTCAGAAGAAGAGAAGTAGGAACAACACGAATGCCGAGTTTTACTGCACAAGACGTCAAGGCGCTACGGGACTCGACCGGCGCGGGAATGATGGACGCGAAGAGGGCGCTGTCGGAGACTGACGGGGACGCCGCTGCTGCGACCGCATGGCTTCGCGAGCGCGGGTTGGGAAAAGCAGCGGAGCGGTCAGACCGGGAGAATTCCGAGGGAGCGGTCGCGGTTTCAGTTGAGGCTGGCCGCGCAGCGCTAGTCGAACTCAAGTCGGAGACCGACTTCGTAGCGAAATCGCCCCAGTTCGTAGAGCTGCTCGATGAGCTTGCTCGAAGGGTCGCATCCGAGGGCGAGGGAGCGGTGGACTCGATGAAGGATGCCATCGACGACCTCCGGCTGTCGCTCCGGGAGAACATCGAAGTCGGTCGGGTCGCTCGCTTCGAGGCTCCCGAAGGGCACCTACTCGATTCATACATCCATGTGCAGAACGGCCGGGGTGTGAACGCTGTCATCGTCGAAGTGGGCGGAGGAAGCGCCGACAAGGCGCACGACCTAGCGGTCCACATCGCTTTCGGGAAGCCGTCCGTCGTGAGTCGCGACGAGGTGCCCGAGGCCGAGGTCGAGGCTGAGCGCTCGACGCTCGAAGCACAGACCCGCAACGAAGGTAAGCCGGAGGCTGCGCTTGCGAAGATCGTGGATGGGAAGATCAACGGTTGGTACAAGCGGACCCCGGGTGGCGTTCTCCTGGAGCAGCCCTACGCTAAGGACGACAAGATGAGCGTCGAGCAGTTCCTCGGTGGGGTTGCCGTGATCAGGTTCGCGCAGGTGATTGTCGGGTCCTGATCACGGTGCCCCGCCGGGCGGCTTGTGCGACAAGCCGTGGCGGGACGTGTTGTTCGCTGCCGGGTCCCGCATTTTATGACTTCACTCAATCGCGACCGCCGATATCCGGGCGCCACTAGGCTCATCGGACTGTGAATGCTCGGCCCCCTTGGTCCCGTGTGCTGCTCAAACTTTCGGGAGAGGCATTCGCCAGCGACGCCGCTGACGAGACCATCGACGGGGTGGTCGTCGACAGAGTGGCTACCGAAATCGCCGAGGCACAATCCTCCCTAGGTACCCAGCTCGCTGTCGTGGTTGGTGGAGGGAACATCTGGCGCGGCGCGCGAGGCTCCGCGTCGGGGATGGACCGCGCGAGCGCCGACTACATGGGAATGCTCGCAACCGTGATCAATGCGCTGGCACTCCAGGATGCACTCGAGCGCAAAGGGCAGCCGACCCGGGTCCAGACCGCGATCGGAATGTCGCAACTCGCGGAGCCTTACATCCGGCTGCGAGCGATCCGACACCTGGAGAAGGGTCGCGTGGTCGTATTTGCGGCAGGGACCGGCAACCCTTTCTTCACGACGGACACGGCAGGAGCCCTCCGAGCAGTCGAGATCGACGCTCAGGTGCTTCTCAAGGGCACGCACGGGGGGGCAGACGGGGTCTACGACGCCGACCCGAACATCGAGCCCGGAGCGCGCCTGTTGGAAGAGGTAGGTTTCGACGAGGTCCTCGCCAGGGACCTTCGAGCGATGGACCTGACAGCCATCACGCTCTGCAGGGAGAACGGCCTGCCAATCCGGGTTTTCTCGATAATGGCCGCTGGGAACCTGCATCGCGTCCTGCGAGGCGAGCGGATAGGTACGCTTATCGGATAATGGATGACAACTATGTCGACGCCGTCATCGAAGACTGCCGGGACAAGATGGATAAGGCGGTCGGCCATGTGCGCGGTGAGATGTCGAGCATCAGAACCGGCCGAGCCGCCCCCGTCCTAGTGGAGAAGCTGCGGGTGGACTACTACGGCTCTGAGGTCCCGCTCCAACAGCTCGCAGGGATCCAGGTCCCCGAGGCGAGGATAATGGTGATATCGCCATATGATAAAGGCTCACTCCGAGCGATCGAGAAAGCGATCCAGAACTCCGACCTGGGGGTCAATCCGGGCAACGACGGCTCGGTGATCAGGCTCAACTTCCCCCCCCTGACCGAGGAGCGGCGAAAAGAAATGGTGAAAGTCGCTCACCACAAGGCTGAAGAGGGTCGGGTGGCCATACGCGTTTGCCGTAGGAGCGCCCGCAAGGACCTGGAGGCCCTCGAGAAGGACGGGGACATCTCCAGTGACGAGCTCGAAAGAGCCGAGAAGGAACTCGACAAGGTGACCCAGGAATACGTCGCGGAGGTTGACCGGATCTTGGGTCACAAGGAAGACGAGCTCTTAGCGGTCTGAGGAGGACAGCATGAACGAGCGTGACGAAACGACGGCCCGGCATGAACCAAAGCCCGGCGAAGGAGTCAGGATTTTGAAGGCCGAGGAGGCGCAAGCAGCCCTCGACGCAGGCGAGGCGGCCGGTCGCCGACCTGACGACCAGCTTCGATTCGGGGATGTCCCTCCTGCTCCGACCGGGCCCCGTCCGGCGCACAGGTTCCCGTTGCCGGATTCTGTCAACCCAGCGGAGGCGGTCTCTTTGCCTCCTTTGGCTCAAACCCGCGGTGAAGCCCCGAGCCCTCGCCGTAGGGCATCTGAGCTGGGAGACCGGCAGGAGGGGGCTGGGAAAGTTAATGTGACAAATGGAAAATCACGAAAAGAGGACGATGTGACACCTCCGCAGGATGGTCGTTCGAAGCGTTGGTCGTCGGGGGACCGGGTTGGCGAAGGCGCGCCGGTGAGTTTGGCGCCGTCAGGATCAGACGACCGGACGACCGAATTGGCGCTCGGAGGCTCGGTCGCGACGGACGCCGAGGCGCCTATCTCGCTCAGCAGCTCGCACACCGACATGCTCCACTGGACCGACCCGCCGACCGGGGAGGTGCCGCGGCTGCACCTCGACGACGACCTAACGTCGACTGGTGAGCACGGCGACGGTTTCGACAACTGGAAGCCGGGCGCCGGGCGCGAGGCGCACTGGCGCGACGAGCGCAGCTGGTACGAGGAGGACGTCCTGTCCGATCTCGCCGGCGACGAGCCGCCTGTCGGGGCGCTGGACTCGAGCCGAAGCGAGCACTCGGATCTGTACTCCTTCGACGAGGACTTCGAACGGGTTCGTTCCCGGACCGGCCCCAATCAGCTGATCGACCTGTCCGACCGTGAGGAGGACAGTAGTCCCGTGGCGGCGACTACCTCGTCGAGGAGCAACCTGCGTTCGCGAGGACGCGCAAGGGTTACAGGTAGGGCCAGCGCCGACGATTCCCCGCCCACAGTCGGCGGACCGGAGGCGGAGAATCATGTAGAAGCACCGGTCGGGCTGCGAGGCGGTCGAGCGGTCGGGACTGCGCGAAGGCCGGGAGCGAGGCGCGTGACGTCTGGCGGTTCCGAGCCCGCAGGGAGCCGTACAGGGCCGAGCCGCGTCAGCTCGAGCGGTGCTGGGCAGCGTCGAGCTCCCGGACGTGCCGCTACGGCGACCGGTGAACCCCGCGACGATCTGCGTGGTAGGGCACTGGTGGGAGGCGGTCTCGTGGTCGCACTGATCGTTGCGTACGCCGTTGGGTCAAAAGGTCTGGTAATCCTTGCCGGTGCCGTGTGCGTCGTAGCCGCCGCAGAGGCTTACAGAATGGTTCAAGGAGCAGGGTTCAGCCCTGCGACGCTGTTGGGCCTTGTCGCAACGGCCGGGTGCGTCCTAGGCGCCTACTGGAAAGGCTCCAACGGGGTGGTGATCGTCACGGCGATCGCTTTCGCAGGGACGATCTTGTGGTACGTGCTCGGAATCGTCGAAGCGAGACCACTCGTGAACGTGGCCGTCACGATCATGGTGTTCGTATGGGTCGGCGTGCTCGGATCGTTCGCCGCTCTGCTGCTTCGCCAATCCCACGGCAAAGGCGAATTCCTCGGGGCGGTGCTAGTAGCGATCGCGGCCGATATCGCCGCATACTTCGTTGGGCGGGCGATCGGCAGCCGTCCGCTGGCCCCTTCGATCAGCCCGGGCAAGACGCTCGAGGGTTACCTCGGTGGGGTTATCGGTGCGATCATCGTGGGCGCGATTGTGGGCAAGGCGATCACACCGTGGGGCGGTATGCGCCACGGTCTGGTCCTCGGTCTGCTCGTGGGGCTCATAGCGCCGGCGGGCGACCTCTTCGAGTCTCTCCTCAAGAGAGACTTGATGCTGAAGGACTCAGGGACGATCCTCGGAGGCCACGGAGGAGTTCTCGACCGCTTTGACGCCCTCCTTCTGGCGCTCCCGGCGGCTTATTTCGTAGTGATTAGCTTCAAGCTCTGAGCGAATTGCGGACGGTAAGTCTGGTCGGCTCGACCGGGTCGATAGGCCGTCAGGCGATCGATGTGCTCGGAATGCACCCAGACCAATTCCGTGTCGTTTCGATCGGCGCGAATACTTCGATAGCCCAGCTGGCGGACCAGGCGCGTCAGCTTCGCCCTGAGCGCGTTGCGTTGGTCGATCCCGCAGGAGCGGGTGAGCTCGCGGCAATGTTGCCGAGTGGCACCGAGCTTCTCGCGGGCGAAGACGCCCTGGTGGAGATATCGAAAGGGGCCGACGTCGTCGTCAACGGCGTAGTCGGGTTTGCAGGACTTCCAGTAACCGTGGCAGCGCTGCGCGACGGTCGCCGGTTGGCATTGGCGAACAAAGAGTCACTGATCGCCGGCGGTCCGGTCGTGCAGGCGGCTCGGAGGACGCCAGGGGCGGAGATCATCCCAGTCGACTCGGAGCATTGCGCGATTCATCAATGTCTTCGCTCGATATTCACCAAGGAGCAAATGGATGCGCTTCCGAAGGCGGTCGGCGCCCCGCTGCGGCGGATCGTCCTGACCGCCAGTGGGGGACCCTTCCGGGGGGTGTCGCGCCGGTCGCTCGGGGAGGTGTCGCTTGCTGACGCGCTGGCGCATCCCACCTGGTCGATGGGCCCGAAGATCACGGTCGACTCCTCGACTCTGATGAACAAAGGTTTGGAGGTCATCGAAGCGCACGAGCTGTTCGGGGTGGACTATGGCGAGATCGAAGTCGTGGTACATCCCCAGTCGATAGTGCACTCGATGATCGAAACCGTTGACGGCGCTACGATCGCCCAGCTGTCTGAACCGGACATGCGCCTACCCATCGGCTACGCCCTTGCTTACCCCGATCGGCTGACGACGCCTTTCGGCGCCCTGGACTGGCGTCGAGTCGGCCGGCTCGACTTCGAACCCCCTGACCGTGAAGCCTTCCCTTGCCTAGACCTCGCCTACGCAGCGGGGCGCGTTGGGGGGTGCGCACCGGCGTGGCTCAACGGCGCCAACGAAGTCGCGGTAGCGGCGTTTATCGGCGGATCGCTCCGTTGGATGGACATTCCGGCCGTGATCGAGGATGCCCTCGATCACTACAGCCTCGGAGTCCCCGGTAGCGTGGAGGACGTGCTCGAAGCAGACAGCTCGGGAAGGCATTTCGCCCGCCTGGCCGCCGGCAGACTCTCCGGCATGCAACGGTGAGCACTACGGTGCCCGGTCGCCACGAGCAGGCCGAGGCTGATCCCGCGAACTTCGCCGGGCCTGGACGCGGGCCGGCAACTGCGGGGCCAGTGCAGGTATTCCGTCTGGCCGTAGTGGTCGCGTTGGTCGTAGCGGCCGGGTATCTGGGCGGATACGGCGAGACGGTCCTTGCGATTCTGTTTCTGGCTTTATGTATCGTCGCCCACGAGTTCGGCCACTACATTGCGGCGCGCACAGGCGGAGTCAAAGTGACCGAATTCTTCTTCGGTTTCGGACCTCGCCTCTGGTCGGTCCGCCGCGGTGAGACAGACTACGGCGTGAAGGCGATACCGCTCGGCGGATACTGCCGGATAGTAGGGATGAACAACCTCGAGTCGGTGGACACCGCCGACGAGGCGCGAACTTACAGACAGGCTCCGTTTTGGCGACGCTTTCTGATCGACGTCGCAGGATCCGGCATGCACTTCCTTATAGCTCTTGTGCTGCTTTTTTCCATGTTCTTCTGGACTGGTGATCAGAGCGGCTATCTGACCAGCGTTCCCGCCAGCAATCCCATAGTCGAGATACTGGGCTTCCAAGGCCAGTCCAGCCCGGCTCAGCAGGCCGGTTTCCAGATAGGCGACCGGATCGTAGCCGTCGACGGGACACACTTCGGTACTTGGAACAGCCTGGCGTCATTCATTCAGGCGCACCCTGGGGTGAGGCTCAATTTCACCGTTCAGCGCGCCGGTCGTGATATCAGCCTCTCGGCGACGCCGATCGCTGCTGACACAGTGCGCGGGGCGGCAGCGGCAGGCCTTCCGAGCGGGAAGGTCGGCGTGCTCGGGATCGGCGTCAGCTCGGTGATCCACTCGTCTTTTTCCTCGTCGATAAGCGAGGCGGGAGGGGCGTTCGTGTCGATGTCGGCTCGTACCCTCGGCGCGTTGGGTGGCCTCGTCAGCTTTCACGGGATCAGCTCTTTTGTCAGCGAGCTTTCGAGCCAGAAGGCGGCGGCGACAAGTAGTGAGCGCTTCACGACTGTCATCGGCCTGCCTAGCGTCATCAACCAAGCGTCGCAGAGCGGCCTGCCGAGCGTGTTGTGGCTGTTAGCCCTCATCAACATATCGATCGGTCTATTCAACCTGATACCCCTCTTCCCCCTCGACGGTGGAAGGGTCGCCGTCGACATATATGAGGGTGTGCGAAGCGTGCGCCGTCCCTACAGGGTGGACATGGCCAAATTGCTGCCGGTCATGTACGCCGGGCTTGTGGTGATAGCGGTCTTTGCGATCGGGTCGATGTTTATCGACCTGCGCAGCCTCGCCAGCTAAGGGAGGACCCGCCGTTTGCTCGCAGGCTCAGCCCCCGTTCGTGTTGCCGCCAGGTGTCGAAGTGGTGGCGGTCGTAGAGGGCGTGGGGGCAGAAGTCACCGAGAGGGGTAGCACGATCGACTGCGTACCTCCCACGGTGTCAGTTACCGTGACGCGCACGGTGAAGGAGCCTTGGCTAAGCGGTGTCCCTGAAAGAATGCCGGTATTCGGATCCAGGGACATCCCCTGAGGCAGCCCGGCTGCGGCCCAGGTGTAGAAGGAGATGCCTGATATGACATTCGGGACACCTCCTGTTGCCTGGAGGGTGACCGGGGAGTAGGCCACGGTCGCAGTTGCAGAGGGAAGCGTGACGGGAACGATCGTCGGCGGGGACGCAACGAGGAGTGTCTCGGTAGCAGAGACGGTGTTGCCGGCACCGTCG
>JAKCEB010000140.1 GCA_021838305.1 Actinomycetes bacterium | reverse complement strand
GGAGTGGCTGTTGGAGCATGTCGAAGTCGTCGACACCGAAGGCCAGCCGGTAGACCGGGCTCTGCTCGAAGGCGGTCCTGAGGCGCCCCCAACCGAGGCAGCGCCAGCCGATGCAGCGCAAGAAGATAAGACGTCCGATGACGAGCAAATGCTGGACGAGTCGCTGACTGGCGGCGCCGAAGATGAGGAGACCGCACAGTGACGATCCGACCACGCGCCCAGTACCACATACCGGGGGTTTTCGAGCAGACGAATCGTGGTGAGAAGAGTTACGACCTATTTTCCAGGATGCTCGAAGAGAACATCGTTTTTCTCGGAACTCCGATCGACGACTACGTGGCGAACGCTGTCTGTGCCCAGATGCTCTACCTGGAGTACAAGAATGCCGACAAGGACATCAGCCTTTACATAAACTCGCCCGGTGGTGACATCACGGCCCTGTTCGCCATCTACGACACCATGAAGTTCGTGAAGAACGACATCTCGACGTTCTGTTACGGCCAGGCCGCATCGGCTGCTGCGGTGATCCTGGCGGGCGGCACGAAGGGGAAACGTTACGCTCTTCCCCACGCTCGGATCCTGATCCACCAGCCTTACGGGGGGGCTGCAGGCCAGGCTGCCGACATCGAGATCCAGGCGAAGGAAATCCTGCGGATGCGTGACCTTCTAAACGAGATGCTCGCAGCAGATACCGGCCAGCTAGTGGACCGGATTGCAGCAGACACCGACCGCGACTTCATCATGAGCGCCGACGAAGCCCAGGGTTACGGGATCATCGACGAGGTCATAAGTACCAGGGACCTTGCGCTGCTTCCTCAGGCCGCCGGCGTAGCCTGAGTCGGGGAGGGGGAAATGGCGAAGTTCGGCGATTCCAGCGACCTGGTCAAGTGCTCGTTCTGCGGTAAGTCGCAGAAACAGGTCAAGAAGCTCATTGCGGGCCCTGGTGTCTACATATGCGACGAGTGCATCGAGTTGTGCAACGACATCATCGAGGAGGAGCTGACCGAGACCAACGAGGTCCGCTTCGACGACCTGCCTAAACCTGCCGAGATCTTCGAGTTCCTCAACGACTACGTGATCGGCCAGGAGCGGGCGAAGAAGATCCTTTCTGTGGCCGTCTACAACCACTACAAGCGGGTTCAGTCGGGCGGGTACGGCGACGCCGAGGTCGAGCTTGCGAAGTCGAACATCCTGCTTCTCGGGCCGACCGGGTGCGGGAAGACTTTCCTGGCGCAAACGCTCGCCAGGATGCTCAACGTTCCTTTCGCGATAGCGGATGCAACTGCGTTGACGGAGGCGGGTTATGTCGGAGAGGACGTCGAGAACATCCTGCTCAAGCTCATCCAGGCAGCCGACTACGACGTCAAGAAGGCCGAGACCGGGATCATCTACATCGACGAGATCGACAAGATCGCCCGAAAGAGCGAGAACCCGTCGATCACCCGGGACGTGTCAGGAGAGGGCGTGCAACAGGCGCTTCTCAAGATCCTCGAGGGGACGACGGCGTCCGTGCCGCCGCAGGGAGGCCGCAAGCATCCTCACCAGGAGTTCATCCAGATCGACACGACGAACATCCTCTTCGTGTGCGGGGGCGCGTTTGCCGGACTCGACCGGATCATCGAATCACGCCTCGGCCGACAGGGAATCGGTTTTCGTGCTGACATACGCACGTACGAGAACCGCACCGAGAGCGAGCTTCTCGATCGTGTTCTCCCCGAGGACCTCTTGAAGTTCGGGCTGATACCTGAGTTCGTGGGGCGGCTGCCGGTGATAGGGGCGGTTTCGAGTCTGGACAGCGCCGCTTTGGTGCGTATCCTCGAGGAGCCGAAGAATGCCCTCGTCAAGCAGTACAGGCGTGTCTTCGAGCTTGACGGTGTCGACCTCGTGTTCACCACCGATGCCTTGGAGGCTATAGCCGAGCAGGCCCTTTTGCGTGGTACGGGAGCGCGCGGCCTTAGAGCGATCCTGGAGGAGGTTCTGCTCGACGTGATGTACGACCTCCCGGGGCGCACGGACATATCCAAGTGCGTCATCGACCGCTCAGTGGTGATGGAACGGGTCGCCCCTACGTTGGTGCCGCGCACTGACAGCCTCCCGCGCGTTGCTCCCAGAGGCCGCAGAGAGGCGTCCTGAGCCCTGACCGCCGGCTGGTCCAGTGACCTTTCCGAGCCTCGGCGACGCCTTGGCCTGGTTGGACGGCCATCAGAACCTCGAGCGGATGCTCGCAGCGTCCCCGGAGCGCCGTAAAGCCCCGGACCTGCAGAGAATGCGCACGTTGACGGACGCCCTCGGCAATCCTGAGGCGACCTCGCCGGTCGTGCACGTGACCGGTACGAACGGAAAGACGTCGACTGCGCGCTGCGTCGCGACCATCCTCACCGCGATGGGGCTGCGTGTCGGGTTGTTCACCAGCCCTCACCTCGAGTCGATCAACGAACGTATCGCTGTCGACGGCGCACCGATCGACGACAGATCATTGATGGAAGCCCTTACGACCCTCGCTGGGGCGGAGGCCTTGCTACACCCCGAGGACGGCTTCACGTGGTTCGAGCTCGTTACGGCAGCGGGATTCATCCACTTCGCGGACCGTCCAGTGGATGTCACGGTGCTCGAAGTCGGCATGGGGGGGCGCTGGGACGCGACGAACGTCGCTGACGCCGCTGTAGCCGTGGTGACGAATGTCGGGCTTGATCACCTCGAGTTCCTCGGTCCTACCCGCCAGCACGTCGCGCGGGAGAAGGCCGGGGTCGTGAAGCCGGGCACGACGCTGGTACTAGCCGAGACGGATCCGGCCCTGTCGGCGATATTCGAGGAGCAGAACCCCGAAGCGCTGTGGCTTGCGGGCCGGGACTGGGACTGCACCGCCAACGACCCGACCGGCGAAGGAAGAATCCTGGACCTGAGAACACCGACCGCCATCTACGAGGATGTGAGGCTGGGTTTGCACGGTTCGCATCAAGGGCTGAACTTCGCAGCTGCGTTAGCGGCCGCCGAAGCCTTCTTTGCCCGTGCGATCGACGACAAAATCGTCCGAAGCGCTGCCGCATCGGTCTCGTCGCCGGGGCGTCTGGAGGTTGTCGCAACCGAGCCTCTCATCGTGCTCGACGGGGCTAAGAACCTGGAAGGAGCGACGGCCGCCGGCCGGGCGCTGCTCGAGGAGTTCTCAGAGGCTGCGTCGGTGGTCATGGTCGTGGGGATGCTCGCGGGGAAGGACCCGGCTGCGATGTTGAGCGCCTTAGGAGCGACTCGCTCCCGCCTGGTGATCGCGTGCGAGGCTCCCTCCCCCCGAGCCCAGTCTGCGGACGATATAGCGCAAGCAGCGCGCTTCCTCGGCGCGACGGCGATAACCGCGGGCGGCGTTGCCGAGGCGATCGACGCTGCAAGGGAAGCGGCCAGCCCGGACGACCTGATTTTCGTCACGGGTTCGCTGTACGTAGTTGGCGCCGCTCGGGCAGTTCTCGGCGCGCGTCGTGGCGGCTAACCTGCATCCTTCGTGAATCGAACTCTGGTTATCTGCAAGCCTGACGCCGTCGAGAGAGGCTTGACGGGCGAGATCATCGCCCGCCTGGAGCGCAAGGGCCTGACCCTCGTGGCTGCGGAGCTTCGAACTTTGGACAGGGCTGCGGCGGAGGCCCATTACGGTGAGCACAAGGGGAAGGGTTTCTACGAGGACCTTCTCGGGTTCATCACCAGGTCGCCGGTGATGCTCCTGGTCGTCGAGGGACCTATCGACACTTGGCAGATCGTCCGTACGATGATGGGAGCCACGAATCCCGCCAACGCGGCACCCGGGACGATACGGGGGGATCTGGCGACAGATACCGGCGAGAACCTCGTCCACGGGTCCGACAGCGCCGAAGCAGCGTTGCGTGAGATAGGCAACTTCTTCCCGCTCCTCGCGTAGTAGCCCCCCATGACGTGCTCTGTCCCGGTGGCGGCGGAACTATAGTGTGGGGAGCCGCTCGAGTGGTGGATTTGCGAACGCAAGGACTGGTGCCTTTGACCAGCCTGTTTGGCCGGCCTGCTGCCGCGGTTCCCGGGACTTAGTAGAGGGAGGCCTCTTCGGATGTCGGAAAAAATCTTGAACGGCTTCTTGGGACGAGACATGGCGGTCGACCTCGGCACTGCCAATACGCTTGTCTACGTGCGGGGTAGGGGGATCGTGCTCAACGAGCCGTCAGTGGTTGCTGTCAATACGAAGGACAATCGCCCGGTCGCTGTCGGTATGGAAGCCAAGCGAATGATCGGCCGCACGCCGAGCCATATCCAGGCGATACGGCCCCTTCGCGACGGTGTCATCGCGAACTTCGACATGTGCGAGAAGATGCTCGCCTACTTCATACGGCGGGTCAACGGCACGAGACGCTTCTCGCGGCCGCACATGGTCATCTGCGTCCCGTCGGGGATCACCGGGGTCGAGCAGCGGGCTGTACAGGAGGCGGCAGAATCTGCGGGCGCCCGCAAACCCGCCTACATAATCGAGGAGCCGATGGCGGCAGCGATCGGGGCCGGTCTGCCGGTGCACGAACCAACCGGGAACATGGTCGTCGACATCGGCGGAGGCACAACCGAGGTCGCCGTGATCTCGCTCGGGGGTATCGTGGCGTCGCAGTCGGTGAGGATCGGCGGTGACGAGCTCGATGACGCAATCATCCAGTTCATCAAGAAGGAATACAGCCTCGCGTTGGGCGAGCGCACAGCCGAAGAGATCAAGATCGCGCTCGGCTCGGCATGCCCGCTCGAGGAGGAGCTTTACGCCGAGATTCGAGGTAGGGACCTGATCACCGGGTTGCCGAAGACGATCGTCACTACCACCGAGGAGATACGGGAGGCAATCGAGGAGCCGGTGTCTGCAATTGTCGACGCGGTGAAAGTAACGCTGGACAAGACGCCGCCGGAGTTGGCCGCTGACATCATGGAGCAGGGAATCGTGTTGACCGGCGGTGGGGCGATGCTTCACGGGCTGGCCGCCCGCCTGATGTCGGAGACGGGAATGCCGATCGTCGTGGCGGACGATCCTCTCACCTCGGTTGTTATGGGAAGTGGACAGTGCCTGGAGAGCTTCGACGTTCTCAAGGGTGTGCTGATGACGTCGCAAACTCCTTGATCGGTGGAAGTGGGCAATAAGTCTCAACCTAATTTAGAACTTTAGGGTTTGAGTTCTTCGTGGTAGCCCACCGACGGTCGCTGCGGTCACGCTACGTGATTGCCGCACTGCTCCTCCTTGCCCTGACCCTTGTGGTCCTCGACACACGCGGTCGCAGCGGGGGCGTCATCGGCCGGGTACGCAACGCTGTCGCGGACGGGTTCAGCCCGCTTCAATCTGCGACGCACGACGTGCTTCGACCGATCGGCAACTTCGTGACGGGGGCCGTCGACTACGGTTCCCTGCGAGCTCAGAACCAGAAGCTGCGCAACCAGGTGGCCGCGATGTCGGTCGGGGCAGCTCGAGCGGTCGCTGCAGAGCAAGCGGCGAGCGAAGTGTTGAAGGAGCAGGGACTCACCTTTGTCGGCTCGATCCCTACACGTAGCGTCCAGATAATCGATCGCAGCTCGTCGAACTTCTCTGTCAGTCTCACCGTCGACAAGGGAACGTCGCAGGGGATAGCGGTAGGAGAGCCGGTGGTAGCCGTCGGCGGTCTCGTCGGGACGGTCGCTTCGGCCGGTTCGACAACATCGACGGTGCGCCTCATGGGAGATCCAAGCTTCTCCGTTGGGGTCAGCCTGCCCGGCGGGAATGTCGGGTCGGCCTCCGGGCAGGGTCAAGGAAAGCCCCTAACCGTCACCGTGGACACGACTTCCCTGAAACCTCCGGCGCTCAAGGTCGGAGAGATCATCTCCACAAGCGGACTGTCGCTCGAGGCGTTCCCTAAAGGTATTCCCGTCGGGCGCATCTTCAAAGTGTTGTCGCCGCCCGGATCTCTGGAGCCGACTATCGAACTGACGCCGGTCGTGGACGTCGCACAATTCTCTTTTTTACAGGTCCTCCTGTGGTCGCCGCCCTGAGATGACCTCACCGATCATTCCGAAACTCCGCATCGCCGTGGTGATCGCCGTCGTCGTTTTGCTGCAGACCTCCATAGGGGGCGATCTCCGCGTGGCGGGCGTGGCGCCGGACCTCCCGCTCGTACTCGCTGTCGCCGCAGGGATAGTCGCCGGGGCGCAGACGGGGGCGTGGATTGGCTTTTGGACGGGCTTATTTTTCGATTTCCTAGCTCCGGCTACGCCGATAGGGCTTCACGCGTTCACGTTCTGCGTAACCGGATTCATCGTCGGGACGTTCTTCGAATCGGTTCTCGAGGACCGCGTTTTTACCGTAGCGCTCGTAGGAGGAGTCGCAACGGCCGCGTCGGTCCTGGTGTTCGTCGGTGTCGGAGATCTTCTCGGCCAGACCCAGCTTCTCGCGTCGGGGCGGTCGTGGCTTTTGGAGGTGATCCTCGTCGAGGCGGTATGGAGCGCGCTTCTGGCGGTCCCCACCGAGTGGCTCTACCGAATGGTTGGTCCGCACGGTGCTGCGCCGGTCCGTAAGGCGGCGATGTCCGGAGCGCTCCCCTCCCGGGAGCAGAGAGTGCAATGATCTAACAGCGTGGCTCGGAACGACAAACTGTGAACGACGCTCGATCCCGGGACCGGAGCCGCTGGCAGCGCTTCGACGTGATCCTCGTGCTGGCGGCGGTAGCGATCGGATCCTTTGGTTGCCTGATGGTCTACACGGCCACCCGCTACCAGTTCGCTGCGGCACACATCAGCCCGACCTATGACCTAAAGAAGCAGGCCATCTTCATGGTGCTCGGGTTAGTCGTGATGATCGGTGTCGCCGCCGTCGACTACCACCACTACGGGGCCTTGTCGGGAGTCCTCTACGGAGTTTCGGTGCTGATGCTCATCGCCGTGTACCTCGTCGGGCACAAAAGCAGGGGCGCGCAAGCCTGGTTTCAGCTTGCGGGCTACCAGTTCGAGCCCTCGGAGTTCGCGAAGGTGGCTCTGATCCTTGCGCTTGCGGCTTTCTGCGCTGCGGCGAAGGGCCGCCTGACGGGTCGTGCGCTCGTCGTGGTCCTTGTGCTGTCGGCGATCCCATTCGTGCTCATCTACAAGCAGCCTGACCTCGGGACGGCGCTCGTGCTCGCCTTCGTGCTCATAGCGGTGCTCGTACTTGGTGGTGCATCGCCGCGCCATCTCGGCGCTCTCGCCGCGTTGGGACTGGTGCTCGCCGTCGCCGTGGTGCACTTCGGTGTCCTGAAGAGCTACCAGGAAGCCCGTCTCACCTCCTTTCTCAACGCCACGAACCGTCCGAGCGCGGCGCTCCTTGCGACTCCCGCCGGCGCGAACGAGTACAACGTCGCCGAGTCGAAGATCGCAGTGAGCAACGGCGGCCTTACCGGGCAGGGCATCGGCAAAGGGGCGCAGACCAACCTGGCGTACGTGCCCGAGCAGCAGACGGACTTCATCTTCAGCGCCGTCGGTGAGCAGGTCGGCTTTGTCGGCTCGGCGCTCCTGCTGGTCCTGTTCGCTGTCGTGCTGTGGCGGACGTGGAGGACGGCGTTCCTGGCGAAGGATCTGTTCGGAACCCTCGTCTGTATCGGGGTGTTTGCGATGATCACCT
>JAKCEB010000008.1 GCA_021838305.1 Actinomycetes bacterium | reverse complement strand
CTGAGGCGGTGGGCGAAGTCCTTCGAGAGGACCAGCATCTTGCCGCGGTGGTCTCGCAGGCGCCGGGCAGACGCATCCCTCGCACCGTCGACGGCGAGGAGATGGCGATACGAGTCCTCCTCGGCCAGCAGGTGTCCACCGCAGCGGCGCGAACGCACGCCGGCCGCCTCGCCGAACGATACGGTACGCCCGTCGCCGACCCGGCCGGAGGACTCACCCGACTCTTCCCGACAGCCGTTGCCCTCGGGGAACTCGACCCTGAACACCTAAGCCTGCCGAGGAAACGCCGGGACACGCTCGTAGCCTTGATCGGCGCCCTTGCTGACGGGAGTGTCTGCCTAGACGCCGGCGCGGATAGGGAACGAGCCCGCCGCCAGCTGTCCGTCATCTCCGGAATCGGACCCTGGACGCTCGACATGATTGCAATGCGGGCCCTCGGTGACCCCGACGTCATGCCCACCAACGACATAGGCCTGATCAAAGGCGCCGGTAAGCTCGGCCTGCCAACAACTCCGCGGGGTCTCGCTCATCGAAGCCGTCGCTGGCAGCCGTGGCGGTCCTACGCAGTGCAGTATCTCTGGGCCACACTCAGTCATCCGATCAACCACTGGCCAGCAAAGGAGACGCCTTGACCGTCACCCACTACCGGACCTTCGAAAGCCCGATCGGGGTGCTCACCCTGGCAGGGGAGGGGGACTACCTCACGAACCTGGTACTAGAGGACGCAGCCCACCCGCCGACGGACCGCGTCGGCTGGGTCGAGGAGCCGACAGCCTTCCCAGATGTGGCGGAACAGCTCCAAGGATATTTCGCAGGTGAGCGGACGGAGTTCGAAGTGGCGCTCCGGCCCGCGGGAACCTACTTCCAGCGCTCGGTTTGGGACGCTTTGAAGGAGATCCCCTACGGAGAGACCCGCTCGTACGGCGACATCGCCCGGGCGGTAGGCCGTCCGGGAGCGTCTCGGGCAGTCGGTTTGGCGAACGGACGGAACCCGATAGCGATCATCGTCGCGTGTCACCGTGTCATCGGCGCGGACGGGTCCCTCACAGGCTACGGCGGGGGCCTGGCAGTCAAGCGTGCTCTGCTCGACCTCGAACTCTCCGTCGTCTCTAGCCGATGACGCCACCTGTGACCCCTAGGTTTCGCAGGTATGTCTTGACTATGGAAAAATAGGCCGCGATGAGCGTCAAGGTCGCAGCTCTCGATCACGTCCAGCTCGCCATGCCTCCCGGCGAGGAGGCGGCGGCCGACGCTTTCTACGGCGAGATCCTCGGCTTCGATGTCCTCGCGAAGCCGGAGCCGCTCGCTTCTCGAGGGGGCCGCTGGTTCGTCTCAGGCGGCGTCCAGGTCCACCTTGGCGTTGAGGAGGATTTCCGCCCAGCGCGAAAGGCTCACCCTGCACTTCGCGTCGATGGCTTCGACGACCTGCTCGATGTGCTCAACGACTCGGGACAGACTTGGCGCTTCGACGACGAGCTGCCGGAGGTGCGTCGCATTTACGTGGATGATCCGTTCGGTAACCGCCTTGAGATCATCGACAACACCGTCCGAGCCGCTGAAACGACCTCGGTCTTGCGGGTGCCGTAAGGCCAAGACGGGCGGTAAGCCGTGCGACCACACGACGGCGAGGGCAATGCAGCTTCGCGGATAGTGTAAAAACTGTGCGTGGCCGTCGGACAACGGTCCCCTCCGCTGCCTCAACCCGCTCGCCTTTCTGGGAGCTGCGCCCGTACTTCGCAGCGCTGAAGGGTTTGCTGATAGTCGGATCGCTCGCCGGGATCGTGATGAACGTCGCTGTCGTCCTGCCCCCGGTACTCCTCGGACGAGCGATCAACGTCGCACTGGAGGTCGAACAGCACCGAGCTACCGCAGTACAGGTCGGTTGGGCGGCCGCTGCGTTCGTAGGCGTGACAGCTCTGACAGAAGGCCCGCGGATAGCAAAGCGCTACTGGCTCGGAATGGCGCGCGCAAGATTTAGGGCGGTCGTGCGCTACGACGTGCTGCGCGGAGTACTCGTCTTGCCAACGCGAGACGCCGCTTCCTATCCGGTAGGCGACCTGATGGCAAGAGCCGTCGGAGATGTTGAGGTGCTCGGGGTCGGCTTCGGAGAGTTGACGACCGAGACGTGGGATACGTTGTTGTTCGCTGCGGCGATCGTGGTCACCATGTTCGTGTACTCTGCGACGCTGGCGGTTGTCGCACTCGCCCCGGTGCCTGTTGCCCTTTGGATCGCCCGGCGCTCCGGCCGGATGGTGGCTGCTCGCACGAAAGCAGCTCGCGAGGCCGACTCGGAGCTCACGGCCGCGCTGCGGGAGCTGATCGGCGGGTTGCGTCTGTTACGTCTTACTGGGCGCATCGAGGTGGCAACTGCCCAGGTCGACACCCTCGCCGGCCACCAGTCTCAATCGGAGCTCGAAGCAATCCGCTTGGACGAGGCTCTCGGAGCAGCCTACGGATTGCTCCTGTCGTCTGGCGTCGCATTCGTCGTCTGGCTCGGCGCCGAGCGTGTCCTCGCTGGATCGCTATCGGTTGGTTCGCTGGTTGCGTTTCTTGCACTGTTCAATCGCTTCGTTGCGAGAGCTCCGCGCATCCCTCAGATGGTCAACCGGATCCAGGCGGCAGGCGCCGCATACCGGCGCCTCAAACCACTTATGGCTCCTGCGTTGTCGACGAAAGGACAGCCCCGCTGGGCGTCTCTTCGCTCGACGCACGTCCCCGACGAGCGCTACGACGCAGGGGATATTAAGGCGCCGGCTCTGAACGGTCCGGAGAACGACGAGCTTTCGGGTTCGGGGGGAGCGACGGTCCGCTTCGCAAACGCGACATTCACCTATCCCGGCTCGACGGGTCCGTCTCTCCTCGACGTGAACCTAGAAGTAGAGCCCGGGACGCTGGTTGCGGTCACCGGACCGATCGGTTCGGGCAAGAGCGCTGTGGCGCGGTTGGCCGCTGGGATCTTCGAACCCGATAGCGGTGTCGTCGAGGTAGGCGGAGTACCGCCGTCGCAGCTCCAAGCAGACGTGAGAGCGCGGACCGTCGGCTATCTCGGCCAGGACCCCCACGTCTTCTCGGGGACGGTCGCCGACAACGTGACGATGCGCTTCGAGAAGCCAGACACACCAGACACAGGAGACGCACCAGACACGTCAGACACCGGGCCACTCAGCCCCGCCGTAAAAGCCGCCATCGCAGTCGCCCATCTTGAGGCAGACCTCACGGCGATGCCTTGCGGCGCTAACACGCAGATAGGAGAGCTCGGCGTCAAGGTATCGGGCGGCCAGCGCCAAAGGATCGCCCTCGCGCGTGCTATCGCCGCTTCCGGCCGGGCACCCCAGCTGCTCGTCTTGGACGACCCCTTCTCGTCGGTCGACGTCCGCACCGAGGCCTCGATTGTCGCTGCTCTGCACGAGACGTTCGGGAGGCGCGTGCCTGAAAAGCAAAGAGCGACGATCATTCTCTGCTCGCACCGACTCGCAGCGTTCTCCCGAGCTGACATCGTGGTTGTATTGGAGGGCGGCCGTGTGGTCGAACGGGGGACGCACGCCGAGCTTCTCGACGCCGGCGGCGCTTACTCGCGCATCGTGGCCGCGCAGGCTTGTGTCGAGGGTCTTGAGGCATGGTCGTGAGCTCCTCGTCGAGCACCCGCTTCTGGGCGCAGGTGGCGGCGATCGTTCGGCCGTGGCGAAGGATTCTCTTCCTAGCCGTCGTTTGCATGATCGGTGCTGCTATTGCAGGGGTTGTACCGCCGCTCGTGGTACGCCGTGTGGTGAACGCCAATCTGATCCCGGGTCGAGGCGGCGGCCTCGCCGCCTCGGGGTTCATATATCTAGGGGCTGTCGGTGCGGTAGCGGGATTCCAGTTCGCATACAGCTACGCCGCCGCTATCGTCGCACAACGGGCGATCGCCTCCCTGCGCGTAAAGATCTTCTCGCATCTTGCGAGCGTGGCGGTCGCCTACCTGGACCAGACTCCGCTTGGCGAGATGATCAGCCGGGCGACTGCCGACGTGGAGACGATCGACACATTGTTTACCGACGGGATTGCGACGCTCGTCGGACAGCTCGTATCGCTAGTGGCTGTGGTGGTAGCGATGCTCGCAATCAGTCCAACATTGAGTGGAATCTCAGTGCTGGTGATTCCCCCTTTGGCGTTTGTGAGCCGTTGGATACAGAAGCGTGTAAGGGACGCTGAGCGTCGCACGCGCTCGGCGATCGGGACCCTGCTAGGCGCTCTGTCCGAGACCATAGGAGGATCGGAGACCATTCGCGTCTTTGGTCGCGAGTCGAACTTCGTCGAGCGGTTTCGCATAAGCCTCCTCGGTACGCTCGCCGCCCAGGAGATGTCGGTCCGGTACAACTCGTTCTTCTCTCCTGTAACGAGCCTGCTGTCGGCGTCGGCGATTGGTGTCCTGTTGTGGTTCGGCTCAGCCGGCGCACTCGGTGTGAACCTCGGCACGCTCGTGGCTTTCGTCCTGCTCTTCCAAGGGTTCTTCGCTCCCTTGGTGGCCCTGGGAGATCAGTGGAATTCTGTCCAGGCAGCGATAGCCGGTGCGGAGCGAGTATTCGACGTCTTGAATCTGGCACCGGATATGCCACCCCGTGACGATGGGAGGGCCGATGGCAGGTCCTGCGACACAGCGGGCGTCGTCGTCGCAGGCCTCAGTTTCGGGTACGAACCGTCGAGACCGGTGCTCCACGACGTGAACATTGCCGCTTCCCCTGGAGAGAAGGTCGCAGTCGTGGGAAGGACGGGTGCAGGCAAGTCGACACTGTTTGCCCTGATAGGCGGTCTTTACAGCCCGGATTCGGGACGTATTTCGGTCGCTGGTCGTGACCCACGGGGCCTGACCGACCGCGAACGAAGGGCCATCTTGGGCGTGGTTCCCCAGAATGTTCAGCTCTTCTCCGGGTCTTTGCGCTACAACATCACTATGGGCGACGAGGCGATAGGCGACGCGCTGGTCGACCGTGCGATCTGGCTCGTCGGTTTGGAGGATTTGGTAAAAGGTCTACCCGGCGGCCTCGACACTCCTCTCTTAGGTGCGGGCGGGGCCTGCGGCGTGACCCTCTCGGCCGGTGAGCGTCAACTCGTGGCTCTCGCAAGGGCTTTGGTGATTCAACCGCAAGTGCTACTCCTCGACGAGGCCACCTCCGCCATGGACGCGCGCAGCGAGGCCGCTTTCCGCTCCGCCATGAGCCGGTCAGCGTGGACGCGGTCGTGCGCGATTGTGACCGTTGCGCATCGGATGTCAACGGCGCGCGACGCCGATCGGGTTATCGTCCTCGACGGCGGGCGTATCGTCGAGGAAGGGCCTCCGGACCGGCTGTGTAAATCGGACGGCTTCTTCGCCTCGCTGGTGGCGATTGATGCAGCCGGGTGGGAGGTCTCTGGGATATCCAGGCGGTTCGCTGACCGGACGCACGAAGTGCCCTGATGTCTCGAACCGTAAGCAGAACTCGCGAGTCAGGAGGTCAAAAGAATGTTCACCGGTGACACCTACCTACAGCCCGATATTCCCGACCCGGTGCTGGCCGACGACGTCGTCCTCCGCATCGCTCGACGGCACCTGGCGAAGGTTGTCTCCGTGACAGCGGTAGATGAGAGCGGCGGGGAAGCCCGCGTCTACGTGTGCGACGGGGACATCGTGGTCAAGACCCAGCGTCCGCATCGTCTCCGGGCCCGCACGAGTCTCGCAAAGGAGGTGCTCATCCTCGAACACCTCGCAGCGCTGGATGGGTTGGCGATCCCGCGAGTTCTCGGGTACGGCAATGACAGTGACGTCGAGTACATCGTCATGACCCGAATCCCAGGTATCGCGCTTGAAGCCGCCAAGCTTGAAAGCCAGGCGCGCAATATGGTCCTCGAAAACCTTGGCGAGACCTTGCGACGAATTCACGAAGCCGACCAGACAGCCTTGGACGAGTCATCTCTGATACCGGGAGACAAAGACGGAGCAGACCTTCGTGAGCGTGTCGCCTCCGGATTCGACGCGCTCATAGCGGCCGTCGAAGCGCACGGCAGCGTCGCAGGGATGGACCTTCGCAATATTGCCGATGTCTGCCTGGCGGGGCTGCCTGTGGAATTCCGGCCGGTAGTGCTGCACTCCAATCCCGGCGCCGCCCACTGCCTCCTAGACCCGCGCACGGGACTTTTCGCGGGTCTCATCGACTTCGCCGATGCGTACCGGTCGCATCCGGCATTCGACCTCCGAGTGTGGTCGTCGCTCGCCGACAGCCGCCCTCTCCTCTCGGGGTACAGCAGGCGAGGGCCTCTGGGCGAAGGTTTCGAGGCGGTCCGTCGTTGCGGGATCGTCCTGACGCAACTGCGAGACGTTGCCCGGGGTAGCCGTGACCTGCAGGGCGCGTTTCGAAGCATCGAGAGATTGCTCGACGAGAGTTAACTGGGCTCGCGGCGGAGAAAGGCCAAGCGGTGAGCTAGCGTCTGGATGATCACACGAGGAGGAATCCATGTCTAGCGAACGACTATCCGTCACCCGCCGTATAGCGGCGCCCGCCAGCCGAGTTTTTGACCTTGTCTCGGACCCGGCCGGTCACGTTGCGATCGACGGGTCGGGGATGCTGGAGGCGGCGTCGGGCGCTGCTCGTCTGAGCGAGGTCGGCCAGACCTTCGACATTGACATGGACCGCGCCCCCCTCAACGACATCCCCGGTATGGGCAAGTACAAGGTTCGCAACACTGTGACAGCGATCGTGACGGGCAAGTTGGTCGAATGGAGCGTCTCGGGTATCGACCGGCCGCCGGTCGGCCACGTCTACGGCTGGCAGATCGACGACAACGGTGATGACGCTTGTACTGTCACGAACTATTGCGACTGGTCGGGGATCACCGAGGAGTACCGCAAAGCGCGTGATTGGCCGATTGTGCCGAGCCATATGCTCGAAAAGTCACTCGACAACTTGGAGCGCCTCGTTACCTCGTGATGAGCCTGCTCGGCAACGGGGGCTTTGAGCTTGCCGGTGTTGAGCCTTCAGACCCGTGTCGCAACACTTTGTGTTGCATTATGATGAAGGTATGCCGGTCGCGATCAAGGAAAAAGTCGACGCGTTGAGCCGGGACTTCGGCTCACAACGTAAGTTGGCTGAGCTGCTCGACGTGAGTCCCGCCCAGGTGACCCGCTGGCGGCACGGGCGTGGGATAGACGAAGCGAATGCTGGACGGGTTGATCTGCTCGAGATGGTCATGGCGAGCCTGCTGCGTATCTACGAACCGCTGGCGGCGGAGCGGCGGAGCGGTGGCTGTTGGGCGTGAATCCGAGCGTGGGCGACCGGCGACCGTTGGACCTTATCCGCCGCGGCTGCGCCAGGGACCTTCTCGACGCGATAGCAAGCGAGCGCGCCGGCAACTTCTCGTGAGGCTTTGGAGGGTGCTCCCGTGGGATCGTTCTGTGTCTGCAGCCGCCTCGGGAGGCGCCTTGTGATAGTGCAGTGCTGGTGGATCTGGACGAGCCGACCGTGCTCGAAATCGAATCGCTGCGGCCGTCGGTGGTTGCTACAGGACGTCGCAAAGTTACCCAGTCCTACGCACGGGACATCTTCGAGCGCCGTCGTGAGACGGCAGGGCTGCGATGGTGGTCGATGCTGGAGGCCCATTGGATAAACGTCACGCTATTCGATCGGTGTCTCCACGCTGTTTCGTTGACTGACGTGCATGAACTCACTGTCGACGATGACGTGGTCATCGAGGCGGGGACTTTTCTCGGATTGGCGTAGCCGGACCGGGATCCTGGATTTCGATCGGCTTTTTCGGCGATGATCTTCATATATGGCCTACGACCTTGACCTCGCCAACCGGATCCGTGAGCTGATCTCCGCCGACGACGATGTCACTGAGAAGGCCATGTTCGGCGGCTTGGCGTTCCTGGTCGGAGGCCACATGGCCGTCGCGGCGAGCGGTCAGGGTGGACTCATGGTACGAGTCGATCCGCTCGAAGGGGACCGCCTGATTGACCAGCCACATGTCGCAGCCTTCGAGATGCGGGGCCGCCAGATGAGCGGATGGCTGCGTGTCGATCTCGGCGGTTTGCGCACCAAACGCCAACTACAGACGTGGGTGCTCCGAGGAGTGAGCTATGCCCGGCTCCTCGGAGAGAAAGGCTGAGAGTCCTAAAGTACGGCGTCCCCTAGTGTCGTGAGAGTGTCGACGGCATCGACCATCAGGTCGGTCTCGCTGATGACAATCGTTTCCAGTTGGGTCAACCCCGAGACGCCGTCAGTTCTGGGGCTTCCATCCGCATATGAAGTGAGGCTCTCGGCGAGGGCGGCCTGGGTGGCCCGAATAGGCGGATGCGCCCCAAGAGGGGCGCCCGAGCGAAGCGAGTCCGCTACGGCGACCAGCGTCGCGCGGATCTGGTCTGCGAGCTCGCGAAGGTCAGGGCGCGTCGGGCCTGCCTCGGGAAGCTGGCTGTGCAGCGCGAGAGCAGCCCACACATACCTCCTGACTGCGACAAGGATCTCCTGGGCGGTGTCGACGTCGAAACGCTCGCGCCCGCGTGTCCGCCTCCCGTCCGGCTCGTTGCGCCAGCGAGTGACCGACGCCTCGGCGTTCGAGCGGGCAAGGCGAGCAGCGACCCTGAGCCGGTCGAGCGCGGCCCGATCGGCGTCGACCGGTTCGGCCCAGGCCCGCAGGAGCGCAGCGCCATAGCGGCCGTCCGCCTCGACCAGGTCGGCCAGGCGCTCGGGTACCCGGCGTCGTTCCCATGTGGGCCAGAGCGTGTAGGCAGCCAGCGCCAGTGCTGCACCGAGGACGGTGTAGAAGGCCCGGTCGAGTGCGAGCGACGCCGCCGGAGCCCCAGTGAAGGCAAGGAGTACTACCACGAGCGAGGCGATGGCAACGCTGTAGATCGCGTAGTTGGCGAGAAGCGTTGCCACACACACCGCATAAAGCGCGACCGTAAAGACGATAAGGACCGCGTGGGGCGGCCGTAAGCCCGCCAGGACGAGCGTGGCGAGCCCGGCGCCGAGCACCGTGCCGGTACTGCGCGCGAGGCCCCTCGTGAATGTCGAGGCGAAGTCGGGTTTGAGGACGATCATCACTGTCATCGGGAGCCAGTAGCCGTGGCCGAACGCGAACAGATGTGAGAGCCCGACGGCTACCGCCATCGCGCCGGCGACCCGCACTGCGTGGCGAAAGGCCTCGGAACGGAAAGTCAGGTTTGCCCTGACCGACTCCAGGTGGGAGCGCGCGGACTCCGCTCTTGGCGGTCCCGGCGCTACCTGGGTGGCTAGGCCGGGGGAGGGGAGTGTCGAATCGGAGGGTTCTGCGCCCGCCGCGACTGCTGTCAGCTGTGCGACGCTTCGGAGTCGTCCCGCGAGGGCTCCGAGGCCGCCGAGCGCCTGTGTGAGAAGGATCAGTTCCTGGCCCTCCGCGGTTGAAACGGCGGATCGAAGGTTGTCCATGCTCGTTCGGAACTCGCTACGCTCGCCGGAGAGGTCGGGCATGCGCCGTCCGCTGCGTTGGGCTTCGACTGCTACGTCGAGCGCGTCTGCAGTGGCGACGATCGCCGCGTCGAGGCGCCGAGCAGCAGACAAATACGCGTCCGCCTGGCTGGGCGCCCCAGAATCGAGCTGAGCCCGCACGCGTGCTATCCCTGCCGCTTCGAGGCGGATCCGGTCGGCCTCCCCGGCGAGTGCCTGGAACGCGGCGGCGGCTGCCGGGTCGCCCAACGGCTGGGTATCAGAGACCGCTGCCCGCAGATCGTCGATCACCTTCGGGTCGAGTAGCGACCCCGGGTCGTCGACGAGACCTCGGACGTAGTTCGCGAGGAGATGGTAGGCGCCGGCTGTCGCTTTTCGCTCGACCGGAAACTTCTGGAGCGGCCAAATGACCGCCACGAGAAGGACCTGGAGCGCTCCTCCTGCGAGCGCCCACAAGGCGTTTGAGGCGGCCTGCCACGCCCCGAAATGGAATTGCGAGAAGATCACGAGACCTATCACCGCCTGCAAGCCGACGACGGTGGCGGGCTGGCCGAAGACGACGAGCAAACCGGCTGCGAACGCCCAGATCGCCGTGACCACCACGTCAACTCCAACGACACGGCTCGCCGTAGCCCCGACAAACGCCGAGAGAGCGAACGCCACGGCGGCGGCCGCCATGATCTTCACCCGGTCGCGGTATGCGCCCTGCAGAGAGGCGACCCCGGCGGTCAACGCTCCGATCGCGGCGCCCACGCCGACCAGGATGTGACCTGACAGTTCCCCGACTACTAGCGGGACCGCGATCCCGGCGGCGCAGCGGGCTGCTGGAACCAAGGCGAGCTTCGAGCGGTCGAGGCGCACAGCGTCCCTGGCTACTGCGCTCCAGGCGTCGGATCGCACCGTCAGTGCTCTCCCGGGCGGCCCACAGCGACCGAGTCTAAGCGGGCTGCCGCCTACAGGCCCTCCGCTTTCGCTCTAGCCCCGAAGCGGTCCAGCGGAGTCCAGCCGTCCAGGTCGCCCGAGTAGGTCGCGACGTGTAAAAGCGACGGCGACTGCAGGGCGCTCCAAGCGGCATTCGGCGTCCGCCAGTCGCTTCCGTACAGCGCCGACAGGTCGCGGTCGAGGTCCGCGGCGCAAGGCCACGAGCACCCCCAGGCGTCGATACTCGCCAGGTCCTGAGCAGGCACGCGCCCAACGATGAGGACTATTTCCCCGTTGCGGGTGGTGAAGCCGCGATATTCGAGAACTTCTGGTGGGAGTTCGCCGATCTCGTCGAGGACCGAGAAGTCGAAGTCGAAGCCGTGTCTGGTCAGGTGAAGCGCAACGAGGCGCTCACCGTCGAAGTAGTTGGAGGTCGTTTCGAAACCGGCAGCGCGTAGCCTTTCGACTGCGCTCATCAGCGCCGGCAGATCCTTCCGGCGCACGGCGACGTCGAGGTCTGTGTCCCAGGGGAGGATGTCCCCGCTGCGAACGAGGCCGAGCAGCGAGCCGCCCCAGATCCACCACTTTCCCTCAAGCTCGCCTGACGACACGATCCGGTTGAAGAGGCGAAGGTCCCGGGTTCGCCGGTCGCGGCTCCACTCGCGGTACCAGTCCCGCAGCGGAGTCATCCGCCCGAGGAAGCTTCGCAAGCTCAACGTGAGGTCGGTTTTGACCACTCAGCGTCCAATCTCCCGGTAGGTGCGCTCGGTGCGCGATTCGACATCGTTTACCGGTCAAACTATCAGCAAGCGATAAGCGAGTCGGAAAGCACCCGAAATGCGCTTCCTTGTCGCTATGTTGTCGGGAATGGTCGCAGGATGGGTACCGTCCAAGGAGTTCTGGAGCCACCGCCGTGTCGCCGTCACCGGTGCCACAGGGTTCCTTGGTAGCCACCTCGTCGGCTACCTGGTCGGCGTCGGCGCCGAAGTGGCCGTTCTTGTCCGAGACCAGCTTCCTTCGACGAGCGTGTCGGCGCCGTGGCGCGACCGTGTCAGCGAGGTTCGAGGCTCGCTCGAAGATCAGAAGATAATGGAGCGACTTCTCGGCGAATACCAGGTGCAAAGCCTGTTCCATCTAGGCGCGCAAAGTCAGGTGGAGATCGCGAACCGCAACCCCGTCTCGACGTTCGAGGCGAACGTAACCGGCACGTGGACCGCCCTCGAAGCGGCCCGGCGATGCCCGACCGTCGATCAGGTGCTCGTAGCGAGCAGCGACAAAGCTTACGGCGACCAGGCAGTCCTTCCCTACGACGAGAAGATGTCCCTGGACGCCGTTCATCCCTACGACGTTTCCAAGGCGTGCACGGACCTGATATCCCGCTCGTATCACGCCACTTTCGGGTTGCCGGTTGTCACGACGCGCTGCGGCAATTTCTACGGACCAGGCGATTCCAACTGGAACCGGCTGGTGCCCGGAACGTGCCGTGCGGTGATCGAAGGTCGAAGGCCGGTCATCCGCTCCGACGGGACGCTCACCCGCGACTACATCTACATCGCGGACGCAGCGCTCGCCTACCTCCGCCTAGCCGAGTGCTTCGCAGCCGACCCGTCGCTCGCAGGGCAGGCGTTCAACTTCTCCTGCGAGACGCCCATGTCGGTCCTCGACCTGGTTGCCCGGATTCAGGCGGTCGCCGGCACCGCTTTCGAACCAATCGTTGAAGGAAAAAGTAGCGGCGAGATCTCCCACCAGTACCTTTCCGCATCCAAGGCGAGACGTGTCCTCGGGTGGGAACCGGCCTACACGATGGAGGACGCCCTCGCGGAAACCCTCAGCTGGTATCGGCGCGAACTCGGAATGCTGGAGCGGGATTGACCCGCATCGTCGTGACCGGAGCCGGGGGATACCTGGGCGGGGCAGTTACGACAGCCGCCTCGACAGTCGGGGCGGTGAGAGCGGTGCTTCGAAGGGAGGCACCTTGGCTTCCCGGTGTGCCGCTGGTCTGCGACCTTCTAAGCGACGCGGACGCCGCGGTGGAGGGCGCCGACGCTGTCGTACATTTGGCAGGCGCGAACGAGGTTGTTGCCCGCCGCGATCCCGACCAGGCCCTTGCGGCCACGACGGCGCTCGCCCGGGCGGTCGGGGAGGCGTGCCGGCGCCAAGGCGTCCGGCGACTCGTCTACGTTTCGACCATCCACGTGTACGGGTCGGCGCTCGCGCCAGGAAATACGGTCACCGAAGATGTCATTCCGGCACCTCGGTCGGTGTATTCGATCGCCCGGCTCGCCTGCGAGCACATCCTCGCGTCCGCAGTCGGCGACGAGAGTCTCGTGGTGTTGCGCCTCAGCAACGCTGTTGGCGCGCCGGCCGACGTGTCAGTACAACGGTGGACGCTTCTCGCAAACGACCTGTGCCTGCGGGCGGCCCGGGGTCTTCCACTGGAGTTGAGGACACCTGACCAGCAGCGAGACTTTGTCGGCGTGTCCGACGTCGCCAGGATCGTGACGGCGGCGTGCGACCCGGGACTGCTCGACGCCGGTACCTACAACCTGGCGTCAGGCGAGACGATGACCGTATACGAGTTCGCCCGCCTCGTGGCTGACCAATCCGACATCGAGGGGCTGGGGCGCCCGCAAGTCGTCCTGCCTCCAACGGTGACAGACGTAGCGCCACATCAGGCGGGCGTCCCCCGATACCGGATCGACGCGGGCCGCCTGACCTCGTTCGGGCTTGTTGCCTTGACCCCGCTCGCAGGAGCGGTAGCGGAAACTCTACGACTGTGCCGCGAAGCGGCAGGGAAGGACGAACTTTGAGCGAAATTGAAGGCGTCGTAGTGACACCGCTCCGGCGGATACCCGACGAAAGGGGATCGATCTTGCACATGATGCGCGACGACAGCCCGCTGTTCGATCGTTTCGGGGAGATCTACTTCTCTATGGTCTATCCCGGCGTCATCAAGGGATGGCACCGCCACAAGGAGATGACACTCAATTACGCAGTACCGGTCGGAATGATCAAGTTCGTCTGCTTCGACGACCGCCCCGATTCACCGAGTCGCGGCGTGCTCGCCGAGTATCACATAGGAGACCTCAACTACTGCCTCGTCACGGTTCCGCCGATGGTCTGGAACGGTTTCAAAGGAGAAGGTGTGGCAACCGCCCTCGTGGCGAACTTGGCGTCGGTGCATCACTCCACCGACGAGATAGAACGCCTGGACCCGGCGAGTGAGCTTATCGGCTACGACTGGTCGCTGCGCCATGGCTGAGGGCCCCATCCCGACGATCATCTTGTGCGGGGGGCGTGGGACGAGGATGTCCGGCTACGACCCGAACGTACCCAAACCGATGGTTCCGATCGGCGGGCGCCCCATCCTCTGGCACATAATGAGCATCTACTCGGCGTACGGCTACAGCGACTTCTCGCTCGCCCTCGGCTGGCTGGGCGACATCATCCGCCGCTACGTGGTCAACTTCATGGCTCTCAACCACGACTTCACCGTGGACCTGTCGCGTCCAGACAGCGTCGAGATCCTCGGGCCTCGAGGCGGCTATGACTGGCGGATCACATGCCGGGAGACCGGTTGGGACTCCCTGACGGGCACGAGGGTGGCGCAAGTAGCCCGCCAACTCGAAGCAAAGCGTTTCATGGTCACCTACGGTGACAGTATCGGCAACATCGACGTAAATGCCCTCGTCGAGCACCACGTGCGCCACGGGCGTCTCGCCACGGTGACAGCGGTGCGACCTCCGAGCCGTTTCGGGGAGCTGATCTTGGGTGACGCCGCTGCAGTGTCCGCGTTCGAGGAGAAGCCTCTAACGAGCTCCGGCGCCATCAACGGCGGGTTCATGGTCTTCGAGGCCGAAGCCCTCGACCTGTTCCCAAGCGAAGGCGAGTTCATGCTCGAGCGCGAGCCGCTGAGCGCTCTCGCCGAGGCCGGTCAGCTAAGCGCCTACGTGCACGACGGCTTTTGGCAGCCGATGGACACACCGCGCGAGCGCGAGCTGCTCGAGGAGCTGTGGGTTTCGGGTGACCCGCCGTGGCGCGTGTGGTGAGGAGCGGGCCGAGGCCAAGATAGCGCCAAGGTCATGCGGCGAGCCACGAAAGTAGCCGTCCCTCGAACTCCGGTCCGCTCCAATTGTGGACGGGCCGACGCGGAACGAGGTAGCGACTGGTGCCCGGAGCCACCGGATCGTCGAAGGTGGTGCACGCAAGGGCGAACCCGGCTCGGCGCAGAGCACGCGTCGCGCTCCGACCGAACGAGATCCGGGTGCCGAACGGGTACGCGAATTCTCTGACCGTGCGACCGGTGAGGGACTCGAGGTCCGCCTTGCTGCCGGCGATCTCGTTGTCGAGCTCTGCGTCGTCGAGTGCCGAGAGCCACGCGTGGGTCCTCGTGTGCGAGCCGACCGTGAAGATGTCGGTGGCCGCCATTGCACGGGCCTCTTGTTCGCTGAGCATTCGACGACTGCCTGTCGATACGTCGCCGCCGAAGTGGTCCTCGAGTTGATGCATCGCCTCGGCGGTGAGCGACGGGTGCAGCGGTGTGAGCACGTCGTGGGCGGCCATCAGGGCCTCGGTCGAGCCGCCGCCTCTCGGGGTCCGGATGGTGAGGACGTTCCGAGCGATGTGAAGGTCGATCATGTCGTTGCGCGCTTCGCCGAGGCGGAACAACTCCTCCAGTCGTAGCGGCCACAGAGGCCGCTCGGATCCGATGGAGCCCGACGTGACGAAGACGGTGGCCGGCATCGACTGTTCCTCCAGGATCGGGCCGCCAGCGAGAAGGTTGTCGGCATACCCGTCGTCGAAGGTGACGGCCACACGTGGCCGCCGCCCACGCTCGAGCACCTCGCCGAGTGTCACTGGCTCGGCGTGGCGTTTTACTATCCGCATGTGCTCCTCGAAGCGACGCGGGTCGACGCTGAGACGAAACGGGTCGTCGGGATCCTCGGCGACTCGGTGGTAGAGCAGGACCACTACCGAGTCGGCTCGAACGGATCGGCGCGAGACGTTCGGCAGTTCGTCACTCTCCCCGTAGGGACGATCGTTGTCGACGAGCTCGCTGTATGGACGTCCGTCGTCAGCCCGTCCCGCGCGAAGCACGATGCGCGCACGGGCTTCTACGGGTTCCGGCAGGCGACGCAGCAGGGGAAGCAGACGTCGTCGGGCTTCGTGGCCGGCGTTCATTGACGTCCAGGCGAGCGCTCGCAACGCGTGCTGTTGCACGCCCCTCGAAGCTCGACCTTAGAAGGAGGATTCATCTAGACGATGAATTTCGTCGACGCAAGCCCGCGACTTGAGCCCTTGGTCGCGTGTGGCTGGTTGGTGCTGGTGCGAGCTAGTCGACGCCCGATTCGATCGCGGCCTGATCGAGCGCCGCCTCCTCGTCCGCTTTCATCGTAGGGTTTGCGCTGATCGCGTCGGCACCACCCGGCGCGATCTCTCCGACGAGCGTGAAGTCACCTGCCGGCAGCGTACCGAGACCGGCGTAAAGCTCGAGTTTGGCTCTCGTGTCGGCGATGTCGAGGTTGCGCATCGTGAGCTGGCCGATCCGGTCCTGGGGGCCGAACGCAGCGTCCTCTACGCGCTCCATCGAGAGCTTGTCAGGGTGATACGACAGCGACGGGCCGTCGGTGGCAACGATCGAGTAGTCCTCGCCGCGCCTCAAGCGGAGCCTCACCTCGCCGGTCACCGCCGCTGCGACCCATTTCTGCAGCGGTTCGCGGATCATCATCGCCTGGGTGTCGAACCAGCGGCCCTCATAGAGCAGCCTGCCGAGCCTGCGCCCGTCGTTGTGGTAAGCGGCGACCGTGTCCTCGTTGTGGGTGGCGTTGAGCAGACGCTCGTAAGCGATGTGAAGCAACGCCATGCCCGGCGCCTCGTAGACGCCGCGCGATTTAGCTTCGATGATCCTGTTCTCTATCTGGTCGGACATGCCGAGCCCGTGCCTGCCGCCTACGGCGTTCGCTTCGACGAGAAGTTCGACCGGATCGTCGAACGCTTTGCCGTTGATTGCGGTAGGACGTCCCCTTTCGAAGCTGACTGTGACATCCTCGGGGTCAATTTTTACCGAGGGATCCCAGAACGCGACGCCCATGATCGGCTCGACGAGGTCTATCGAGGAATCGAGGTGTTCCAGCTTTTTCGCCTCGTGGGTCGCTCCGAGCAGGTTGGCGTCGGTGGAGTACGCCTTCTCGGCGCTGTCCCGGTAGGGGAGGCCGTGGGCTGTCAGCCATTCGGACATTTCCTGGCGTCCGCCGAGCTCGGACACGAAAGTAGCGTCGAGCCACGGCTTGTAGATGCGTAGCTGCGGGTTGGCGAGAAGGCCGTAACGGTAGAAGCGCTCGATGTCGTTACCTTTGAACGTCGAGCCGTCACCCCAGATCGACACCCCGTCGTCTTTCATGACTCGTACGAGAAGGGTGCCTGCGACCGCCCTGCCGAGTGGGGTGGTATTGAAGTAGGCGCGTCCGGCGGAGCGGATGTGGAACGCCCCGCAGGCGATAGCCGCTAGGCCCTCTTCGGCGAGTTGGCGCCGGCAGTCGACGAGCCTCGCCTTCTCGGCGCCGTACTCGAGTGCCCTGCCGGGGATCGAGTCGATGTCGGGCTCGTCGTATTGGCCGAGGTTGGCTGTGTAGCAGTAGGGGACAGCGCCGTGGTGGCGTATCCATGCGACTGCGACGGAGGTGTCGAGACCTCCGGAGAAAGCGATGCCGACACGTTCGCCGACCGGCAGGGAGCTGAGAACCTTCGACATGGCGTCTCACACTACTGGGGTGCGGTGAGGGCAGTCCCGGGTCCGCTGTAGCGGTGGGGGCTATGGTTCGCTATGGTTCGGCGGCGTCTGTGCGTGTAATTACACGGAAAATGTACAATTTCACGCACAGTCCTTGATGTGACGGGCGGCGGAGCGGCTCGGCGGGCGAGACGGCGGCCTCACGGGCCCGAGCGCGTCGACACATTCTCGGCTAGGGCATCGACCAGAACAGCGGTCCGGCTGCGAAGCTCGCCGAAGACTTTGACTAGCGAGGGGTCAACGGCCTCGGGGCGAAGGGCTTCCTCGGGCTGGCGTTCGAGGGCGGCGGCAGCGTCGCGCAGGCTTTCGGAGTATCCCGTTGCGAGCAGGCCGACGGCCGCGGCTCCAAGGGCGGTGCCTTCCTCGTCGCCGGTGACAGTCATTGGCCGTTCGAGCGCTGCCGCCATGAGGCTTTTCCATAGCGGTGAGCGAAACGCCCCTCCGGTTGCACGTATCGACGTCACGGGATGATGCGCGCTGACCCGATCGAGGAGGAGGCGCATCTGAATGCACACGCCTTCCATGGCGGCCCTGCGCATGTGCGCTTCGGTGTGGTGGTGGCGTAACCCGACGAACGCGCCGGCGAGCTCCGGGTTCCATATCGGTGGCCGCTCCGCGAGAAGGAACGGAAGCATGACGACCCCGCCGCTATCGTCCGCCACTCCTTGCGTCGGGTCAGTGGGCGGATCGCCGGGAGCGCCGTTAGGAGCGCCAGGCGAGAGGGTGCGTGCCGCCCAACGCAGGACCTCGGCGCCGTTGGAGATCGCGCCGCCCGCTACCCACAGCGGCTCGACGAGCGCGTAGGAGAAGACTCTTCCGAGACGGTCCGGGCGGGGACCGTCGGTAGCCACCCGTATCGCGCCGCTGGTGCCTAGCGACATTCCAGCAATTCCTACGTCAACGGCGCCCGAGCCGAGGTTGGCGAGGGGTCCGTCGGCGGCGCCGACGGCGACCGGTGTACCTTCTTCAAGGCCGAGCGAGGAGGCGAGCGGGCCGTCGCTTCGAAGTGGCAGCACCGCGGTTGTCGGAAGTATCTCTGGGAGTCGTCGCTGGTCGATCCCGCACGCTGCCATAGCTTCGGGGCTCCACGTCCGGGTGGTCACGTCGAGCAGTCCCGTGCCAGAGGCGGAGGAGGTCTCAGTGGCGAGGATCCCGGTCAGCCAGAAGATCAGGTAGTCCTTGAGTCCGACCCACCAGCGCGCCGCCGAGAAGGTAGCGGGGTCGTTGCGGCGAAACCATTCGAGCTTTACGAGCGGCGTCATCGGATGGACCGGGGTGCCGGTGACCGCTTGGAGGTCAAACGCGGCCGGGTCAGATGCAAGCTCGATTGCCTCTGTGCGCGCTCGCTCGTCGGCCCACGTGATCAGCGCCGTGATAGGGCGACAACTGTCGTCGAGCGCAATAAGCCCGTGCATCGCTGCGCTCAACGAGATCGCCAAGACTGACGAGCCGCGAGCGTCGGCGAGGCACTCGCAGAGTGCAGCGTGTGCCCCGGCAATGATCACTGCGGGATCTTGGACCTGCTGGCCGGGGGACGGTTGTATGAGCGGGTACTCGCGAATCGCTACAGTTCGCCGACGGTTGGCGAGGTCGAAGGCGACCGCCTTGACGCCGGTCGTCCCGACGTCGAGCCCGACGATTACGTCGCCGGTAGCGCTTCTGACGCTCAGACGGCCTCGGCGACTATGTGTGCTGCCCCCTGGCTTCAAATCAGACATGGCTACGACCACTCTAGGAGACGACGAGCGGGCGACGTCCGCCTGATCCCTACGTATAGTTGGTGCCGTGACCGTCGACTTGTTGGCCAACCTGCTCCCGCCGGGCCTCTGCTGCTCCCCCAGGATGCCCACTTGATCAAGTACCTCGGTTCGAAGAGGCTGCTCGTTCCGATGCTCGGCGAGATCCTTACATCGGTCAATGCAAAAAGTGCATTGGATCTCTTTACTGGAACGACGAGGGTAGCCCAGGAGTTCAAACGCCGGGGAGCAGTTGTGACAGCGCTCGACGCAGCACGCTATTCCGAGGTGTTCGCACAATGCTACATACAAACTGATGGGCACGCCGTCGATAGCAAAGAGCTTGCGGACGCGCTTCGCTACCTTGGGTCGCTCCGCGGCGAGCCAGGGTACTTTACTGACACGTTTTGTGTCAAATCGAGGTTTTTTCAGCCTTTCAACGGGGAGAGGATCGACGCGATCCGAGACAGTTTGGACCGTGACTTCGCCGGCAGCCCCCTGTGGCCGATCCTACTGACGAGTCTCATCGACGCAGCTGACCGTGTTGATTCCACGACTGGTTTGCAGATGGCGTACGTCAAGAGCTGGGCGGAGCGCTCCTACAAACCGCTCGAGCTCCGGGCGCCGGCACTGCTTGGCGGTCCGGGATACGCTGTGCGCGCTGACGCTACTGTAGCCGTTTCGGACCTATCCGAAGTAGACTTCGCATACCTCGACCCTCCCTACAATCAGCATCGCTATTTCACTAACTACCACATCTGGGAGACGCTGGTCGCCTGGGATGCTCCCGAGCATTATGGGGCGGCTTGCAAACGGATCGACAGCCGCGACGAGGCGACCAAGAGCGTATTCAACTTCAAACGGCAAATGCCGGCCGCGCTACGCCGTGTGATCGGCGAGGTCGCCGCCACGGTAGTCGCGGTGTCTTACAACAACGAGTCATGGGTGGCGCTCGAAGACCTCGTCGACATGTGCTGCGCGCACGGTCATGTGGAGACTTTCGCTTTTGACTCGAAGCGTTACGTTGGCGCTCAGATCGGGATCCACAACCCGAGCGGAGTGAAGGTCGGCACTGTCAGCCACCTACGCAACCTGGAGTACCTGGTAGTCGCCGGTCCGAAGCGCATCGTGGCCGACCTGCGAGAGTTACCGGCGCTTCGACAGGTCCCGCGCCCGGTGGGTGTAGCGTAAGGCGGCTATGGAAAGCGACTCACGAGACCGCGTGATCGGTTCGATCGGGCATGTCACTCTCCGGATTCCGGGGCCCGGTCGCCCAGGTGAGGTGCTGCTCTCGATGCGAGGCGGGAGCGAATCGTTCATCGCGTACAGCGAGGAGGAGATACCGACCGGCAGCCAGGTGCTCGTCCTCAACTCGCGCCCCGGCCGGGTGGTCGAGGTCACGCCGTTTCCCGGCTGACACCGAGCGGCTGATCCCGAGCGGCTGATCCCGAGCGGCTGGCGCTCGCTGGTACCTCTGCTTGGCACCTTTTGTTCGCATCCCTCTCTGGCGCGGAGCTCTCCGTTAAGGATCCGTGTGGGGCTATAGTCCGCGAAGAAAGGTAGGTGCAGCGATGTTCGGATGGCACGTTCCTCGACCGGACCAGGCGATGCTAGTGAGCGGGGGCAGAAACGGATCGCTACCGTTTCGGATAGTGACCGGGCACGGTGCTTTCGTCCTGCCTTTGCGCTCGAAGGTCAACTACCTGACTCTCTCCATGCAAGAGGCGGAAGTCGCCGAAGAATGCGTCACCAAGCAGGGGATTGCCGTCAACGTGAAGGCCGTCATCGCTTTCAAAGTCGGCGCCGACCCGGAGGGTATCGCCAACGCGGCGCAACGTTTCCTATCTGCCGAGGAGAAGATGGGGGTGCTCACCGGGCGGATCTTCGCCGGTCACCTCCGCTCGATCATAGGTTCGATGACGGTCGAGGAGATCATCCGTGAGCGTCAGCGTCTAGCCGAGGAAGCCCTCGAAGCCTCCAAGATCGAGATGTCAAAGATAGGCCTCGTCGTGGACGCGCTGCAGATCGAAAGCATCGACGACCTCGGCTCCGGCTACATCAAGGCGCTAGCGGCCCCCCATGTTGCGCAGGTGCAGCGTGCCGCCAGGGTCGCCCAGGCCGAGGCGGACCAGGCGTCTGCCGAGGCCGAGCAGATATCGCGACGCAACCAGGCGGAGTTCGAGCGCAAGACGGCCGTCGCCCGGGCTGGATTCCAGGCGGAGGTCGACTCCGCTCAGGCGCAGGCCGCCCAGGCCGGCCCCCTCGCCCAGGCACAGGCCGCCCAGAACGTCCTCGAGGCTCAGACGACCCTCGCCGAACGCAACGCCGAGTTGCGCCAGCGCGAGCTGGTCGCGGAAGTGATCCGGCCCGCGCAGGCAGAGGCGCAGCGTATCAAGCTGCTGGCCGAGGCCGAGGCAGAACGACTGAGCCGGATCGGCGAAGCGGGAGCGGCGCATGACCGTGTCGCCCTGGATCAGCAGCTGATAGCCCAGCTTCCCGAGATGCTTCGTGCCGCGGCGGACAGTTTGCAAAGCGCCAATTTGACCGTTCTAAATGGTGCGGACGGTATGGCGGAGGTCGTAACAGGACTTGCCTCGCAGGGACTGGCGCTGTTCGAGGCCCTCAAGAGGTCCATACCCCAAGGCGACGCCACGACCGCTGCGCAGCTTCCCGGCCAGCGAAACGGATCAAGCGAGGGGACTCCACCCCGCCGACCTCCAGATGGGGCATTACCCTCCGTCCCGGACCCGGTTCCACTTGCGAGGCCGGGCTCTGACCGCCCTGCCGACCACGGAGATCCTGCCGGCCGCAAGGACACTGCCAGCCGCGAAGAGGGCGCCGGCCGCGCCCGAGGACCGGATAGTCGCTAGCCCAGCTCGATTCCTGTCATCAGGACAGCCACCCGATCGGAGGCTCGGATCGTCGCCTCGTGAACCAGCTTGCTGACTCCCGCCAGGCCGGCGCTACCGGTCGGCGAGGCAGGAAAACCAGCGACGCGGGCGGCCGCATGCGCACTTCGAAGCTCGCCTTCGCTTGCGATGATCGCAGTGCCGCCCGTTTTGAGGATCCCTTTGACCACGGCGAGCCAGTCGTAGGTCTCGTCGTCGATAATTCCCGACGCCACGCTTGCGGGGTGCTCCCACGGCCACATGTAGGCGGAGCGTTGTCTCGCTGCCCGAGCGGCGTGGAGTTCGAGATCCCGGCGGCTAGGCCGGTCGCCTGCGAGCGTTCGCAGCTTTGTGTAGGCACGCTCAAGCGGTGCCGCGCCCTCCGGCTGCAGGGCGTGGATCCTCGGGGATGAGACAAGCAGTCCCGCTTCCACGGCGGCGTCGAAGGCGCGGATCGTGCTTGACGCTAGGGCGCCTCCGCCCACTTGCACGACGAGGTGGTCGAGTGTGATCGAGTCGGCGACGAGGCGAGCGACGATCTCGAAGCTGAGCGTACTGCCGCCTTCGATCGACAAGGCGTTCAGGTTCCCTTGGCAGGTGAATGCCAGCACCCCTGAAGCGATACCGTCCAGGAGGCGGCGCAGGGTCGGGTCGCCGGTTTCGTCCGGCCGTCGCTCGCACACGACGATATCCGCGCCGAGATCCGCAAGGCGGCCACGTACGGTCGCGTCCGCATCTGTCGGTACGTACACCTTGAGTGGCCAGCCGGCGGCTCGTGCTAGCACCGCAGCGCCGAGAGCTGCGTTGCCGCAACTGGCGATACCGAGGGTCGGTCGGCGCCCAGGGTCTGTCAACCCGGCAGTCTCGCTCACCAGAAGGTGGATCATGACACCCATGAGGTGGCGACCTTTGTGGCTTCCCGAGACGTTACCGGTCTCGTCTTTGACCCAAACGCCTCCGGCCGGGTCGAAGCCGAGCGCGTCCGAGATTGCGCCGCTTCGATAGAACGGGGTCACTGCAAACCGCCTACCGTCGAGCGCTGCGATGCGTTCGTCGAGGCGCCCGACGATATCCAGGTAAGTATCGTCGCTCAAGCCGAGTGTCCGAGCCCGCCGGTAGGAGCCCAGCTGGCGACGGAACACGACGAAGGGGTTCCTCCCTTCGATCCCTGCGGTCGGAAACCCGTCGGACAGGTCGACGGGCGCCGGGACAAGGACATGGTCGACGTCGCCTGCGTCGGAGTCGCCTGCATCGGGGTCGCCTGCATCGGGGTCGCCTGCATCGGGGTCGCCTGCATCGGGGTCGCCTGCATCGGGGTCGCCTGCATCGAAGTTCGGGCAGCGGAAAGGGTAAGGATCGCTACTATCGTCGACGCTGACCGTCGCAGCGCATCCCGAGCAGGTAAGAACCGACTCCACGCTCGACCGCTCAGCCTACGGTCGCACCGCTTCGGGCGTTGAACTCCCGGATCAATTCGTCCCAAGCCGGCACCACGGATCGGATCGACCTCCAGAAATCCTGGCTCCGTCGCACCTCGAAGCGCTCTAAGGAGACGCCCTGCTGCTCCACCCAGGTGAAGTAGCCGAGGTTGAAGATCCGGGCCCGGTCGACCTGCGTGCATTCGACGACGTCGTCAGTGCCAGCGCCGAGCATGAACCTGTCGAATGAACCCGCGGCGTCCGACGGACCGAAACCGCCCGGGAAGTCGCGCTTGGTGATGCGGTCGATCTCACTTCGATAGAGGGCCGCTCCGTCGGTGGCGACGGTCAATATGACGTCATCCTCGCCGAGACCCAGCAGTTTCGCCGTCTTCACCGCGGCCACTACGTTACAGATAGCAGACAGCCCGAAATGCTCCAGGCCGGCGAGCACGTCTTCCGGCACGCCGCGGTTGTCGTGCAGGTAGCGCAGGCCCTCCGGCGCGTCGAAGGTCACCGCCAGATGGTCCGTGGCCCGGTCGCTGACGGCGAGCACTACGTCGGTGTTGTAGACGTTATGGATAAAAGGTATGTGCTTGTCGCCGATGCCCTGGATGTTGTGCTCACCGAAACCGTTGTAGAGCATTGTCGGACATTCGAGAGCTTCGACCGCGACGACCTTCGCCCCGTAGCGCTCGCAGAGATGATCGCCTGCGCCAAGGGTACCTGCCGAGCCGGTCGCCGATACGAACGCGCCGAGACGCGCGGACGGTCTGGCCTGAGCGACATGTTCGAAGACGCGTCCGAGGGCCGCTCCGGTTACTTGGAGGTGCGCAAGGTGGTTCCCGAACTCGGAGAACTGATTGAAGATCACGTTGCCGGGTTCGCGGGCGAGGGAGGCGCAACGGTCGTAGATCTCCTTGACGTTGCTCTCGGTGCCGGGGGTCGCGACGATGTCGGCGCGGTCCTCCACCCATCGTTCGAGCCATTCGAAGCGCTCCCTGCTCATGCCCTCGGGCAGAACGGCAATCCCTCGCGAGCTCATGAGGCGCGACACGGCTATGCCTCCCCGGCAGTAGTTACCGGTGGAGGGCCAGACTGCCCGGTCCGACGTCGGGTCGAAGCGCCCGGTGATGACCCGCGGTGTGAGGCAGCCGTACGTGGCGAGCACTTTGTGCGCGCCGATCATCGGAAACCTGTCACCCAGCATGACGACTATCGGTGAAGCGACTCCCGTCAGCGAGCTCGGCAGGACGACGTGAGCCGGCACGGGTTGCTGCGCGCTGCGTGCAGCGTCGTTGTGCCAGTGCACCCGGAACAAGTTGAGCGGGTCCGCGTCGTCTGGAGCGACCCGGCGGAGGGCCTCTTGGATTCCGGACGGGATCTTCGACGGGTCGGTCAGCTCCTCAAAGGTCGGGAGCACGATATTGCGCTCCCGAAAACGGTCGATCGTCCGCTCGAGGACCGACTCGTCACCGACCGTCGTCTCGAGCCCGGCCCACCCGGAGACCTGGTCGTGGTCGGTGCGGATGCTCACTCGGCCGGACGCGACGGCGGGGTCAGAGCCATCGCAGTGTACATCGCCACCCCAACGGGCAACGCTGCCTCGTCGATAACGAAGCGGTTCGAGTGGTTTGGCGCGGCGTTGCTGACGCCTGGGGGCGAGGCGCCGAGGAACGCCATCGACCCGCGCACCTCGGCCAGCACACGGGACCAGTCCTCGGCGCCCATGACCGGTGTGGGCATCTCCATGACATGCTCGGCGCCGACGAGAGCCCGTGCGACGTCGAGAGTGTGGCCGGCGTAGCTTGCGTCATTGACTGTGACAGGATAGCTGTGACCTTCGATGTCGAAGCTCGCCTCGCACCCATGGGCGGCCGCTGTCTGAGCGACCACGTGGCGCAGAGATTCGAGTACGACGGCCCGGGTTCGATCCGAGACAGCGCGCACCGTCCCGCCGAGTGCGACCCTCTCGGGGATGACGTTTGTGGCGGTTCCTGCGTGGATCGTACTGACAGTCACAACAGCAGGATCAAAGGCGGGAATCCGGCGGGTCACCATCGATTGCACCGCGGTCACCACGTGACACGCCGCGGTGACCGGGTCGACAGCGTCGTGGGGCATCGAAGCGTGGCCGCCTTTGCCCGTAACGACAATCCGGAACTCGTCAGCTGACGCCATAATCGTTCCCGGCCGGCATGTGAGCATCCCCGAGGGAATCACCGACGATACGTGTATCGCGAACGCGTCGTCGAAAGCGCCGTAGCGTCGAAGCAGGCCGTCGTCGATCATCGCCTTCGCCCCGTCGTGGCCTTCCTCTCCCGGCTGGAACATCAGTACCACCCGCCCGGCGAGGTCCTTGCGGCGCATTGTGAGAAGCTTCGCGGCCCCTAGCAGCATCGCGGTGTGCGCATCGTGGCCGCACGCGTGCATCCGTCCAGGAAGTGTCGAGGAAAAATCGAGGCCGGTGTCCTCGGGCATCTCCAGCGCATCCATGTCGGCGCGAAGAAGGACGGTCCGTCCTTCGCGCTCACCCTCAATGACGGCTTCGACGGAGCTGCACGTTTCGCCCGAACGAGTCTTGAGTCCCAAGCCTTCGAGTGTCTCTACGACGAGGGTCTGCGTGTCGGGCAGCTCCAGGCCGATCTCAGGTCTCGCGTGCATGCGCCTGCGAAGGCCCACCGCCTCCTCGGACAGGGCTTGCGCCTGGGCGGTCAGGTCAAGCTCGCCGAGCTTGCCTGGCGTCGGGGATTCTCCGCTTGGCACGTGGGATGTCGTCACGTCGCGAGCCTAGCCAAAGCAGCCCGCTTTGCTCCTGTCCGGGTAGGCTTGAAGGCGATGAGCGACGAGCGGCGAACTTCGAGGGGCGCTGAAGTTTGACCACCGAGCTCACGGCGACCGAATACCCACGCGATCCTGTCGGTGAGGCGGCGCTGTCGCTGCGCCGGGCGTCGGCTGACGGCGTGGCCTGCCCGCCGGTGCGCGCCATGTTCGACTCGAATGCCGGTGTCGAGGTCGGATACGAGATCCAGGAGCGCAACACGGCGATTGAGCTCGACGGCGGGCGGCGAGTGTCGGGTCGTAAGATCGGCCTCACCTCCAAGGCGGTGCAACGCCAGCTCGGCGTCGACCGGCCGGACTTCGGGACGCTCTTCGTGGACATGGAATACCCAGACGGGGCGGAACTTCCCTTCTCGCGGTTGCTCCAACCGAGGGTGGAAGCCGAGGTCGCCGTGGTGTTGGAACGTGACCTCGACTCGGCTCCGCACGGCTTCGCAGAGGTGCTCCGGGCGGTCGCGTTCGCTTTGCCGGCGCTGGAGGTCGCGGACAGCCGGATCGAAGGCTGGGACATCACCCTGCTTGACACTGTCGCCGACAACGCGAGCGGAGGCCTTTACGTGCTCGGGACTCGCCCGGTGATGCTTAGCGATGTCGATCTGCGGGAGGCGCAGATGTCGATGACTCTCGACGGTTCGGTGGTTTCGACCGGTGCGGGTTCGGACTGCCTCGGCCACCCGTTGAGCGCTGCGAGGTGGCTTGCGGACGCGCTGTGCGAGAGGGGGATACCGCTGCGAGCGGGAGACGTGATAATGACCGGGGCTCTAGGCCCGATGGTCGCCGGCGCTCGTGGCTCCGAGTTCGCGGCGAGTATCAGCGGGCTCGGCAGGGTCAGCGCCCGCCTGGATTGACGCAAGCGCGCTATCTCGGGACGGGATCGCTCGGCGCGGCGGGGTGGACGCAACTAGGCGCCCCTGGCACCAGAAGCTGAGCAGTGCCGGGGGCATCGGCCTCGCGACCAGGAAACCCTGCACCACGTCGGTGCCTATCTCACGCAGCGCGTTCAACTGTTCGACTGTCTCCACCCCCTCCGATACCGTCGTCATTCCGAGGCTTTTGGCGAGGTCGGTTATCAGCTTGACGAGCGAGGCGTCCTCGCAGGTGGTCACGCCGGCAATGAAGGTGCGGTCGATTTTGATCGTGTCGATAGGCAGGTGGTGCAGGTGGGCGAGTGAGGTGTACCCGGTTCCGAAGTCGTCGACTGCGATCCGGAAGCCCAGATCGTGCACTTCGCGCAGTTGTGCTGCCACTTCCTCGAGATCTGCAAGTATGACCGTCTCGGTTATCTCCAATGTGATGTTCGTCGCGCTCACTCCCGTATCGGCCATCACCGCTCTCAGGTCGTCGACGAGGCGGTGACCGCGCAGGTGTCGTCCTGAGACGTTTACTGCGACGCTCAAGCCTCCAAGCAGCGGGTCGTCGCGCCATGCCTGCACTTGACGTGCCACATTCTCGAGGACCCAGTTGTCTATGTCGATGATTAGGTCACTGGCCTCGGCGAGGGGAATGAACTCCGTCGGGGAAACAGGCCCGTGGTCGATCCGCTGCCAGCGCAGAAGCGCTTCGAGCCCGTAGAGCTCCATGTCGGTGTTGACGAGCGGCTGGTAGAACAGCGTAAGGCCGGAGGCGTCGCCGGCCAACTCGTCGCGCAGATCCCTTTCGACGCCGTCCCTGGCCGCGAGGCGCGCTTGCACTTCTTCGTCGAATACCCCGATCGAGCCCGCCCCCTGCTGTTTGGCCTGGTAGAGCGCCAGGTCGGCGTGGGCGAGCAGGTCGAGAGCACCGATATCGTCCTTCCCGCTAAGCGCCAAGCCAACGCAGGCCCCGATGTCGAGGGTAAGCGACTGCCACTCGATCGGCTCGCACAGAGCGGAGATCAGCCTGAGCGCAACGTACTCGGCTTCTCTGAGGGTCGTGACCCCCTCGGCGACCACGACGAACTCGTCGCCTCCGATGCGCGCCACAAGGTCGTGGCCTCTCGTCGCCGACAGAAGGCGGCGGCCCACCTGGCGCAACACGTGGTCCCCGCAGCGGTGCCCGTGGAAGTCGTTTGCGCGTTTGAAGTTGTCCAAGTCCATGTAAAGGACAGCGACCGCCCCCCCTTGAGTTTTCGACCTGGCGATCATCCGCTCCAGGGAGTCGACTACCGCCGCGCGGTTCATGAGGCCTGTCAGCGAATCATGTGTCGCTTCGAATGATAGCCGGTCTTGGAGCTCCTTGCGCTGGCGGATCGAGTCGGCGAGGGCGCGAAACGATCCTTGCAGTGCGCTTCCGAGGCGTCCCGGGAGGGGGGCGTCGAGAAGCTCGTTGTCGAGGTCGCAGCGCGACAGCGCTTCGCTTTTGGCTTCAAGCAGGCGAAGGTTTGCCATCAAAGAGTTGAACGCGTCGGCCACAACTACTGTCTCGCGGGGTCCGACGGGTGCCAAGTGCTCGACGTCCAGGCTGCCCCGCACCACCGACAGGGCGACACTGGCGAGCTGCTCCAAGGGGCGGGAAATGGTCCGAGCAATCACCACCGCCAACGACAAGGCGACGCTGACGGCGAGCACAAGCAGGATGAGCCACAGCCAGAACGACGATGCTGCGCCGTTGGAGAGCCGACCGACCGCACCGATCGACGCGGCGCTGGCACTTTGGGAGAGACCGTTAAGGAGCGTCCAGTATTGCGTGGTGGACGAAAGTGCGTTTTCGAGTATCGCCGCATAGGTAGCGGCCTGCGCGGGTGTGGGATTGACGAGGGCGCTCCGGCCGGCCTCTCCCAATGCGACCAGGTCGCTGTAAGCCACATACGAAGGGCTTGTTGCGAACTTGACCCATGCAGCTCGCACTGAAGGAACTTCGGAACTTGCTATGGAGCTGCCGGCGGTGGCGAGGATGGCTGCGGCCTGGGCCAGCGCAATCGCAGGGGCCGGCGTAGCAGCCGCTGACGCCGAAGTCGACGGCGTTTCCCAGAGCGTCCCGAGAGATCGGAGTTGACTGGTTGCTCCCTGCACTGCGCCGAGGGCATAGTTGGAAGCAAGGATGCTGAGCACCGCACTGCGATTCGACGGGATGTCGAGGATCATGTCCCTTGCGTGCAGCAAGAGGGTTGACGCTGTGGCTTCAGTCGCCCGGCTGGCAGCGGTAAAAAGTGTTATCTGCGTTTGCACCGTCAGCTGCCGGGACGCTAACGCAGCGCGTTCTGAGTACAGCGGTGACGACACGTGCCGAGCCTGCGATGGGGGGAGCAGGCGTAGTGTGTCGTCGGTAGTTCTTTGTGCGCTTAGAAGTTGACCGGGGACGCTAAATGCCGCAGGGCCGTCGCTTGCCGGGCCGACCGCCGTCGAGGAGGTGTTCGTTAGAATGAGATCGGCCAGGCTGTAAGACTCTTCTGTCGCCAGGTCGGCGTCTAGCTCGATGAGGACGGCCGCGTTCTTGACGTCCGTCTTGGCCGATTCGCTGGCGTCCATCTGGGAGTGAGCGCTCGTGATGAGCGGAAGCGAAAGCGACACGAGGGCCACCATCGGCACTAGAGCGATCACCAAGAGGCGCGGGCCGACGCCGATGCGAGCGGTCCAACTTCTAGACGCCGGGTTGTGTACGACCCATCCGCGCACACGACCGAGTCCCGCCATCACTGCGGCACGTATCTTGGAGACGCCGGGAACCACACGAGGCGCATCGGAGTGCACCGTAGGGCACTTGAGTCAAGCGAAGATCACGCAACGACTGCGGGCGCGCTGAGGCGCCGTCCGTCGCGCCGAATCGCCGCTAATCGGCGTCGTCAACTTCGCCGTCCGTCGACGCCGAACCGGGTACCGCCGGCGCCTTGGACCTCACGCGTCGTGCGGTTCGTCCGAGATGGCGCGTCATAATCGATCGGGCAGCTTCGACGTCATGGGCGGCGACAGCGTCGACGAGTGCACGGTGTTCGGCGACGCCCGGCCGTCCCATGCGCGGCGCGACAGCTTGGGCTTCTTCTAGCGAATGGCGCAAGGGCGCTTGGAGCGATTCGAGAAGAAAACTGAGAGGGCGGTTGTGGGCGGCCGCAGCGAAGCGGAGGTGAAATTCCGTTGAGCACCCGACGTCGTGATGGCCGGCTGCGAGGGCGGCATCTGCGCGCTCGCAGATCCGTCTCAGATCTGCGAGGTCGTCCTCGGTGGCCCGCTCGCAAATGAGAGAAACGAGACCCAACTCGAGGATCATGCGCGCCTCGGTGACTTCGTCGGCGTGCAGCGCGGACATCGAGAGCATGTCGGTGATGCCCTCACCGATCTTCGCGCTAGTCGGCATCTTGACGAATGCGCCGCCGCGGGCCCCGACCTTCGTGTCTATCATCCCGGCGCCTTCGAGCAGGCGCAGCGCATCTCTCACGGTGACCCTGCTCACCCCGAACTGTTGGCAAAGATCGCGCTCCGACGGAAGCCGGTCGCCGGGGCGGAGGTGGCCTTCGCGAACCAGGCCACGAATCTGGTCCGCGATCAACTCCGAAATCCGGCCTGACGCGACAGGCGTGAACAAACCGACGCTTGTCGACAGGCCTTCGGTGGGGCGACCGTCTACGCCACCCGTCATAGTCACGCCTTGTAGCGTAGGCCACGGCAACATCGGGGGCGAATCAAATCCGGGAATCCGTATGCGTCGTCGGCAGCCGAAACGGCGTCTTCCCAGACCTACAGACGGCGCTATGGTATGATAATCGGACCAGCGGATGTCGAGCTGGACATGGACTTGCCCACGTTGGGGGGCGGAGACTTCGAGGACTGGATGGCCCTGAAAGTAGTGGTAGACACCGGCAAATGCCTCGGCTACGCGAACTGCATCGCCGATGCTCCTGAGGTATTCGAGATGCCCGAGGACGAGATGATCGTGAGGGTGCTGCAGGAGCATCCCGACGAGGCCTTGCGAAGCGCCGTCGAGGCTGCGGCGCTCGACTGTCCGGCGCGCGCGATCAGCATCGTCGGATAGCTCGGCTAGGGAGAGGATTAGATGCTCACACAGGCAAACAACGAGCTTCTCACCCGGACCGGCCGGGGTACGGCAATGGGCGACCTTTTCCGCCGCTACTGGATCCCGGCTCTGCTCGCGGAGGAGCTCCCCGACAACGACTGCCCGCCAGTCAGGGTGAAAATCCTTTCGGAGCGGCTCGTCGCTTTCCGCGACACGCAGGGCCGCTTCGGTCTGATAGACGAGTTCTGCGCGCATCGGGGAGTGTCGCTGTGGTTCGGCCGCAACGAGGAGTCCGGGCTTCGCTGTCCCTACCACGGGTTCAAGTACGACATCACGGGCCAGTGCGTCGAGATTCCCGCCGAGCCGGAGGGGAGCACCTTCTGTGAGCGCGTGAAGTTGACCGCCTATCCGCTCGTCAAAGTGGGGGACATCCTCTGGACCTACATGGGCTCTCCTGAGTTCACCCCTGGCCTTCCGAGCTACGAGTTTGCGACAGTAGCATCCGAGCAGAGTTTCACTTCCAAGCGCTGGCAGGAGTCCAACTGGCTGCAGGCGCTCGAAGGCGGCATCGACTCGAGTCACGTTTCGTTTCTGCATTCGTCGGGGCTTCGCGACGACCCGCTCTTCAAAGGTTCTGTCGGCAACACCTACAACTTGAACGACCTGAAGCCGCACTTCGAGGTCGTCGACGTCGACGGTGGCCTTCTGATCGGGGCTCGGCGGAATGCAGAGGAAGGAAAATTTTACTGGCGGGTGACACCTTGGATCCTTCCGAGTTTCACGATAGTGCCGCCTCGCGCCGACCATCCTGTGCACGGCCATTTCTGGGTGCCGATCGACGACGAGAACTGCTGGGTCTACACCTTCGACTATCACCCTGTGCGGCCTCTTAGCGACAAAGAAGTCCAAGCGATGCGTGACGGCAAAGGCGTTCACAACGAGTACGTACCGGGCACGTTCCGTCCCCTCGCAAACAAGGACAACGACTACCTGATCGACCGGGAAGCCCAGCGCCGAGGTGACACATACTCGGGGGTGAAGGGCATAGCCATCCAGGACGGCTCACTTCAGGAAAGCATGGGGCCGATCGTGGACCGTACCAAGGAGCGTCTCGTCGCCACTGACGTCGGCATCGTCAAGGCCCGCCACAAGCTTCGCGCGGCGGCGCTGGCGCTCAAGGAGCACGGAGTGACACCTCCCGGAGTGGACCCCGAGCACCAACGTGTCCGTTCCTTCGCCTCCGTCGCGTCGAGCGACATACCACTGGAAGAGATAACCCCCGCTGCGACGGCGGTCCGTCCGGGGGTGGCACACGTCTCGGTCTGATCCTGCGCTGCACGGTGAGCTCGTGTCCGAGCCCTCGTGCAGGACCGCCGCGCGCCGGCCGGTACTAGCGAACAGCTGTGCTCGTGCGGCGAGCTCCGCTGAGGCGCGATACCGCATCGCCACCGAAGTCAGCTTGGAGCGATCCTGCCTTCTAGTGGCAATGGACGTCCTGAGCGCAGACGTCGTCAGGGAGGCGCGTTCCGCCTTGTCGGAGCGGGCGAAGTTTTTCTCCGCCGGCGGTGTCGGGGGAGCACCTGCCGTCGTGTCGGACAGCGAAGGTAAGCCCTACGACACGGCAGAGATCCTCGACGGAGTCGACATGGTCGTCCTCGTCGCATCTGCGGGCGGCGGCGTTCGCTCAGAAGATCCGCCACGGTCGGTGGCCGTCATCGGCCGGCTGTGCAAGGCCAGGGGGATCACCGTCGCCGGTGTCCTAATCGGCGAACAGTCGAACGCGCCCCGCGAGGTGCTGATGGAGTTGCGCCGCTGGTCGCATATGGTGCTCGTATCCTCGGGGGCGGACGATCTTGGCGAGATCCTCGCCGCCCTGCGGGTCTGACGTGGCGACGGAGTCGAAGGTGTCGAAGCTGTCGATCGGAGACTTGAGCACCGCGAAGCGCAGCGGGCGCAAGCTCGTTGGCGTCGTGGCCTGGGACTATCAGATGGCCCGGATCGCCGACCGGGTGGGCGTCGACATCGTGTCCGTGGGCGACACGGTCGGCACGAACCTGTGGGGCCACGATAATCCCCTCGAGGTGACCCTCGATGAGATGCTCGTGGTTTGCAAGGCGGTGCGCCGCGGGGTGCGGCGGGCGCTGGTCAGCTGCGATTTTCCGTTCGGACCGCTGCAACAGGGCCCCGACGAAGCGGTGCGCGCTGCGTTGCGCCTCGTCAAGGAGGGCGGCGCTGACATGGTCAAGCTCGACGGAGCGGCCGATTACACAGACGGCGTCGAAGCGGTTGTCCGGGCGGGTATTCCGGTATTCGCCCAGTTCGGCGTGACCCCCCAAAGCGCCCTCCGCCACGGCGTCGATTATGCGAACGCCGCCGGACCCGGCGCTGTAGTGACGGCCGAACTCGCCGACGAGATGCTCCGCCAAGCCTTGGCATTGCAGGCCGCAGGGGCGGCGATCCTCGACTTCACCAACTCCGGTCCCGTCGTTGGGCCTGCGGTGGCGGCAGCGGTGGACATTCCGGTGGTCGGCGGCTTCGGTGGTGGGCCGTGGCTTGACGGGCGCATCAGGATGGTCCACGCTGCTATCGGTTACGCCGCCGGCGGTTTGGACAGCCCCCCGGACACATACGCGAACGTCGCCCAGATCGCTTTCGACGCGCTCGGCGAGTACGCCTGCGATGTCCGAGCCGGACGCCAGATCAAAGGCCAGCCTCGCTGAGACCGCAACTGCGTGGCGCTTCGAGCGGCGCCTCTCGTAGCGTCTAGACAGTGGGGGACTGGCGGGACTCGATCTCGTCTATCATCGCCAGTCGGTCAGCGTGGCGGCCGCCTTTGAACGGTGTCGTGAGCCACTTGCCGACGACCGCCAGCGCTTCGGGCGTATCCATCAGCTTCGAGCCGAGCACCAAGACGTTGGCGTCGTTGTGACCGCGGGAAACCTCGGCCGTGAGAAGGTTATGGCAGCCGCCGGCGCGGATGCCCCGGATCTTGTTGCAGGCAATGACCTCGCCCTGGCCTGTGCCGCCAATGAAGATCCCGAACCTCGAGCGGCCACTCGTCACTTCCCGGCACAGCTCGACGCAAAGCGGCGGGTAGTCCACTGTAGCTGCCGGGTCATGCACGCCGAGATCCGTCACGGTGACCCCCGCTGCTGTCAGCCAGTCGACAACGGCCGCCTTGACTTGGACGCCGTTGTGGTCGCCGGCGACCGCGACGGCGTTTGCAACGTCGATTCCTTCTGCAGTCTCAAAGGTATTGTTGTAGGACATTACTGTCGACGATAGTAGTGGCGGAAAGGAAATGACATGACCGAGCCGTTGATCCTTCGAGCTGTGACACGCACGCAGGGCGCGAACGCGGCGCTCAAGGACGGCTCGGTGACACCCGAGGGCATTTCACTCCGCTTCGAAGAGGTCCCCGTGCTGGTCCAGGCGTTCCGGCGGATGGTGCGCGCGCT
>JAKCEB010000139.1 GCA_021838305.1 Actinomycetes bacterium | reverse complement strand
CTGTGACACGCACGCAGGGCGCGAACGCGGCGCTCAAGGACGGCTCGGTGACACCCGAGGGCATTTCACTCCGCTTCGAAGAGGTCCCCGTGCTGGTCCAGGCGTTCCGGCGGATGGTGCGCGCGCTCGAGTTCGACGTCTGCGAGATGGCTGTGACGACGTACCTATGTGCCAAGTCCTTCGGCGTAGAGTTCACTGCGCTTCCGGTGTTTCTAGTGAGGGGATTCCACCATTCGGCGATCCAGGTCGCCGTCGACTCCGGCGTCCAGTCCCCGGCGGACCTCGTGGGGCAGCGCGTGGGCGTAAACCGTGGCTACACCGTCACAACCGGGGTGTGGGCGAGGGGAATCCTTGCCGAGTTCTACGGCGTCGACCCCGGAACCGTGACGTGGGTCCGTTCGGGCGACGAGCACGTGGAGCAGTACCGGCCGCCGGCAAACGTAATCGACGCGGAGCCCGGATCAAGCCTGGAGGAGATGTTGCTCAGCGGTGAGCTGGCTGCTGTGATCGGCGCCGACATAGCCGATCCGCGGGTGACGACACTCCTCGGCGACCCCGAGGGGACCGCTCTCGACGTCCTACGTGACAGTGGCGTCTACCCTGCGAACCACCTCATGGTGGTCAAGGACGAGATCCTGCGGTCCCGGGCCGACGTCGGGCCTTCGATCTTCAAGGCCTTCGTGGAGGCGAAGCGGCCGTACATCGACCGGCTGGCAAACGCTGATCCGGAATCGCTCGCTGGAGCGGACCGCACAAACTGGCTGGTCGCTCAGGTCACCGGATTCGACCCGCTTCCGTACGGTTTGGACGCGAACCGGCCGATGCTGGACAAGCTCGTCGAGTACGCAATCGCCCAAGGGATCCTTGCGGAGGCACCTGATCTCGGGTCGCTCTTCGATGCCGCAACGTTGGGGTTGAGCGGCTGAGATACGTGCACGGGCGCTTCGGGGGTCGGGTGTCGGGTGTCGGGTGTCGGGTGATGCTCGGCGGAAGGCAGACCGTTAAAAATGGTCAGGATTTTCGCTGACTGTACACAGCCTGACCATTAGAAGCGTTTTTTCGCACTTTTTGGTACACGATTCTTGTTCCCAAAAAATCCTGTACCAGCCCTCGCTTAGGAAACGCACTTTTTGGTACAGAAGTTTTCTGACTTGAAGATCCTGACCATTTCTGACGGTCCGGCGGTCAGAGGGTCAGACGGTCAGACGGTCTGAGGAGAGCGAGCGACCCTCGTCCCTTACTCGTCTCAGCTGCTCACCTGAGACGGAGGGGGCCGGTGCAACGCCTCGAGGCGGTCCCGGGCGGCGACGACATCCGCAGACTCGTCGAGGAGGCGCCGGCATTCCGCAAGTGCCCGTGGCCAGTTGACCGTGACAGCGGCGCTCAACGCGTTGCGCTCGTCGGCGAACAGGGCGGCGAATCGAGGCGGCAAAGCTGAAGGCTCCCCGATGACGCAGTGCAGGGTCGAAAGAGCCGGCCAGCCGACGACCTGCAGCTTCAGGTCGTACTGGTCGCTCCACATGTAGTCGGTCGGCTTGTTGGCGACGAGGCTGCCTTGGTGGACGATGTTGTACGCGACAGTCGCCGCCTGCTCGACGGCGTTCGTCCAGTGCTCGACGCGCTGGGGCGTGCCGAGCGGGGGGCGCGGCCAGCGTGCCACGTCGCCAGCGGCATAGACACCCGCCAGGCCGAGGACGCGCCCGTACTCGTCGCACTCGACGCCCTGCCCGGTCTCGGCGCCGGAGCTTGCAAGCCACGCGTCGTTGGTCGATACGCCGATACCGACTACTGCGAGGTCCGCTTCGATCTCCTCGCCTGTGGTGAGGCGAACTGTTACAGATCGTGAATCGTCGGACAGACCAGCGACGCCGACCCCGAAGAGGGGGCGGACCCCGTGACGGGCGTGGGCGGACTCGATGACGCCGGCGAGGTCCTCGCCAGCAAGCTTCGCCATCGGAGACTTGAGGGGGTCGATGACCGTGACGTGCGCCCCGAGCTTCGCCGAGGTCGAAGCCACCTCGGATCCGATGAGGCCCCCCCCGATGACGACGACTCTGGCATCGGGAGCGAGGGCGGCTTTGAGCCGGTCGCTGTCGCCGAGCGTGCGAAGCAGGTGCACCCGCTTTCCGCCGCCCCAGGGCGACGGGCGCGCTGACGCGCCGGTCGCGACGACGCACACGTCGTAGGCGAGCTCTCTACCGGCGTCGTCAACGACTATCCGGTCGTGAGCCGACAGCGCTACAGCCTTCGCTCCGAGGCGCAGGTCGAGTCGGAGGGCTTCCACCTCGGCCGGCTCGATGAGCGCAATCCGTGCGGCGTCGAACGTGCCCGCGAGGTATTGCTTGGACAGCGGCGGTTTGTCATAGGGGAAGGATTCCTCGGCGCCGGCGATAGTTATGCGCCCATCGAAGCCGTGGCGGCGCAGGTCGCGTGCTACTCGGACCCCCGCTACGGAGGCGCCGACGACGAGAACTCCCCTCGATCCGAGCTTGACCGCCTGCTCAGTCACCAGATCTTTCGCCGGCTTCAAGCGACTCCTTGTAGGCGTCCAGAAGCCGCCGGGCGTCCTCCATGCTCAACTGTACCGAATGCTGCTCGATCTGGTGCAGCCGCATCGTCCTGACGAGCCCAGTGTCCTGGATCGCCAGATAGCGGGAGGTGTCCGAGGGGTCGAGGTTGAAGTGCTGGTGCCACGCCCAGCGCGGCGGGGCGAAGAGGGTCCCCTCCGACCATTCGACAACCTGCTCGGGCTCACCCTCGTAGTTGATCACCGAGAAGCCGAAACCCTTGACCACATACAGGTACGCCTCGGTCGTGTGACGGTGGCGCTTCGAGGCGCCGCCCGGCTTGAGCTCGGCAATATGGGCTGACAGCACTTCGTAGTCGGCCAGGTCGAACCACTGCCCCCGATTGTTACGCCACGGTCGCTCCGGGAGTTCCATCTTGCGCAGATCGTCGCCGGAGGACAGTCCGGTGATCGGGGGATGGTCCTTGTTGAACTGGTCGCGTGCGGTTAGCTCGGACTGGGCTTTGGCTGAAGGGGCTAGGACACCCTTCGCGTACTCTCTGGCCACAATGCCTCCATATAGAAGTGAAAACCATATGGTATTACCTTTAGGGGGTCGATGGCAAGGGGTTCGGCGGTGCAACCTCGTCTGACTCTGCCCGTAGCCAGTTGCGTGCCCCTGCAGCGACGACCAGAGGAAGGGCGATCAGGACACCGGCAACGCCCAGGGCAGCGGGAAGGGAGACCACATCGAGAAGGCCCGCAGTCCCGATCGGGGAGACAAACAACGCGGCCGCCCGGAAGCTCCCCGCTACGGCGACGGCGTCGCCGCGGCGGGCAAGTTCCACCGACATGGCGGCGGTCGCCGGCCCGAGAGTTTGAAGTAGGCCGGCACCGAAGCCGCTGGCGGCGATGAACAAGGCAACGAGGACCGGTGATGTTAACGCAATCCCCGTAGCTGTGATCCCGACTCCGCCAAGCGCCACACCCACGCCAAAAGCCAACCGGGTTCTCCGCGGTCCTATGATCCCCATGGCGACGGTACCAAGGATGCTCGCTCCGTTCGCCATTCCGACGATCACGCCGACGAGGGTCGACGATTCTGATGCGGCCCGAAGGGCGACAGGGATGTATGACCCGATCAGGCCTCTCCAGGCGCCGGCCGTCGTCCCGGCCCAGCATCCGACGCGCACGCCGGCCAGTGACCAGACCCGCTGGCGACGGCCTTTGGGTGGGGGAGCGAACACGTCGAGGCTGGACATCGTGGCTTGTGCCACTATGGCTGCCACAACACCTGCCCCCGCAGAAGCCCACAGGGCGGTAGCAAATGACCGGCCAGCGAGCAGGCCTGCGACGGGCGGCCCGGCGAGAAGGCCGAAGCTCGAAACGAGGTTGACGGTGGCGAGCTTTCCGACAGCCTTCTTTCGGCTGCGGACGACGTGCGCCTGCGTGCTCGTCCAGAACATTCCCCGCGCAACCCCCTGGATCAGCTCGGCCGCTGCGAATACCACCACCCTGTGGGACCAGACGACCACGACCGCCGACACGGCGATGGTGACGCAGGCAACCGCCGCAAGGTTGCGGTCCTTCACGTAGCGCATGGCTCTCGCAGAGCCGAGACGCGCGATCAGTTGCGTGACCGCCGATAGTGCCGTCAGGACACCTATAAGCGGACGCGAGTAGTGCGCGGCGAGCGCCAGAAGTGGCAGCGTTACCGACAGCATTCCGAGTGCCGCCGAGTACACGAACGACATTGCGGCGGTCCCAATCAGGTCGCGGTCGGCGCCACCAACCCGACGCAGGGCGGCCACTTAGAGTCGCAAGGCGCTGGCGAGTCTCGATGCGATCGCTTTCTGGCGTTCGCTTCCGCCGATTGAGGATCCGACTCCGAGATACTTCTCGACCACCGCCGGGTCGCCGAGAAGCTTCCTTCCGGTCCCCGACATCGTCAGGTGTCCTTGCTCGAGCAGGCATCCCTCGTCGGCGTTGGCGAGGGCCATCCTGCCGTTCTGCTCGACGAGCAGGATCCCGACTCCTCGCTGGCGAAGAGACAGAAGGGCTACGAAGATCTTGTCGACGACCTGTGGGGCGAGGCCGAGCGACGGCTCGTCCAGGAGAAGGTAGCGGGGGCCCGCCATTAGGCCGCGTGCGATGGCGAGCATCTGCTGCTGGCCGCCCGATAAGGAACCTGCGTAGGAGCGGAACCTGGATCCGAGCTCGGGGAACAGGTCGATCAGGTCTGACTGTCGTGCGCTCAGATCGCCGCGCCTGCGCGTCGTGTATCCGCCTAGGCGGAGGTTCTCCTGGACGGTGAGGTTCGCGAAGACCTGCCTTCCTTCGGGCACATGCGAGATTCCCGCCTGGACCACTTCGCGCTCGGAGCGGTACTTGACGCTGTGGCCGTCGACGCTGACCGTTCCGCCGGATGGTTTGATTAGTCCGGAAACGGCGCGAAGCAGCGTCGATTTGCCGGCGCCGTTTGCCCCTATAACGGCGACCATGCTCGCGGGACGGACCGTTATCGATACAGAATGCAGCACCGGTGTCCGGTCGTATCCGGCGTCGAGAGAGTCGATGACAAGCACTAGCCGCGCTACCTATACCGTCTGGGGTTGGCCGAAGTAGGCGTCGATGACGGCGGGGTCCGATTGCACCGACGTAGCGGATCCGCTTGCGATCACCGCTCCACGGTCCATGACGGTCACCTGGTCGGCGATGCCCATCACCAAGGCCATGTTGTGGTCGACGACGAGCAGCGAGTGCCCCGCGTCGCGCACGGCGAGGAGGAGCGCACCGAGAGCCATGGTCTCCGTGTCGTTCATTCCGGCTCCGGGCTCGTCGAAGAGCAGCAGACGCGCTTTCGACATGAGGGCCCGCGCGATGTCGAGGTGCTTCTGGGCTGCGAGGGGAAGCACGCTGCCAGGCTGGTCCGCCCAACGGTCCAGTTCCAGGGCCTCCATTATCGCCTGAGCGCGCCGGACGATCTCGGTTTCCTCTCGTCGCGCCCTGCGCGCCCAGACGAGCAGCTCCGGGTATGTGGCCTTCTCGAAGCGGCAGGCGCCGACGAGGACGTTCTCCAAGACGTTCAGCCCGCTGAATACCCGAGAGGTCTGGAAGGTCCGGAAAAGGCCACGCTTGGCGATGTTGCTAGGCGAAAGCCCGGATATCGCCTCCCCGTAAAGCTCGACCCGTCCCCTGTCGGGGCGGTACAGGTTGGAGACGAGATTGAACAGGGTGGACTTACCTGCCCCGTTAGGTCCTATCACGGCTGTGATAGAACCCTCAGGGACAGCAAGCGTGACGTCTGAGACGGCAGTCAAGCCCCCGAAGGTCTTCGTCAGCTCCCGAACCGCCAAAGCTGTACTGGCCTTTGTCGAAGCGGCGCCGGCAAACGAAGGTTCACGCCCCTCTGACGTCTTGCGGCCTTCCGGTTCGTCGTCCGTTTGGCGATCAGCGCCCGCAGCCACTGCGCGCGCCCCCGCCGCCGACGCAGCCGACGCAGCCGACGACACAGCCGACGTCCCAGCCGAAGCGGCACCACGGCGGCCTTCGACGGTGGAACCCAGCCGTCGGGCGGCGGCCCGGACAGCAGTGACAGCGCCGCCATAGAGCCCGGAAGGCAAGAACCTCAAGAACACGACGAGGGCAAGCCCGTCGATCAATGCCGAGTAGGTCTGGAAGCTCTGGGAGACCTGAGGGATGAAGGTGAGTATCGCCACCCCGATCAGCGGCCCGATCTGCGTCCCTGCGCCGCCGACAACAAGCATCGTGATCAGCTCGAGCGAAGTAGCGGAGCCGACCATGTCCGGCGAGTAGTAGTGGAAAAAGGTGGCGTACAAGGTGCCGGCGACCGACGCGATCACAGCGCTCAGTACGAAGACGGCGATCTTCGTCGCGAAAAGGTTCAGCCCCAGGCTTCGGGCGCCCACCTCGTCCGCGTGCATGGTGCGAAGGAGGCGTCCCCGGTTGGAGCGGATCAGGTTTCCCGTCAAAAGGAGGCTCACGCCGACCAGACCCCAGATCAGGTAATAGAAACGGTCGTTGGTCGCGAACGAGTACCCGGCGATGCTGAAGCTCGGAATCCCGGCGAGGCCCGACGGGCCGCCCGTCACAGTCAGCCCGCTCGCAATCGACTGGGTCAGGATTCCGAAGCTCAACGTGACGATCGCCAGGTACATGCCGGTCACCCGGGTGCCGGCGAGCGCGAGCACCGCTGCCGTCAATGCCGACGCCACAACCCCCGCCAGCATCGCGAGCAGCGGCGGCCAACCGTGGGAGACGATCAGGATCGACGACGTGTAGCCGCCGACGGCCATGAAACCGGCCTGGCCGAGGCTCACCTGGCCTGCCACTCCGGTAAGCAACTCGAGCCCGACGATCGTGAGACAGAAGATCCCGGTTATGTCGATTGCATGCATGTTGCCCGACTTGGCCAGCAGAAGGGGAAGAACCGCCATCACTCCAACAAGCGCCAACCCCCCGACTCTCGACGTCTTCCGGCTAAGCCGAGGAGGGTCTGCAACCTTGCCCGCCCTTGACACCGCGACGTCGAGACGGCCGCCACGCGCCCGGCCGAGCAGCCCTTGCGGCCTGAAGATGAGGATCGCGACGAGCAGTATCAGGCTTATCGCCGTGCCGAACAGCGACGAGACGTACCCGGCGACGAGCGCTTCTACGACGCCGAAGACGATGCCGCCGGCAGCAGCCCCGACGATCGTCCCGAGGCCGCCGAGGGTGACTGCTATAAGCCCGAGATTGGTGTAGGTGGCCATCGACGCGAAGTCAAGGGACGTGAGTGGCATGATCACCGCTCCGGCTATCACGCCGAGAGCCGCGCTCAACGCGAACGCCAGGAGTATCGTGCGGTCGACGCTGATACCCATCAGTCGGGCCGCGTTTCGCTGCTCGGCGACCGCTCTGAACGCGGAGCCGACCTCTGTGCGTGTGAGGAACAACCACACGGCGGTAATGACAACCGCCGTCGTCGCTACCACCCAGATGTCCTGCGTGGCTATGTATACGCCTTTTACGTCAATTGGGTTAGCCCCGCTGAACGGGGAGAGCGTGTAGGGGTTGTTGCCCCAAATGAGCAGAGCCGCCCCCTGGAACGCCGTGAGGAGGCCCCCCATCAGCATGAGCAGGTTCGTGTGCGAGATCTTGTGCACGGCAGGGCGGATGATCAGCCACTCGACGATGATCATGACAGCGGTCATGACGA
>JAKCEB010000138.1 GCA_021838305.1 Actinomycetes bacterium | reverse complement strand
ACACCAAGGCGACCACCAGCGTCGTCGCGCCGCCCCCGGCGGCAGCCGTGTTCGCCGCCGTGAAAGCCGCCCGCATCGCAACAGCCAGCCCGCGCGCCGCTCCAGCTGCGGGCACCCCGGTCGCTGCTGTAGCCCGGGTCGCTGTGGCCCCGGTCGCTGTGGCCCCGGTCGCTGTGGCCCCGGTAACCGCAGCCCGGCATGCCCGGGCGGCCGCCTCGGCTGACCCGGGGATCGAACCCAGGCCGTCCGCGACCGCTATCGCTATCAGATCCTCGCCGAGCGACCAGGCGTAGAAGTCGTCGCTGTGATCGCCTGCGAGGCGGTGACGCACACCGGCGACGCTCGCAGCGCGGACGGTCACCCATTCGGCGCTGGCGCCGTCCGCGCGCACCGCGGCGCTGGACGCCGCCCCGAGGTGTGCGAGCTTCGGCTCGGAGTCGGAAGCCTTGGATGCAAGCCCGAGGACAAGCCGGCCCATATTTTTTCCCCCCTAAATCCTTTTGGACGGCTGCAGCGCTAGTCGAGCTCGTCGACGGCGATCGCCCGCATCGAGGAGAGCTCCGGGGCTTCGAGCTGGGCCTGGCCGCCGTAGACGCTCGCAGAGGAGCTGACGATCGACTGGACTAGGCCACCCAGGAGTTCCGGGATCACCGTCGCCGGGTCGGCGCCTTGCGCCGCGACGAAAGCCCGGTTGGCTTTGGCCGAGGTCACAGCCGACAGCACAGCGGGGTCGGCGTCGCCGAAACCGAACGCGAGGATGTTCGGCCGGCGCTTCCAGGACGGATCGGTGAGCCTAGACAGGGCCGCCTGCCAACGTCCGGCCTCGTCGGTCGGCCGGCCGTCCGAGATGAGGATCACCGCCGGCCGGTACCACCGCTCACCGGCGGAGCGACCGGCCAGGTAGTCGGACTCGATCACTTTGTGCACGTGCTCGAAGGCCGCTGCGTACGAAGTCCGACCCCTCGCCGCGAGTTCGGGTATAGCGTCGACCATGCTCAGGTCGCTCAGCGGGAGAACGCTCGTGGCGGTGTCGGAGAAGGTGATTATCGCGACCCTGATCACTTCTGCCACGGCCGGGTCGCCTCCGATGCTGGCTCGGAGGAGGGGGAGCTGCTTGTTGACTGCGCTTATCGGGTCACCGGACATCGACTCGGATACGTCCATGCAGATGTAGAACGGGAACACCGAGTACCGTTCCCCGGCGTCGACTGTCGGCTCTGCGATCGTCATCGGTCCTTCAAGCTAGCGGTGATCGGCGCTTTATCGGACATTTCACGCCCGGCACTACGTGGCACGGTGGCTGCGTGGCGGCTCAGCGCACCAGCGGTGATATCAGGACCGCCCCGAAACCGACGACCAGGCCGACGATGAGAAGGTCGAGCAGCAGTAGCGCCGCGAGGCGCGCCAGAGTCTTCGCGCGTATCGCCGTCAGCGAGGCTCGGTGAGCGTCCAGCCACCATCGCCAGAAGGCGCCCGCTACTGCGGCCGTCTGGTATCGCAGGCTCGTCGCGTCCGCTGACCACCACGTTCGCACACGCGATATCCGGGCGTTCCGCAAGGCTGCAGCGACGCGTTGGTCGTTCCCGTCGCCCGTGACGCCCAGGTCGGCCGTGTCGTCCATGGCGCCGGGTAGGCGGTGGACGGGCTTGTCGGTCCGAGCGCCGCTGCGCTGCGCCACCACCGTCACCTCGACGCTCACGTCGCGCACGTGCTCGGCTGCGAGAGGCGCTTCCGGCGTGGGGCGAGGATCCGGCGTGGCGCGAGAATCCGTCGCGGCCGCCGGCAATCCCCGAAGCGGCGCCCGTGGCGCTCCCCGAGAGAATCTCGACGTTGCTCCACGATCCACGAGCGCGCCGGTCACCTCGACGAGCGGCTCGATCCACTCGGCAGCGCGAGGCCTCTCGTGTGGCGCTTCGACGCTGAGGGCCTTCGCGCACAGGTGCCAGATTTCGCGGTTGGCACCGACCAGAGCGCGCGACGCCGGGCCGGACGGGACCGGGAACTCGACGCGGACCCGGCCTTCTCGTCGCTGGAAGGACTGGATAGGGAAGTTCGCGGCGCCCGCGACGCGCAAGAAGATCAAACCGAGCGAATAGCGGTCCGTGGCGACGGTCGGGTTCCGGCCTTTCTCGACGGAAGGATCGTCCCAGTTGGGCGTCATCGCCCTTCGACGAGTACGACCCGGCTCGGCATCGCGCGGCACGGCTTCGGGCGGCACCGCTTCGGGCGGCGCGGCGTCGCCGTCGGCGCAGTGAAGCTCCGCCGAGTCGCAGTCGATCACGTACACCTCGGGATCGCGTTCGAGCGACCAGAGCACGTTCTTGGTGGACAGGTCCCCGTGCGACACGACGAGGCTCGACGACTCGAAGGCGGCGAGAAGCCGTGCCAGCGCCAGGATTATCCCGAAGCGCCCCACGCCGCACGCCGGCGGCACGGTCAACCCGTACGCCTTGGCGGGTCTCGCAGGATCGCAGGTCAGATAGCTCAACGTCGCGAGCCGTCTCTGGCCGTCGGAGTGTCGCAGCGAGAACCGTCGGGGCGCGCGCGGCATGAGTATCCCGACGGCCTCGCCGTCGTCGCCCGACACGACGGCCGTCGGCCACGCCGACGAGAGCCGAACCACATCCTCGTCCGCATGCGCCAAGGTCTTCGGCCACGACACGAGGCTGTCGAGGTCGCCGCGCTCGACCTGCGAACGGTACGACTTGAACACGAGATGCGGTTGAAGCGGAAGCTGAAACACCGCGCCTTCACCGCCCTGCGAGAGCATCTCCCCGATTCGCAGATCAGCGCGCGGGGTTCGAGGTGCCGTCAGCCGCCACCCGCCCCGAGCAGATGCCCGATAGCAAACGTCACACCCGCAGCGACCAGCGCCACCGCCAACTGTCGCGCTGCCATCTTCGCGATCGGCCGTCCCGACATGACGCCGGTGACCGCACCGAGGCCTATCGCCATCAGCGCGCCGAGCACTATCGAGCCGACCACCGCGGCCGTCCCCGACCCGAAGAACCACGGCACGAGCGGTATCAGAGCGCCGACCGCGAACGAAACGAAGGAGAAGATCGCCGGCTTGACAGGCGAGCCCGCCTCGTCGGGGTGGATCCCGAGCTCCAGCCTCGCGTGGGTGTCCAACGCTACTTTCTCGTCGGCGGAAAGGATCCGAGCGACAGTCATGGCGTCGTCGTAGGGGACTCCTCTCGCCCGGTACATCGCCGCCAGCTCGCGCAGTTCGGCGTCCGGGTACTCAGAAAGCTCGCGACGCTCAACTTCTAGTTCGTGAAGGGCCATCTCCTTTTGCACCTGCACCGAGAGCAGTTCCCCCGCAGCCATCGAGAACGACCCGGCGAGAAGCCCGGCGATTCCGGCGAGGCGCACGGTCGCCGACGACGCTGACGCCCCAGCCACGCCGAGGACGAGCGATACGTTCGTGAGGAGACCGTCACCTGCGCCTAGGACTGCTGCGCGGATGCCGCCGCTCGCGACGTCACGGTGGCTGCTCGTGCTGTCAGGGTCGCGCCCGGTTATGAAGGCGCGCATCCGTATGACGCTTCGACGCGAGGAACGAACCGTAGTCACATGGCGAATAATACACTATAAAATGATATAATCTGCACCTAAATTGAAGTCTTCTGGCAGCCTTCCAAGTTCATTTAGCCATACCTTCACTTCGAGCCCATCGTGCTCGGCCAGCACGCTCGACTGTCGACGACGGCCTTCGGTGCGTCCAGGGCGACGCCGACTCGAGCTCCGCTGCGAGCGATATCAGCAGACCGTCGGAGTCGGCCGGCCCGACAAGCTGAGCCCCCACCGGGAGTCCTCCCCCTACGAAGCCGGCTGGAACCGACATTGCGGGCCACCCAAGGAAGTTCCACGGCCACGCGTACGGGCAGGTGGATGCCATCAGCCTCTGGGTGCGCATGTGGCTGAGGCCGTCGGCTGCCCCCACTTTGAGCGGGCCTGTCGCCGTGACCGGGGTGAGCAGGACGTCGCAACGCTCGAAGGATCGCCCGACCAGGTACCCGAAGGGCCGCTCCAGCTTGCGCGAAGCGACAAGCGGCAAACCGGCGAGCGGCCAACCCGATTTGGCGCTCGCGAGTGTCCTCCTGTCGAGAAGTTCGCGATCCGGCACCCTCTGCAACCATTCCCACGCGCCCGCTGATGCGCGAACGAGAAACGGAAGGCCCATCGGCCCGTATCGGGGGTTGACCTCCTCCACGCTGTGGCCGAGACCGGCGAGGCGGTCCGCGACCGACCGCACGGCCTTTTCGACTTCAGGGTCCAATTCCACGGGGGCGAGCACCCACGGCGGCCGCGTGGAGAGTCCCACCTTGAGACGCCTCGGGGACCTTTCCGCCTCCGACGCGAACGTGCGTCCGGGCGGAGGGGGACGGTGGCGGTCCCCCGTGTGGTTGACGCTTAGCACGTCTAGAAGCAAAGCGGCGTCCGCCACGTTTCGTGCGATCGGCCCTGGACTCGTGATCCCCGTCCACGCCTCGGCGTCAGGCCACGTAGAGAGTCGCCCCCGTTGAGGTTTGATGCCGACCACGTTGCACCACGACGCCGGTATCCGGATCGACCCGGCACCGTCAGAGCCGAGTGCGCCCGCTACGACGCCGGCTGCGACCGCCGCCGCCGATCCACCCGACGAGCCGCCAGGCGAGTAGTCGAGGTTCCACGGGTTGCGCGTCGCTCCAAACGCCGGGCCTTCGGTCCATGGGTAAAGCCCCAGCTCAGGCGTGTGGCTTTTGGCGATGACCACAGCTCCCGCATTCTTGAGCAGCTTCACCAGGAAACTGTCTTCCTGTTTGACAGAAAAACTTCCCGCGCAACCAAACGGCGTCATCTCGCCCGCAAGGTCCGTGTCGTCCTTGACGACGATCGGCACCCCGAGAAGCGATCCGCGCTCCCCCGCCGCTAGACGCCGGTCGGCGCTCGCCGCGTCCTCCAAGGCGTGACTGCCTCTGAGGACTCTAAACGGGTTGACAGTTCCAGCGACACTAGCCGCCGACTCGAGCGCCGCTTCTACAAGCTGCACCGACGTCACCGCGCCGCTCGCAAGGAGCCCGACGGACTCGGCCAGACCGAGCGGACGTCGAGTGGCAGGCGACGAGTCGATCCACGCCACGGACGCGTCGGCGCAGGCGGCGGGCTCGTTTGGCATCCCTCGCGACGCTAGCCCGCCTTGCGCTCGACTTGGTGACGTCTAGCGACGGTCCCGCCACCACCCGATCAGCAACCTGTAGATCAGGCTCCTCGACCTGCGCTGATCGGGGCCGGCGTTGTAGAAACGTTGGAAGGCGATCGTGTCGTCCGGTCCTGGCACATGCTCCTCGGGTTCCTGCACCCCGACAAGCCTAGTTTCTTGCCGGTCACGAGTTCTGCAGGACTTCGACCAGGTTGTAGGCCCAAGCGACCGCCTCTGCGCAAGCGGAGTTGAGCTTGCCGAGACTCACACCGCTTCGCATATGCAGCGCAGTGCCCTCCTGCCATGCGACCGCGTCCGCAAGTATCCCGCCCAGGGGCCCATCGAAGTTGAGCATCGCCGAGGCGAGCTCGTCGGTCACAGTGACCGTCTCGAGGATCTGTTCCTTCGAAACCTGCATCAACGCCTCCATCGACGAGAGCATCCCGAGCGTGAACGCCGACGCGCTGCGCCTCGGTTGGGTTATCTCGGCGAGGAGCTCGCAAAGGCGCGCCCTCGTGAGAGAGGACTCGAGTTGGGCAGCCGACACGTCGCCCGAATCCTCCAGAACCATGATCGTCGCCCAGCTTCTCATCCGGCGCTGCCCGAGCAGGATGGCACCTTCGCGGATCGAGCTGATCGGCCTGCGCAACCCGGCGGCGGCACCGACCCCAGCAGCGCGAAGGAACCGGATGCTCAGTGCCGGGGACGACTCGATCGTGTTCTCGACCTCCTTGGAGTCGACGTCACTCGAGCAAAGCTGCGTGACGAGGCGGAGACTCGTTGCTCGGGTCGGGCTGAGCGTTCGCCCGGAAAGTATCTGCGGGCGCGACAGCAGGTAGCCCTGGAACAGTTTGAAGCCCATGGCTCTGCAAAGTTCCAGCTCCTCGATCGTCTCGACCTTCTCTGCGAGAACGGTCGAGCAGTACTGAGACACCCGATCGAACTCCGCCGAAAGTCCCTCGCCGAGGGCGAGCACGTCGAGCTTGACCAGGTCGACCGCCCTCAAAATCGGCTCGTCCCCATCTGCCCAGACGTAGTCGTCGAGAGCCACGAGGAAGCCGTTATCCCGAAGCCTCACGATCCCGTCGAGAACCTCAGCGTCGTGGGCCACGTCCTCGAGGACTTCGACGACCGTGCGCTCGGGCGGCAGCGGGATACCGAGATCCCCGACGACGAAAGGTCGTGTCGCGTTCACCAGCACCCGGCTGTCCCCTGCGAGGTTGTGCAGGCCTATATCCATGCCGGCTCGCACCAGGACCTCCGCCGTCATCGACTCGCCGTCCACCGCAGAACCGGCCGGCCCCCGAAAAAGCAGCTCGTATCCCCACAAGCCGAGCGCGGTGTCGAAGACGGGCTGGCGGCCGAGAAGAAAGGTGCCGTCGGGCTTCGCTTCGAGGTTGGCGGAAAGCACCGGCACGGATGCACGTTCGGCCTGCGACGCCGACTCCTGAAGGGCCCCGACCGCAAAACAGTGTGGAACCGGAAGGCGAGACGGACTGCGAGACGGACGCCTAGACGTTTCAGCGAGCCGGAGGCCTCGTAATCGGGTAGGGGAATATCATGCAGACATCCGGGTCAACCTCGCCGTCAACCTATGACGTGGTCGTGATCGGAGCCGGCTCGGCAGGCGAGAACGTCGCCGACCGTTCGGTAAAGGGCGGCCTCAGTGCGTTGATCGTCGAGTCCGACCTCCTTGGCGGCGACTGCTCATATTGGGCGTGCGCGCCCTCCAAAGCGCTGCTGCGACCGGGGCAGGCCGTCGCGGCTGCCCGCCGCGTCGACGGCGCACGCCAGGCAATATCGGGGAGGTTGGACGTCGCCAAGGTCCTCGACCGCAGGGACCGTTTCTGCGAAGGCTGGCACGACTCCGAGCACGTCGAGTGGTTGAAAAACGCCCACGTTGATCTTCTCAGAGGCCACGGTCGCCTCGCTGGGCTGCGATGCGTCGAGGTTGAAACCGCGGACGGCACCGTCGCCGTCTCCGCCCGCCACGCCGTCGTGATCACCACCGGATCGGAGCCGGCGCTTCCGCCAGTCCCTGGTCTCGACACCGTGGCGCCATGGACCACGAACCAGGCGACCACCGCGAAGCAGGCGCCAGGACACCTCGTCGTCCTCGGCGGCGGCGTGGCGGGCTGCGAACTATCCCAGGCTTGGGCGAGCCTCGGAAGCAAAGTCACTGTCATCGAGAACGTCGAGCGCCTCCTAGCCACCTTCGACCCGATCGCAGGCGAGCTGGTGGCCGAATCGATGCGCGAATCCGGCATCGACGTGCGCCTCGGAGTCAGCGTCACCGGAGCGGAACGCCACCTCGGCGGGACGGTCGTCGTCCATCTCGACGACGGCAGTGAGGTGGTCGGCGACGAGCTCCTCGTAGCTGCAGGTCGCCAGCCCCGCACTACCGACCTCGGATTGGACACCGTTGGCCTCGAGGCGGGCGGGTGGCTCTCCGTGGACGACACGATGGCCGTCGTGGGGGTGCCCGACAGCTGGCTTTACGCCGCGGGCGACGTCAACCATCGGGTCCTGCTCACCCACCAGGGGAAGTACCAGGCGCGCATCTGCGGCGACGCG
>JAKCEB010000137.1:4208-7831 GCA_021838305.1 Actinomycetes bacterium | reverse complement strand
CTGCAATGGCAGCGAGGAGCCGACGTCTACACCGTGCGCACCAGCCGCGGGGCGGCCGCCTCCCTGGCGCTCGCCTCCTCCATGCGGCCCTACCCGTGATCCCTGATGATATCCGTGCTAGCATAGCCGCTATTACAGATGATAGCGTCCGAGATGTGCCGAACGTGTTGATCCGAGATGTACCTCCGGACGATCTGGAGACGATTCGGGCGGCAGCCGCGGCGCGTGGGACTTCGTTGCAGACCTACCTAAAGGAGGCGCTCCACTCTCAAGCCCGCTACCTGCGTCGCCAGGAGGCACTGGCCAGGGCTGCCGGACGGTTGCGTGCTCGGCCCGACGTGCCCGAGGCCGAGCGGCGAGCGGTGCTAGACGCCATCGACGCCGCTCACGCTCAACGGGCCGAAGACCTGGCCGACCGCTCGACGAGGTGATCGTCGACGCCTCACTGGTCATCGACGCGGTCGCCGATCCCGGCCCGCGAGGCCACGCAGCGCGTGCTGCGCTCCTCACACAGCCAGCCGCAGAAGCCCTGGTCGCGCCGGGGCATTTCGCCTTCGAGGTCATGTCCGGGCTAAGGGCTGCAGCCAACCGGCCGGATCATCCACTCGTTGAGGCCGATCTGCCCGCCGCGCTGGCCGACGCGGAGGCCTTCGAAATCGACATCGAGGCGACACCGTGGGGGGACGTTCACCGGGCCTGGGAGCTGGCACAGGCGTCCCTGTGCTACGCCGACGCCGTCTACGTCGCCGCCGCCGAGCGGCACCACACCGCCCTGCTAACCACCGACAGCCGCATCGAACGGTCAGGAGCTCCAATGACCTGCCCAATCATGACCGTCGTCCCGGAGTAGGTAGCTGCTGGGGCGAGGCTCCCGCTGCCGCTCGGGGATCCCTATCCGGGACTGACGCCGAGTGGCGCTGATGGCGCTACAATGGCGCCAATGCCCAGCGTCCAGGTAAAAGACGTTCCCCCCGAGACGCATGCCGTGCTGCGCCGCCGAGCAGCCACGGCTAACCAGTCGTTACAGGAGTACCTGCGCCAACGGCTGATCGAGGAGGCTGCCACGCCGACCTTAGAGGAGGTTCTGGAGCGGGCCGGCGGCCGGGCCGGGGGTTCGGTCCCGTTGTCCGAGGCGGTAGCCGTCCTGCGCCAAGACCGTGATCGTCGTTGACGCGAGCGTGCTCTCGTCGGCTCTCGCCGATGACGGGGACGACGGCGACCGGGCCAGGGAGCGCTTGCGGGGCGAGCACTTGGCCGCTCCCGAACTCGTTGACCTGGAGGTGTCCTCAGTCCTGAGGCGGCTCCTCCTTGTGGGTCGCCTGCCCCTACGACGAGCCGAGCTGGCGCTGTCCGACCTCGTGGCCCTACCTCTGCGGAGGGTCTCGCACCGCGTGCTGCTTGCGCGCTGCTGGGACCTCCGGGACAACCTCACTGCCTACGACGCCGCGTACGTCGCCTTGGCGGAGCAGCTCGATACGACCCTGGTCACTGCGGACACTCGCCTGGCGGGTGCCCCCGGCCTCCGGTGCGAGATCGACCTCGTGACCAGCAGCCCAAGAGAGCCGGAAGCATCACCGTAGACCGATCCGCTTGCGGGCGCTGCGACCCCGACGCGGCAGTGTCAAGGGCAGGCAGGCTGAAGCAATGGCCGAGAACGCTTCGACCAACTCACTCAGGTCATTCGGGGCAGTCCGCACCCGCCCTCGCCGACATCGCATGACCGCAGGCGCCAGCCGGATGTTGACGTCGGGGGCACCGTAAGCATACTCTTACGGTGCATGGTTGCTTACCAAGGCGGTGATGGCTGGGCCGCCCTGGGGGACCCCACCCGGCGCGCCATCGTCGCCTGCCTGGCAGAGCGCCCCCGCGCAGTGGGCGAACTCGCCGCCGACCTTCCGGTCAGCCGCCCCGCAGTGTCTCAGGCCCTGAAGCTGCTGAAAGAGGCCGGCCTCGTCGCCGAGCGCGCTGCGGGCACCCGGCGCATCTATCGGCTCAACCCTGCGGCCGTGGCTGCGCTGAGGGATCAGCTCGACGCGTTTTGGAACCGGGCTCTGTCCCACTACGCCGACGTTGTCGAACAACCGGAGGAGAAGTCATGACCCAGGACGCGAGTGCGGTGGTCCGCCGCCACATCGTGGTGAACGCGCCGATCGAGAAAGCCTTCGCCACCTTCACCGAACGCTTCGGCGACTTCAAGCCGCCCGAGCACAACCTGCTTGGCGCCCCGATCGCCGAGACGGTTTTCGAGCTACGCGTCGGCGGCCACATCTACGATCGCGGCGTTGACGGCAGCGAATGCCGCTGGGCCCGAGTCCTCGTTTTCGAGCCATCGCAGCGAGTGGTGTTCAGCTGGGACATCGACCCGACCTGGCAGGTGGGGACCGACCCTGCGAACACTAGTGAGGTCGAGGTCCGCTTCAGCGCCGAGAGCGAGGAACGCACCCGAGTCGAGCTCGAACACCGCAACATCGACCGGCACGGCCCCGGCTGGCCGCAGCTGAGCGAGGGCGTGGGCAGTGAAGGCGGCTGGCCGCTATACCTGGACCGCTACGCCGCTTTGTTCGACAAAGGCGACTGAGTTGGCTCCCATCACCGTCAGCGCCGAGGTGAACCGGTCGGCCGAGGACGTCTTCGCCTACGCCACCGACCCGTCCTGCTTCGCCAAGTGGCAGCAGGGCGTGATCAGCGGCCACATGGAAGGCGGGGACAGCTTGGGTGTCGGGGACCGCTGTGTGATGGTCCGGCGTATCGGTTGCACCAATCGGACGAGCACATCGGAGCTCGTGCGCGTCGACCCGCCCCGTACCTGGCGGGTCGCCGGCATCGACGGTCCGATCCGGGCCACCGTGGATGTCGAGGTTGCAGGTCTCGACGACCAGCGAGCGCGCGTGACCATCGCGGTCGACTTCGCCGGACAGGGCATCGGTCGGCTGCTCATCCCCCTCGCCGCGCAGCGCCAGGCACGCAAGGAGATGCCAGCAAACATGGCCGCGCTCAAACGGAACCTGGAACGCCAGACCTAGCGGCCACCATCTCAGCCGAACGGCACTGCTTCCGCCTGCTGCAGCAGGGCGGCACGGTCGGCGGCAAGGATGTAGCCAGCCCTGATCGCCTTGTCGAGGCTGGCTCGGAAACGCGTCAGATAGGCGTCCCGAGTTCCGTACAGCTGCCGCAGGTGGGATGGGTCGAAGGCGACGGTTGAGCCGAATAGCGAGCACTCGGCGCTGGCGCCGGGAGCGGCGATGCCGCTCAGTGCGGAGACAGGTACGTCGACAGCGGGGGTTCGCACGCCGCCGATGACGTTGCCGCTGGCGTCCCTGGTCAGGTTTGTCGACCCGGTAGGTGATGACGCGATCGGGCTCGGCGACGCGGGGGGTATGCCGGTGGCCACCCACTTGTTGAAAGCGGCGAAGGCAGCCTGCACGACGACGTGCTGGGGTCCGCTGTTGATCGGGACGGAGCAGCCGAGGGAGCTGGCGTAGCTGCCGACGATGTAGGTGCCGGCGTGCGCGGTGCCGGCGATCTCCCAGGTGCGGATCCGGGCGGTGTTCGGTTGCTGGGCCGGGGCGAAGCCGAGTGTGGTCAGGTCGCTCTCGGTCTCGGACATGAAGACGGGAACACCA
>JAKCEB010000137.1:0-4108 GCA_021838305.1 Actinomycetes bacterium | reverse complement strand
GGTGCCGGCGTGCGCGGTGCCGGCGATCTCCCAGGTGCGGATCCGGGCGGTGTTCGGTTGCTGGGCCGGGGCGAAGCCGAGTGTGGTCAGGTCGCTCTCGGTCTCGGACATGAAGACGGGAACACCAAGGTCGGTCCGGATCCTCTGCCCCGCTCCCGACGCGCTGGCCGAGGCGATCGCACCGTTGAGCGGAGCGCCGGCGCCCCCTCGACTGTGGATGAACAGGCCGTCGAACGTCTGCGTCTGCGGCTGGACCGCGCTGGCGAACGTGGTCAGGAAGAAGGCTGATTGTGACTCGCTACGCCGACTCGGCCTCGACTTGATGGCCGACGGTCACAGGGCCATACAGATTTGCCGACCTACTGTAGACCGGATCGGTGAAATGCGGGTTACTCGGTGAGCTGACCGGACTCGACGAGGCGCCGCACGCCCCTATCAACGCCACCAAGGCAAAAACCGCAGCGCCCGAAGCGGACGTCCTCCAGACCTTCTGCAAAGTCCAACCCCCGTCTGCGCCCTTGTCGTCCGTGCCGCAACAACGACCGCTAAAGCGGGCCACACTAACCCACGCAACGGCGGGCGACTACCAGCAGCGGGCAGCCTCTGCGGCCCGATCGGGCCTCGTATCAGCCAAGTACGATTCGACTACTGTCGCCACCTGTGGAACTGGCCCGTCGAGCTTGGAAACTCCTCCCGGCCTCCGTAACTGAGTCGAGCGTAGGTTCGGTCGCTCGGCGAACGACGCTCCGGGCGCTTCGAGCCGAGGTACCTTCCGAGCCTCGGATAATTCGGACCCTGGATGAGCTGGAGGGCGCGATAGCGGAGTGGGAACAAGCTGTCCGAGTGTCCGACGATGCATTACGCAGCTCCTTCAAGACGGTCCGGATGCAGCTCGACGATGTAGTCTTTCCGGCGGACCCGTTCTCGGACGCCTATCGCATGGCCGTGCTGGACCTGTACGAGTGGCTGCACGGTGGCCTGTATGAAGTGTCGAACGAGATGACGCCGTTCGAGATGCAAGCGGCGCTGGCGCAGCCGTTTCCGTACCTCACTTCTAGTCCAGGCGTGGTAGGTGACTATTTGATTGCCATCGGCCACCTGGTGCGAACCCTCGACTTGGGTCCCGGCAGTCGCGTGCTCGAGTTAGGGGCCGGCTGGGGGAATGTTGCGTTGCCTTTGGCACGGCTGGGTATCGAAGTGACAGCGGTCGACGTCTGTCCCAGCTTTGTGGAACTCATCCGCGCGCGAGCCGAACGGGAGGGGTTACAGGTGGAGACCCGACTCGCTGACTTTTCGGAGATAGGAGAACTTTTCGGAGGAGAGCGCCCCTTCGATGCAGTTGTGTTCTTCGAAAGCTTCCACCACAGTGCTGACCATAACCGGCTATTGCGTTCTCTGAGCACCTTGGTGTCCCGAAATGGGAAACTGATCTTTGGTGCCGAGCCGATTGAGCGACGCTTCTGGCAGCCGTGGAGTCTTCGGCTCGACGGCGAGTCGCTCTGGGCAATTCGCCGTAACGGATGGTTAGAACTTGGGTTTCGCCAGGATTACTTCCTGGAAGCCCTCCGGCGGGCAGGCTGGGGCGCGCAGCTCGTGGCGTGTCCGGCGACTAGGTGGGGACAGGTATGGGTGTCCACCCGGCTCTGAGATCCGAATCTGACGGAAGACTCAGGGGATGGAGCCAGATTGCTGAGTCCGGAGGTAATCGCTGAGGTCCCGGGTTGAGGGTACGGGCGCTGCCTGCCCGGCTGCTGCCCGCCCAGCCCACGTCAGGAGGCGTGCCTTAGCGCAACGAGCAGGGCGGTCCAGCCCTCGCGGTGGTTCGGTCACCCCGCTGTGTAGCCGGCGTCGGCCAGCCATTCCCGGGCCCGGCCGATGCGGCGCTCTTCGGACCACCCATACCAGCGCTCCAGCTCGTCGGGCCACGCGGACAGGGCGTCTTTCCAATGGCGGAATGGCCTCCGCCCGCCGAGCGCCGTGTCGAGACGGCGGGCCAGGGCGGCGTCAGCGACGGTGCCGATGAATCCCTCCATGTCCCTGAAGCTGTCCCGGGAGCCCTCCGGCTCGACCCACAACCACCGCTCCGGATCCTCGGTGAGCGCGTCGTCCTCCTCGCCGATCTCGCGGGCGTATTCGATGGCGGACGCGTGCCATACCTCCCCGCTTTGGCGGTCGACGCGGCCGCCGCCGTGCGCCGGGTCGCCTTCGAGGATGCCTGAGAGCTCGTCGAGGTCGACCGCCAGCCGGCGCAGCATCGGCGCCGGGCCTGTGCCCAGGGTGGCGGCGAGCTGCTCTGCGAGGAGGTCGTCGCCGCTCCACCCCCGCCGCCGCAACCGCTCCACGCAGGCGGTCGCCAGGCTGGCGGCGCCGCCGACGTGCTGCGCCAGGGCGATCTGTAAGGCATCGCCAGCCAGCTGCAGCACGTCTTCGAGCACGACCGGACCGTTCAGGGCGGCGACGATGGCCGCCCCGTCGCCCCGGTACCGCGCGCCGCGCAGCTCGCTCCTCCGGTCGGGCACGCCTCCTAGTCTGACCGAGTCTGTCCTCGTGCGAGAGGTGTGCGGCCCAAACCGTCCAGGTCCGACTCGGCGATGTGGATTGTGCCATGGGCGCGCCGACGGGCCAATCGCAACTGACAGGCTGGCCGGTGGTGGGCGCTCCGCCCGCGCCGCTGACCCTCCCCGGCGTCGACGGTCCCGTCCGGTTCGAGGTGCGGTGGTGGCGGGCGCCGACCGCTAGCGCTATAGCGCTACTATGGCGCTATGGCCACGATCCAGGTACGTGAGATTCCCGAGAGCATCTACGAGGTCATTCGCAAGCGGGCCCGGGCATCAGGGCGCTCGATCCAGTCATACATGCGCGACGTCATCGTGGACCTGGCCAGCCACCCCACTACCGAGGAGATCCTGGACATGATGGAGGCGGCGCGAATGGGCAGCGGGACCCCTGGCGCCACGCATGAATCGATCCTCGCCGACTTGGCAGCCGAGCGGAGGTGAGGGATGACTACGTGCTCGACGCCTCAGCGTTGGTGCTGGCGCTAATCGGAAAGAATGAGGCCGCAGACGCAGTCCGGCGGCGGCTGCCGACGATGTGCCGGCACGCCCCACACCTGATCGATGCCGAAGTCGGCAATGTCCTTCGCCGACACGAACACGCCGGTCGTGTCAGCGCCGAGGAGGCACGATCCGCCCTGCGTGCTGGACGCGTGCTCATTGAGCATCGCTATCCGCATGCGGGGCCGCTGGCAGAGCTGGCGTGGACGTGGCGAGCCAACGTCAGCTTCTACGATGCGCTCTATGTGGCCCTCGCGGTACGGCTCGGCGTACCCCTGATCACCGCCGACGCCAGACTCGGAAGGGTCCCCGCCCTCGAATGCGCGGTCGAGGTCCTTTGACGCTGTCGAGGTCTTGACCGGGCCGGACGTGGCAAATGCCGGGATGTGCAACCCACCGGACGTCGCCTCCCCCGTCGCGACCGGCGACGACTACGGCCGCCCAGGTCAGGGAGAGGCTCTGGCGCGTGGCCCGACGTCGGGTTCCATGCGGACCGTTCTCGCGGCGCCCACTTCGAACACACCGTCGCTGTCACCGGAGACGGCCCCGTCATCCTCACTGCTCTTTCACGGGCTGAGGGCTCTACTCCTTTTCGATGACGAAGTCGTACACGCACTCCTTGCCGTCCATCTCGACGGCGAGCGACGGGCGGACACCGAACACGGCGTCGCGGTCGAGCCAGGGTGAGGATTGGTCGAACAGGTGAGTCACGAGCGGCTTGAAGCCGTCGGCGGTGATCATGAAGTGGACGTGGGCGGGACGCCACGAGTGCCGCCCCGTCCCCCGTAGCATCGTGCCGACGGGACCGTCGTCGGGGATCGTGTAGTCGACCGGGCGGACCGTGGTAAACCGGTAGGCGCCGTCGGCTCCGGTCTCGAACCTCGACCGCAGGTTGCGCTTCGAGGGGTCCTCCTCGATGTCGTATAGGCCGCTGGGCTGTACCTGCCACACGTCCAGGGATGCTCGGGGGACAGGCCTTCCGTCCAGGCCCTTCACCGTGCCGGTCATCACGAGCGGTGTGCCACCCGTCGCCGGGTCGGTGACGATGGAGT
>JAKCEB010000136.1 GCA_021838305.1 Actinomycetes bacterium | reverse complement strand
TGCTCCTCTCGCCAGTAGCGGTCGAGGTACAAGGCGGTTTCCACGAGACGCAGCGGCCTGGCCGACTCCGCGGCGTCGTCCGTGGGGTCCTGGTCCTCGTGGGGGCCGCGGTCATCGGAGGTGCGCGGGGGAGTGACGGCGACCAGAGGGCTTGCTGCGACCCGCTCGCACCAAAGCGCCGGGGCCGGCCACGGCAGGCTGTCCAAAACCGCATCGACACCGTCGCTCAGCTCAGCGCCCGCGACGTAGCGCACCGAGTTGAGATCCACCGAAACGTGTCCGAACCTCGGGGCCCGCACGGCCAAGGCGACAGCGAGAGTCACCATCGGATCTGTTTCGCCACCGAGGCGGGCGAGGCGGTTGGCGACGTGAACGTCGGAGGGTGCAAGGACTCCCGCGCGGTTCCACTCGATCAACTGGTCGTCGGATCCGATCACCAGCGAACTGTTCCAGGGGTCGACCGGCGATACGAAAGTCACTTCTTTGTCCTGCCGTACGCGAACAGGTCAGACAGTTCGACGACGAGGTCGCACGGGGCGCGCCACGACCACACCCCGCACGGCTGCCCGTCTATTAGAGGCGTCAGCGGGCCGGCCATCCCGCGAAGAAAAAGATACAGCACGCCGCCAAGATGCTCGCCGGGGGAGTATCCGGGGACTCGCCATCGCAGGAACCTGTGCAGCGCGACGAGGTAGATGAGCGCCTGGAGGGGGTAGTGACGGCGCTGCATCTCCTCGTCGAGAAGGTTGCGTCGATACGGCCACGACCCAACGTCGTCGTGGCCGAGCCGGTTGGTCTTGTAGTCGACGACGTACCACCGCTCGCTTCCTGCGGCTGCGCCGTGCCTGAAAACAAGGTCGAGGCTTCCTGTCATGTACCCGCGAAGCGTCGCGGAAAGGATGGGATCCGCCAAGCGAGGCGGGTATCGGCCGAGAACGCCGTCGGGTTCGACGTGCCGAGCGAGTACGGAAGCGATATCGGCTGTCGTTATGGCGCCCGACGGCTGGTCTCCCCCCGCGAGCGGAAGCTCGAAGACAAGTTCGTTCGCCCGATGCCGCCGAGGGATGTCGCGAAGTGCCGTGCCGGGCAGGAGCGGGCCTAGCGGGGTATTGATCGACGATTCCAGCCCGGCGGCGAGCAGAGCCGCGTCGAGGCCGGCCGGAGCGCCCCGGCCGCTCGATATTGCCGCCTCCAAATCGGAGCGCAAGTCGGACGCCGCGAAATCAACGCGCTCGAGGACCTCGTGTACCAAGGACCCGATTTCGGTCCCGCCGGGAATATCGGCCAGGATGCAACGCGGACCGTCGGTAATCGGGGGATCGCCGGGCGCGGTGCCGGCAAATTCTTCAGCGTGAGGAGGTTCGTCTAGAAGTGAGGACTCTTCCGGCTCGGACCCGATCCCGGCTCCTGCGGATTCGTGTGCCGTTGCCGTGATGCTCGTGTAGGAGGAGCGACGCCAGCGAAGGTCCAGCGTCCGATCGAAGTGGGCCACCTCGAGGGAAGGCGTGTCGACCGGTTTGGTCACCCTTGGCGTTGTCAATGGAATTGGCGCGTCCGATGCCATTTCCACGCTGATCAGGTTCGGCCTAGCCCGGCCGACGAGCGTTTCAAGCGCCTTTCGGATCACGTCGTCCTTGGGTTCTTTGGCTGGCGGCGTCGCGACGTGGCCGGTCTGGTCGTCCCTGCAAAGCAGAAGACGACCAAGAGGTGAGTTCCGGCTGCCGTCGGCTTTCGCCCACCACAGAACAACTTGGTGACGGGCCCGGGTCAGCGCGACATACATCACCCTGAGGTCCTCGCCTCGTTGCTCGTCGAGGGCTATACCACGGTGGTTCTGGTAGGCATTCCTCGCCGTGCTGTTCCGTTCGCGAGATCCCACGTCAAGTGTGCGTTCGCCCCCGAGTGACGGATCGTGGAACACGACGGGGGTCCCGTCACCCTCCGAACGCAGGCCATCCCAAAGATAGGGGCAGTATACGACTCCGAACTCGAGGCCTTTTACCCGATGGACGGTGAGGACTTGGACCGCTTCAGCGTCGGAGTCGAGGCGCCGGCTGCGTTCCTCGGCGCCTCCGCGTTCGACTTCGACGTCCTTGATACGTCGCGCAAGCCACGATCGCATCGACCGGACGCCCATGTGGCCCGCGACGCTCTCCTGGTGCAACAGCTCGGCGAGGTGCCCCAGATCGGTCAAGTCCCGTTCGCCGCCTGCGGTCCCCGCCACGCGGGCAGGTAGCCCCTCGCTTGTCGTGATCGACCGGTGCAAAGCGGCGACGCCCCTCGTGGCGAGGGCAGCGGCCCAGCGATGCGCTCGCGAGTGCAGCCCCTCCCAGGTTCGCTCGTCGGCTTCGGCGACCTCCATCACCGTCATGCCAATCCACGGGGTGAGTGCGAGAGCGGCCATTCTCGAACGCGAAGTCGGCTCCTCGATAGCTTCGAGCAGGCGCAGCCAGGAGCCGGCGGCCGGCGAGGAGAACACGCTGTCAAGCCCGGCTATAACGGCTGGGACTCCCGCCTCTCGAAGCGCGTTGCGGACCGACAGGGACTGCTTGTTGGTCCGGGTCAGCACCGCGATGTCCCGGCTTTGCACTCGACGCCACGGGCGCTTCCCGTCGTCGTCGACGGAGTGGCCAGTGTCGGCTATGCGTGCGCCGGCGTGGACCAGCGCTGCCACGTCGCGTGCGACATCGGCGGCTATCCAATCGACAAGAGATTCCTTTTGAAGGAGTCGCTTCGCAGGAGTAGTACGAATGCCTGGCTGGCGTTCGTCTACGAGGCGGATTCGCAGCGGCGTTCGTGCAGGGAAATTCTCGACGCCGGGTATAGCCCGATCGGCGGGAGCTGCAACGCTGCGGAACACGATGCGTTCGTCGCCCATCTGAAGCGGACTGAGAAGTGCCTCGGTTGCGTCGAGCAAATCCTGGTCCGCGCGCCAGTTGACGGTTAGGGTGTGGCGGGTGGCCTGCTCGGCGGCTTGAAGGTAGGCGTGAACATCCGCCCCCCTGAAAGAATAGATCGCCTGCTTTGGGTCACCGACCAATACGAGGGCGGTCGTGCGGCCATCACCAAACGCCGCCTGCAGCACACGCCATTGCACCGGGTCGGTGTCTTGGAACTCGTCTACGAGCACGACCCTGTAGCGTTCGCGTAGCCGTCGGCAGGCGAGGGTTCCTCTCTCGCCGGACTCCAGAGTCTCAGCGAGACGGGAAAGTAGACGGTCGTATGAGAGCAGGTTGTCCTCTGCCAGACGTCGGTTCACTTCCTGCGATGCACGGTCCACAAGGCGTCTGAGCAACTCCGCCGGCGGGTCACCAGGTGCCGACGCCAGCGAGATTCCGGGGTTGGCGATCGCCGCCGCAGCGGCTCTGCGGGCGTCGTCGCGTCTGAAGTCCGGGACGCCGTGGAGAAGCGACCAACGCAGATACAGGTCGTCGACGACCTCTGTGATGAGACCGGCCGAATCCTCCATCAGGGTTGCCCGGGCTGCCACGTCGCTGGCCGTACCGAGCCCGTCGAGCACCAGTTGGCAGAAGCCGTGCGTGGTCGTGATGGTGGCCGAATCGAAGGCGGCGACTGCGTCGTCGAGGCAGGTACGGCGAGCCTGCAGCGTCGCGCGGTCCGCGTCGGCGAGCATTGCTGCAAGCTCGTCACCGCCGGGTGGGGGCTCGTCGGCGTCGAGCTCTCGGCCGAGCGCGTCGGCGAGGCTGCAGAGACGCCGGCGAACCCTGTCACGCAGCTCGCCTGTCGCCATGCGTGTGAATGTGACAGCCAAGATGGCGTCCAACGGCACGCCTTCGGCTACGTAGCGTGCTATGAGCGCAGTTATCGTGAAGGTTTTACCGGTTCCTGCACTGGCTTCGAGCAGCGTCACACCGGGTCCAGGCAACTCGCTGGTGATGTCGAACGGCGTCGCCGCATTGCGTCGGGCTCCGTCTTGGATGCCCGTTTCCTCAGCCATTGCTCAGGCGTTCGTGGTCGAGGACAGGATTCCACATGCGGCCGGCGAGGGAAGCAAAACGCGACTTCTCGGCGCTTGGCCACCCGGCGGCCGCTTCGTCGGGACGGAGCTCGGGACGGTAGAGGACGTCGAAATCGGACCGACCGCTCCAAACCTCGGCGTGTTCGATGTCGCTGGACTCCATCTTCCACGCCCGCTCCGCTTTCTGGTTGGCTTCATCCCGGCTGCCCCCGTGGTGGCGCGCAGAAGCCCAAGCTTCGCTTGTCGCACAGGCGAGGGGGAGAGGCTCGCGCATGCCCCGGTCGTAGAGATCGACTACAGCTTCGAGGAGTTGCTGGGCCTCGTCGTGGGCCACCGCGGCGAACGTCGAAACTTGAGGCGCCCGGCGGCCACCGCGGCCGATCGTCACTGCGCTGACACCGATCTCGGGCCGCGCCACGCTCAAGGCAAGGAATCGAACCCATGAGGCGATTCGATGCTTTGGCCCCAGCCTGGAGTATGTGCAGGCCAGCACGGTGGCCGTCCGGAAGCCCGGCACCGTACCAATCAGCGTTCGCCCGTCGCCAAGCTCCAGGTGCACGTCGAGCGAGTCGGCCGGTCCCGTCCCACCTCCAGCGGCGACGGCCGCAGCAAGCAGTGCCTCCACCTCTGGTCTGACTTCGTCAAGAATCGGCGACGCCAGATCGCCGGGTGGCAGTAGGCCTCTCGCTCGTTCGAGCGCTGCCGCTCGCTCGGTTCCAATGCCGTCGAGGGCCGCTCTCAGCATTCTGTCGCCGACAGCCCATTTGGCCAATGGTTCCAGGTCAATCGGGATGTCGTCGTCGAGCGCATCCGCCCCGCGTCTCAGGTACAGGCCGAGGCGTCTGCGCAGAAATGCGCGCACCGGGTGTTCGACAAAGGCGACCAGGTCGTCGAGCTGCACGACCTTGTCCACCAAAGGCGGGAGCCTCTCGTGCGGCCAGGCCCGAGCCGGACTCTGGTTGACGCAAGCGAGCGAACCGGCGAGCTGCACTTTGTCGTGGCTCCACGCGCTTGCGGGGATAAGCGCCCCGACGACGAAGTTCCGGGTGTCGAAGGGCTGCAGGGGATGTTCTGTGACGACATGGGAACGTGCAGGATTGCCCTCCGAGTCGGGGCGAGCGGTGGCGTCGATTACGTCGAGCAGCTCGGCTATCGGCACCGCCGGCGGCCGAACCCGGTTCGTCCGCTCGTCCTTACCGCTGTAAGAGATGACCAGGTTCTCGGTCGCAGCGAGCAGGGCGTCGAGGAGAAGCTGTCGATCCCCGGAGCGCGGATCGCTGTCACCGACGTACGGGTCGCCGATCAGAAGGTCGTCGCCGTCGCGTTCGGGGTGGCGGGGGAAGAGACCGTCGTCCAGTCCGAGCAGGCCAATCACCCGGTGTGGGACGGAACGCATCGGAACCATGGTGCAGAACGTGAGGTCCCCGGTGCGGAAGTTGGCCCGCGTCGGCCGGCCCTCGAGGCGAGAATCGAGCAGTTCCCTGATCTCCGCCAGACAGAGCTGGGCCTTGCTCCCAGCCGCCTCGCGGGCCGCCGAAGACAGGATCCGCTGGAGTTGCTCGTGCTGCCAGGCCTCGCCGGGTTCGGCGACGGCCAGGGACTCGGTGCTTTCTATAAGCGCCTCAACCCATGCGGCTACGGGCCTCAGGCCACTCAGAGCGTCCATTGCATGTTTGAGTCGTGATACGAGCTCGGCGAGTCGGCCTGCCAACTCGACTTCGCTTGAAGGCACGTCGTCGAAGGGAAGCACCCCTGAGAACATCCGGCCGTCCTCCTCCGCCATGGCGACGCCAAGCAGGAGCCGGTCGAGGCCGGCGTCCCACGTCCCCTCCGAAAGTTTCTGAAGCGCCCAGGGCAGGCGGTGGTCAGCGTCGATCCCCCAGCGGATACCAGTCGCCGGCAGCCAGCGCTGAAGCAAGGCGAGGTCGCCGGCGTCGAAGCGGAAACGCCTCGCGACGGGCGCCCGGGATGCCAGGTCCATTACCTGCGACGCGGTCACCCGAGAGCCAGCGAGAGCGAGCAGCTCGTCGGCGACGGCGAGCAGGGGGTTCGTCTGGCGTACCGACCGGTCGGCGAGACGGGCCCGCAACTGTGGCGTCCCGCTGTCAGAAGTCCCCCCGTGGGCTGCATCGAGCGAGAAAGCCGCGTCGATCATCGGCGCGAAGGTGTCGATGTCGGGGCACATGACGATCACGTCGCGCGGCTCAAGGGTCGGGTCGGAGTCGAGAAGGTGAAGGAGGGCATCGCGCATCACCTCCACCTGGCGTCCCTTACCGTGGCAGGCGTGGATCTGGATCGAACGGTCGCCGGGGTCGACGCCGACGCGCAACTCGGGGCTGCCGGCGCAAGGAGCTCCGGGGGGCGGGGCATCAAGGCGAATCGCGGTTTGGATCCGGCTCAACAGGGAGCCTTCGCGCTCGGGGACTTCTCGATGGTTCCCGCCGGCCGCTCCGTAAGAGGCCAGGACCAACTGCATTTCGCGGCTGTCGCGCCCCCAAGAACGAAGCAGCGGATGCGCAGCGACCCGGCCCGTCGGATCGTCGGCCCGTCGCAGACCACCCATGGTCCTCGGCCTTGCGCCATCGACGTTCTCCCACAGGACCCCGGAAGGGTGCAGAAGCCAGAGGTGGACATCCCGATGGCGTGCGAGGGCGGTGAGGACCTCCAGGTAGGTGGCAGGCAGTCGCGTCAAGCCGAAGATCGACAGCCGCTCTGGCAGATCTGATGCTTCAGGTTCGTCGACCAGGCGTTGTGCGACATTAATGGCACGCTCGGCGGGGCTCGGGGAGCCGATCTCGGCTCTCAGGATCTGCCACAGGTGAGCCTGCCAGGCGTAGGTTTCTGAGGTGGCGGAGGTGGCGGAGGTGGCGGAGGCCCAACTGCGAACCATCCCCGGACGGTGCAGTGAGTACCGGTCGAAAAGTTCCGAAAGGTGACGCGCTACGGCAAAGCGGCGCACCGGCTGTATCTCCCCTCGGCGGTCTAGGGGGGTTGCCGCTCTAAGGTGTGCCTGCAATAGCGCGAGGGCAGGGTCCTCGCCGTGACGGTCTATCAGGTCGATGATGGGCCACACGCTTCGCTCGGGGCGCCATGGATCGGCGTCCGGCTCGGCGCCGTAGGCGACGGCGACGATTTCCCGGAGAAGGTCTCGGGGAGAGGAAAAGTCGATGTTGGCGCAGACCCCATCCTCTCCCGATCCCGAAGTTCCCAGCCGGTGGGACAGTCGCTGCGTAATCCACCTCTCCACGCCACGTGTCGGGACAGCCACGATCTCGGGCGCCAGCGGATCGGACAGCGGCGTTACGAGCAAGTCCCCGAGGGCGTCCACGAGAACGTCTGCCCGCTCGGATCGATGTAGGTTAAGCAACGCGCCTCCTCGGTCATGGTGACCTTAGGCGGAGCGTGGGACCACATCGATCGACGGTGCTGCGACAGCAGGGTCGGAACCAGCGTCCCTGAGCACGTCCCATTGACAATCATCATTACATCGACCATGATCAAAGCATTGACAGCTGTCGATACTACGGAGGTAGCGATGTCCCGAGTGCGTTGCGCAGACCGCTGCGAGGCAACAAGTGAGTGACGTAGCAACCACGAGACCGGCCGAAGGCACGTCGTCTGACACAGCGGTGATCGCCAGACTGTCGTTTCTTGACCGGTTCCTTCCCGTGTGGATAGTCCTTGCGATGGCTGGCGGAATCATCCTCGGCCGTGTGATACCCAGCCTCAACCGCCATCTGAACGCCATACAGGTCACATCCGGCACGTCGCTGCCCATCTTCATCGGGCTTCTCGTGATGATGTACCCGGTGCTTGCCAAAGTCCGATACGGGGAGGTCGCCACGGTGACCCGGGACCGCCGGATGCTGGTGT
>JAKCEB010000135.1 GCA_021838305.1 Actinomycetes bacterium | reverse complement strand
TGGTCGCGTGCAGCTCTCAATTACAGCCGGCGGCGGCTCTCGAACGCCGCCCACCTCCAGGCGCGAAGCCGCTGCGTGTCGGCCCGCCCGTGCCCTGGCGCGCCGCCTTTTCGCCCTACGCAGGAGTTGAGTAGGACCCCACTGTGAAACTCGCCCCATAAACGACAAGCCGCCGACCCAAACATGCTGGTCAGCAACCCAGAGCCCTTGTTGGGCTCGCCGTGACGAGCGAGAATTCAGCGAATTCTCGCATCAGCGGCTTGTGCGTATGCAATGAGGCGCGGAAAACGCCCTTACTTGGTGGCGGGGGCCCGATTTACGCGTTAGCTCCAACCGATTCCGCAACCGTGCCAGTCCGCGCCGTGCTCTGGCTCGACGACGAAAATGCCATCTGAACTGGGCCGACGTCGTCTGGCCGGCGCTCGTGTTGACGTCCGACCCATGCGAGCAGAACGGTCTCCAAGCCCGGCGGTCCGCTAGTTTGGGCAGTCGTAGGTTTGGATCGGGGTCAAACACTACGACCGAGCCTTGGCACAAGGCCCGGTCTGTTGAGCGCAGGCGTACGCAGACGGCCGACTGGTATATGCAGAGCGCGTAACCTGGCATCACATTCGGAGTAGGACGGTCCAGACATACCGGTACTCCCTGGGCGTAGTAGTCTCCATCATGTGGAAGGTGCTTTGCTCCAAGACTCAGGCGCTGGGATCACCCAGGGGAACCGGGTGCTGCTGGAGGAGCTGCACCGTCGCGCCCACGGCGCCTTCGATGTCGCCAACGCGGCGCGGATCCTCGGCATCGATCACGACGAGGCTGGCCAACTCCTCGTCTACCTGGCCCGACGGGGATGGCTTTCGCGAGTGCGGCGGGGGCTGTACATCGCTGTCCCCCTGGACGCCCGCCGCTCGGGCGAGTGGATCGAGGATCCCTGGGTAGTGGCCGAGAGGCTGTTCAGACCGTGTTACGTCGGCGGGTGGAGCGCCTGTGAGCACTGGGACCTCACGGAACAGGTCTTCCGGACCCTCCTAGTGGTCACTGCTCGCCGGGTTCGCCACCGCGACCTCGACGTTCAAGGCCTCCCATTTCATTTGACCGTCCGGGACCAAAGTGCGTTGTTCGGCACGGTGTGGGTGTGGCGCGGCCAGAACCGAGTGGCAGTGTCCGACCCCTCCCGTACCGTGATCGATGTGCTCGATGACCCACGCCTCGGCGGCGGCATCCGGACTGTCGCCGACGTGCTGCACGAGTATCTTCAGGGCGAGCATCGAGACGACGACCGACTCGTCGAATACGGCGACCGCCTCGGCAACCGCGCCGTCTTCAAGCGGCTCGGATATCTCCTCGAACACTCCGGCACCGAAGCTCGGAGCCTCGTCGAGGCGTGCCTCGCTCGACGCAGCAGCGGGCTCGCCAAGCTCGACCCGTCCGCCAAGGAGTCCGGGAGAATCCTCCGCCGGTGGGGTCTCCGGGTCAACGTCGCTCTCCGCTCACCCGGAGACGACTGGTGATCGGACGGCCGGACATCGTCGAACGGGTCGGCGAATGGCAGCTCACCGAGGAGGTGATCGAAAAGGACTACCTGCTCGGTTGGCTCCTATGGGGAATAGGAGCCGACCCGGTCCTCGGAGATCAGTGGATTTTCAAGGGTGGCACTTGCCTGAAAAAGTGCTACATCGAAACCTACCGGTTCTCCGAGGACCTTGACTTCACCGTCCTGCCCGGTGGCCCCTACCGTCCCGAACAGATCGAGCCGCTCCTCGGCCGGGTTCTCGCACGCGTCCACGAGGCGTCGGGCATCGACTTCTCCTCGCGGCCACCACTACTCCGACTGCGCCCCGACGAGCTGTCCACCGAGGGCCGCGTGTACTACGTCGGTCCACGCCAGACGCCGCAGCCGGCCAGAGTGAAACTCGACATCTCGGCCAACGAGACCGTCGTCCGGCCGCCGGTGCTGCGCGAGATCGCCCATCCCTATCCGGACGGACCTCTACCGGGGCGAGTCCGGTGCTACTCCTTCGAGGAGGTCTTCGCCGAGAAGATCCGGGCCATGGCACAGCGGGCTCGACCCCGTGACCTCTACGACATCGTCAACCTGTTTCGCCGCAACGACCTCCGGCTCTACCCCGACGTCATCCGCAGGGCACTGCATGAGAAATGCGCCGCCAAAAACATCGGCGTCCCAACCGTCGCCGACTTCATCGACTCGCCGCTCATCGCCGCGCTCGAGACCGACTGGTCTCAGATGCTCAGCCACCAGTTGCCCGCCCTGCCGCCGCTGAGGGGCTTCCTCGATGAGCTCCCACTCCTCTTCGGCTGGCTCGAAGGTACCGCCGAGTTCGAGGAGCTTCCTCCCCTACCGGGCGGAGCCGACGAGGAGGCCTGGTCACCGCCTCCCACGGTCGCCACGTGGCGTGCGGGTATCCCGCTGGAGACCGTCCGGTTCGCCGCCACCAACCACCTCTGCGTGGAGCTGTTCTACAACGGCGATTGGCGACGCATCGAGCCGTACTCGCTTCGACGCAGCAGCGCCGGTCGGCTTCTTCTCCACGCCGAACGCTCCGATGGAAGCGGGCATCGAACCTACGGCATCGAAAAGGTCGAAGGACTCCGAGTCACCACTGTCCCATTCAGGCCCCGCTACCCCATCGAGTTCTCCGCCCATGGACCGCTCCACGCCCCCGCCCAGAGCCGCATTGCTGCCGGCTGGGGAGTCGTTCCTCGACGAAGGTCGGCGCGGACAGCAACCGGGCCTGCCCATATCTACCAATGCACGCGATGCGGCAAGGAGCTCCGCCACAGCAAACGCAATGCGACGCTCCGAGCCCACAAAGACCCCTCCGGTTACCCCTGCGGCGGCCGGCGCGGCATCTACCTCGGGACTCGATGACAATGCTGGACTCTCCCATCAGCATCGGACAGCTGATAGAAGCAACCATCCGGGTCAATACACCTAGACCTCTCCTCGTGCACCTACTCGCCACTGGAGTGAACTGATGCCTTTCGACTTCAAGAGGTTGGCCAGAGGCGGGGCGATCTCCAGCATCACCGACCCTGCCGCTCTCTTCGATGCGCTCCCCAATAAGGCCGAAGGCTACGGGTACCTGAGGGCCGTCCAGAAAACGATCCTCGATGCGTGGTCGCCTCGACGAAACGAGCGAGACCTGGTCATCAAGACGAACACCGGCGGCGGCAAGACGATCGCCGGTCTTCTGATCCTTCAGGCTTGCATCCACGAGGGCGTCGCGCCGGCGCTCTACCTTGCCCCTGACCCGCATCTCGCGAAGCAAGTCCTCGGGGAGAGCGCGAAGCTCGGCCTGACGACGGTCGACGACCCCGAAAGCGGCAAGTTCCTAAGCGGCGAGGCGATCTGCGTCACCACCATGCAGGTCCTGATCAACGGCAAGTCTCGCTTCGGGTTGGTCGGCGCCGCCGTACGCCAGCCCCTACCGGTTCGGACGATCGTGGTCGACGACGCACATGCTGCGCTCGCGCTTGCCGAAGAGCGAACGTTTCTCCGGATCCCTTCTAGTCATCCGGCGCACGAAGCACTTCGCGATATGTTCGACGAGGATCTACGTCAGCAAGGACTCAATGCCCTGCTGGACATCCGAGAGGGAGACCCGACTGCGACTCCGCTCCGCGTTCCGTTTTGGTCGTGGTACGACAAACGCGACCAGGTTCTGCAGATTCTTCGCCCGCATCGCTCCGATTCCGTCTTCGAATGGAGCTGGCCTCTGATAGCTGACATGTTGCCCTGGTGCCAAGCGACGATTGGCGCGCAGACGATCGAGATAACCCCGCTGTGCCCCCCGATCGAGAAGCTACCCAGCTTTGCAGAGGCTGAACGCCGCGTCTACCTGACGGCGACGCTCGCGGACGACAGCGTTCTCGTGACGCACTTCAACGCGGACGCTCAAAGTGTTGCCGCCTCTATCGTTCCCGACAGTGCCGCCGATCTCGGCGACCGGCTCATTCTCGCCCCACAAGAACTCAACCCGGCGATCACCCACGAAGCGGTCCGAGCCGCCGCCAGCGCTCTCGCCGACGAACACAACGTCGTCGTCCTCGTCCCAAGTCACCGGCAGGCGAGCCTGTGGATGTCGGAAGCCAACGCCACCGTCAGCACCTCGGCGGATATCAGCGCCATCGTCGAGCGCCTGAAGACGGGGCACGTCGGGCTCATAGTCATCATCAACCGCTACGACGGCATCGACTTGCCCGATTCCGCCTGCAGAGTCCTTATCATCGATGGCCTGCCTCAGGCGTACAGCCTCACGGAGCGACGCGAAGCCGTCGCGCTCCGAGACAGCGACGCCATGGTCACTCGCCAACTGCAGCGCTTGGAACAGGGAATGGGGAGAGGCGTACGAAGCAGAGATGATCGCTGTGCTGTGATCCTGATCGGAGCGCGCATGACCCAGCTCGTTTCGCGGGCGGACATCTCCGGGCGGCTCTCGCCGGCAACCAAAGCCCAGCTGAATCTCTCGCGTCGCGTTGCCCTCGATCTCGAAGGCGCAACGATGGACGACCTCCAGGGCGTCATCACCCAAGTTGTCGACGGCGACCCCGGCTTTCGCGAGATCTCCCGCGAGGCGCTCGTCGGGGTGACCTACGGGCCGGCGCTCCTCTCCCCGACCGCAGTCCATCTGCGACGGGCCTACGACGCCGCCGTCGGTGGTCGGTTGGAAGAATGTAGCGATCACGCTGACAGTGCCGTCCAGGCTGCGTTGGAAACGGGCGACGAGCGCTTGGCGGGATGGCTCGGCGAAACCCTCGCCACCTACCTCCACCCGGTCGATGCGGTGCGAGCGCAACAGGCACTCGCTGCGGCTACTCGACGTAACCCCGCTGTCCTACGACCGCGAAGTGGTCTGTCGTATCGACGTGTCAACGCCTCCGATGTCCAATCGAGGTTCGCTTGCTCGAACCTTCAGCAGCGTTATCCCGATGGAGTCCAACTTCGCCTCGGCATCGAAGCGGTTCTCGCCGATCTTGTCTGGGACAACGAACGCACTGACGCCACCGAGGACGCTCTCGCTGACCTTGCGAGCATCATCGGGCTCGTAAGCCAACGCCCCGAGCGAGACTTCGGTCGCGGCAGCGACGTCCTCTGGGCCCTCAGTGAGGGAAAGTGCGCGGTGATCGAAGCCAAAAGCGGTGCAACCGGAGCCAAGATCTGGAAGAAGGACATCAACCAGCTGGCCGGATCGGTGAACTGGTGCAAAGGCGAGTACGGCAGCGAAACGACCGTCGTTCCTCTCATGATGCACCCTGTGAACATCGTCGAACGCTCCGGAACTCCGCCGCCCGGTACTCGCATCCTCAACGGCGAGAAACTGGAAGCGCTCAAGACTGCAGTCCTCGCGTACGCCACGGCCCTCGCCCACAAGGACGCGTACCTCAACGAGGGAAAGATCGCTGAGCAACTCAGTCAACACAAACTGCTCGCCGGAGACATCATCAACACATACAGCGTCGTTGCCAAACGAGAAACGTGAGGACCATGGGTACCGGGAGACATATGAAGAAGGGACTCTCAGGTGGCTGTGGAATGGACTGAGGAACAACTCCAAATCATCGGCCATCGGGGTGGGCACGGCCGCATCCAAGCCAGGTCGCTGACCCTGCTCCTCGCCCCGCACTTCGGCGAAGTCGTTGGTGTCGACGCCGACGCCGACATGCTGAGCGAGGCCACCCGCCTGGCCGAGGAGAAGAGGGTGGGCAACGTCTCGTGGCGCCAAATGCGTGCCGAGGAGCTGCCGGCCGACCTGCCAGCCGTCAGGGTCGGGAGCTTCGCCCAGTCCTTCCACTGGATGGACCGCCGCCGAGTCGCGGCGGCCGTCCGCCGCCTGCTGGACACTGACGGCGCCTTGGTGCACGTGAGCGCCATGACCCATCAAGGTGTCGAAACTGAGTCCGAGCTGCCGCATCCCCAGCCGCCCCGCCAGGAGATCGCCCTGCTCGTGCGCCGCTACCTCGGCCTGCAGCAACGGGCGGGTCATGGCGTGCTGAGCGCCGGGACGCCTGAGGGCGAGGAAGCCATTTACCGGGCGGCGGGCTTCAGCGGTCCGCAGCACCTGGAGGTGCCGGGTGGGTGGTGGAGCGCAGCGCCGAGGAGATCGCCGCGTCGGTCTACTCGATGTCCGGCTCAGCCCCCCGCCTCTTCGCCGACCGCCTTGGGGACTTCGACACCAAGCTGCACCATTTGCTAGCGACCGCCTCCCCCGACGGCCGCTTCAGCGAGCAAATCAGGTCCGTCGGCGTCGACATCTGGCGCTGAACACTGTCCCAATGGACGATCGCCGAGTGAAGATGATGTCATGACAGACGTGCCAACCGAGCATCGGTTCTATAGGGATCTAGCTGCATGGTGGCCGCTGATCTCACCTCCGGAGGATTACGCAGAGGAGGCAAACTTCCTGGCCGGGGTGCTTGACACGGCTTCGATTCCCGTACGCGACGTCTTGGGGCTGGGAAGCGGTGGCGGGCATAACGCCGTGCACCTCAAGGACCGCTTCACCATGACCTTGGTCGACCTGTCGCCCGAGATGCTGAAGATCTCCGGCCGGCTCAGCCCCGACTGCGAGCACCACCAGGGTGACATGCGCACGCTGCGACTCGGTCGGCTCTTCGACGCCGTGTTCATCCACGACGCAGTCGATTACATGACTTGCGAGACCGACCTGCGGCGCGCCGTCGAAGCAGCTCTCGTGCACTGCCGTCCTGGGGGTTGCCGGCCTGCCCATCCCAGAGCAAGGAGGCTGCCCAGGCCCCACACGTCCGAGCCGTGTCCTACCCACGTAGTAGGTTGCCCCTGCCATGACGCAGTCTCTCGCCCAGCTCATCGAAGAGATCACCGTCGACGCCTACGACACGGACGAACAGATGTCGGGATTCCTCCAGGTCTTCCAGGACGAGGTGGACGTCCCGGTTGGTGCGACCGTGGTCGGTGTGGCCGTAGAGATTACCGGCTTCGACTTGGAGGGAGACGAACGGCGGGGTCTGGTTGCCCGCTGCCGGCACCAAGAGACCGAAGACGTTCTCTCCCTTGCCGACGTTCACTTCGACCCGAACTCGGTCGCAGGATGGTTCCATGCCGCCTACCGGACCTGGCTCTGTCTCGCACCGTTCCCCGCCGAACGTCCCTCGGGCTGGGCATGGCCCGAACCGTGAATAGAGCCCGCCGTCCATCCACCCCCGCCCTTGATCAGCTCACCAGCGACGAACGCGGCAGCCTGCTGGACGAGGTGCTCGTAGTCCACCCAGAACTGCTCGTGGACGCCGAACGCCTCGCTCTGGCCAGGCTGTCCACTATCGACGCGGACGAAGTGGCCGAGTCACTCGAATGGGCACTCCGTGAGGCCGACGCCGATCCGCTCGCTTATCGGGCCGGGCGAGTCCGAGGTCGAGGGTACGTCCATGAGAACGAGGCCGCCAGCGAGATACTCGAAGAGCTGCTCCAGCCGGCGCTCGACGACCTTTCCCGGCGAGCAGCCCTGGGCCTCCTCGACGCAGCACGCCAACTCGCGCTCGGACTGCTCCGTGGTCTCGCGAACTGCCACGACGACGTCGATGACGGCACCGTGCTCGCCTACGCTGGCCCGGACGTGACCGACGACCTCGCCTGGTCAGTTCGCGACACCCTCACCAAGGCCGGCATCGATCTGCCAGACGAAGTTTTCGAAGTCCTATTGCCCGACTCGGATTCCTGACGCCGGACGTACACACGCCTCCGCCGGTTCGTATGGCGTTCGCCACGGGCCCGACGCGTCAGATCGCATAGCGCCCGCGGTTTTCCGCATTGATGACTTACTGGACGTCCCCGGACGACCGTCGGGAAGTGCTCGACGGCCGGCTACTGCGAGACCGCTCGACTCGCCGGGGAGACGCGCTACGAGTTCGACCGTCCGTTCCCCACCCATCTGGCCTTCGGGTCTCGAACCTGTAGGGCTGGTCCGGCGCGAAGGGCGTGTGGTTCGCGGGGCGAACCTTTTTCCCCAAACCTTACAGGCTCAGG
>JAKCEB010000007.1 GCA_021838305.1 Actinomycetes bacterium | reverse complement strand
GCCGGGTCAACTGCGGCGACCGCCTGGTCCGGAATCCTCGTCAGCGCCAACAGCGGCATCACCTCGATCTCACAGCTTGCGGGCAAGACCATCGCCGCTAACGCGACCCAGGGCGAGAACGAGCTCGCTCTTGACGCCATATTGCAACGAAATGGTGTCCAGCCCTCGTCGGTGCATGTGGTGGCCCTCGCGTTCCCTACTATGCCCGCTGCGTTGACTTCGGGCCAGGTGCAAGCGGTGACTGAAGTCGAGCCGTTCGTTTCCTCGATAGAAGCGAAAGGAGGCAAGTTGCTGAGCCCGCTCTTCGAGGGGGAGCAGCCTTCGGAAATGGTCGCAGGCTACTTCGCTTCCACGAAGGAGATCAGCAGCGACCCCGCGCTGGTCAGCCGGTTCGTCACCGCCATGAACAAGTCACTCGCATACGCCGCAGCCAACCCGGCCGCAGCCCAGGCGATAATCCCGACCTACACGAGCATCCCTGCAGCGGTCGCATCCAAACTGATCCTGCCCGTTTGGAGCCCGACACTCAACACGTCGAGCATCCAATCCCAAGAGCAACTCATGCTGCAGTTGGGATGGATCAAGTCCTCCGTAGCAGTCTCCAGTCTCGTCTGGGCCGGTGCAAACGGCTGAGATAGGCTCGGCGGCGGACGGCGTGCGCTTGGCCGATCCGAGCCTCGTCGGTTTAACCTCAGATGCTCCGCGAAAGTTCTGGGGCTCTGGGCCGGACTTGCGCCGGTCAGCCAGACAGCTTGGCGGCGTCGCAGTTGCCGTAGGGTTGTGGGAAGTCGTGAGTGTTAGCGGAGCCGTCACAAACCAGGCGCTCGCAAGTGTCAATGACACGGCCGCGGCGATTTGGACTCACGCTGGATCACTCTTCGATGCAGCAGGCGCCACGCTCGAAGCTTGGGGCGTCGGTCTCGCGATTGCGACCACCGCCGGGATCGTCCTAGGAACGGTTGTGGGCCGCTCGAAGATCGCGGAGGCGTCGACCGAGATCCTGGTCAGGATGATGAGACCCTTACCCTCGCTGGCGCTGATACCGATAGCGATACTTGCCTTCGGACTCGGCCTCAAGATGACCGCGGGACTCGTCGCGTTTACATCGTTCTGGCCGATCTTCATCAATACGCGCTACGGGGTTCGCCAGGTCGACAATCTGTTCATCGAGACAGGCAGAACGCTGGACCTGAAAGGCGCGTCGCTGATCGCCCGAGTCATCATTCCTTGCGCAGCCCCGCTGATCGCGAGCGGCATCCAGGTGGCTTTTGGGTTGGCATTGGTCGTGACGGTATCGGTAGAGCTCGTAGGAGGCACCGGCGGCATCGGCTCGTTCGTACTGCAAGCTCAGCAGGCTAATGAAGTACCCTTGATGTACGCGGGGATCGTTGCGGGTGGGACGCTCGGGTGGCTCTTGAACATCGCCTCGACGGCAGCCTCAACTCGTTTGCTTCCCTGGGCTGATCGCCGGGAGTCCCCGGCATGAGCGTCGCCGTGCGCACCACAGCGACATCTCGGCACCGCAGGCGGCGCGTCGGCTACTGGGGCCTCGGTTGGCTAGGCCTGGCTCTCGCCGCCCTCGCTTGGCAGATCGCTTCGCTGCTGTGGGGAAGTTCGATAATCCCAACTTTCACGGCTTCCGCCGCGCGGTCATGGGACCTTCTAGACAGCTCGGTGCTCACCAAAGACCTCATCCCCTCGGTGGAGCGAACTCTCCTCGGCTTTGCGATCAGTGCAGTCCTCGGCGTGACGGTAGGGATGCTGACCGGGTACTACCGGGCGTTGACCGACTGGACCAAGGCCGTTTTCGCGTTCATGCGTTTCATGCCCACACCGCTCTTGGTGCCGGTCGCACTCGTCGTGTTCGGCCTCGGCGGCAAGATGGTCGTCGCGATCATCATCACAGCCGCGGTCTGGCCCGTCTTGATCAACACTGCAAACGCAACTGCAGCTCTCGATCCGACCGTCGTAGACACCGCGCGAATGCTCGGCCTCAAAGGAAGGGCGCTACTTCAAAAGGTGCTCCTCCCCGCTGTGAGCCCGCAAGTCTTCGCGGGCCTGCGCGTTGCGATCAGCGTCTCCTTGGCCGTGATGGTCGTGTCCGAGATCCTCGGCGGCGGGTCGGGTATCGGCTATTTCATCGCCAGCGCCCAGCAGTCTTTCAGGATAACGGCAAGTTACGCCGGCGTACTGGTGCTATGCCTTCTCGGGTGGGCTTTCGACACTGTCTTCCTGCTCGCTGAGGGCCGACTCCTTGCCTGGCAACGCGGAACTGTCGGGGGCGGCCGGTATGTCTGACCCGATCCTTTCACTTAAACACCTCGGTATCACGCTGCATGGAAGGGACGGCTCGGTCAACGAGGTAACCGCCGACCTGAGCCTCGACCTCGGTCGCCGTGAGTTCGTGAGCATCGTCGGGCCCTCGGGGAGCGGCAAGACGACACTGCTGCGTGCAGCTTCAGGGCTTCGCCGTCCGGACCGAGGAGAGGTCCTGTTCGACGGACAGCCGCTCGGAGATGTGGCGCCGGGGATATCGATCGTCTTCCAGGAGTACAACAAAAGCCTCTTCCCTTGGATGTCGATCGGGAAGAACGTTTCGCTCGGGGCGCGGAGGTTGCCGCAGTCGCAACGTCAAAGCCACGTCGACGCGGCACTAGCGAGCGTCGGTCTTGAAGGTTTCGCATCGAGATACCCGTGGGAGCTGTCCGGGGGGATGCAGCAGCGCGCCGCCCTGGCCCGTGCAATGGTTTCGGACCCGAAGCTTCTCATGATGGACGAGCCCTTCGCGTCCGTCGATGCTCTCACCCGAGGCCACCTCGAAGACGTCGTCGCGGACCTGTGGGAGCGTTCCTCGTTCGCAGCGCTTCTCGTAACCCACGACGTCGGCGAGGCCGTCTATCTAGGCGACCGGGTCCTCGTGCTTTCGGCCAGGCCGTCCCGGATTCTCGCGGAGATACCCGTCGACCTTCCTCGGCCGCGATCGCAGCGCCACACACGGCTCCTTCCCCGCTTCGTCGAGCTCGAAGCCGAAGTCTTGAGCCACGTCGAGTCGGCCGGTCGAAGTGCAGCGCTTACGCGTCCTACGTCGATAACCGAACCACAGTCTACGGAGCACCTCGCGTGATCTCAGTCGCCGATGCTGCTTACGAAACCTGCGGGGCTCTCGGCCTGACGACGATGTTCGCCAACCCCGGCTCGACCGAGATTCCGCTTCTGTGCCGGCCGGACAGCGGAATCCGGTTCGTGCTCGCCCTACATGAAGGCTCCGTCGTCGGCGCGGCAACTGGGTTCGCCTTGGCTACGGGCGATCCATCCCTCGTCGTGCTGCATACGACCGCCGGATACGGGAACGCGGTCGGAGCACTAGCCACCGCCCGGGTCAACCGAGCCCCGCTCGTGGTCGTCGTCGGCCAGCAGGACCGCCGCCACCTACCGCTCAGACCGTTCCTCGCCGGCGACCTCGATGGGCTGGCAGGTTCCTACCCAGTGTGGCGCTGCCAACCGGCGCTCGCGACCGACGTCCCTGGAGCGATCGAACAGGCGTGGCACGAAGCCAAGACGCGTCGCGGCCCGGCGGTAGTCGTGGTCCCCATGGACGACTGGGACGCAGACGCGAAGCCGGGAAGCCAGGTCGCGGCGCGCCATATCGTCGGCGCATCCGCAGCCGATCCGCGCGCTATCGAAGATTTGGCGGATCTCGTCGAAGCCTCTGCCTCAACGGCGATCGTTGTTGGAGCCGACGCCGACAGCGAGGAAGCCTGGCAGGCGATCGTCTCCCTCGCAGAGCGGCTGCAGGCTCCGGTATGGCAAGAGGCATTTGGTGCGAGGGCCGGTTTCCCCCAGGACCATCAGCTGTTCGCCGGTCACCTACCGTCGGGCCGGGAGCGGCTTCGCAGCTCGCTTCGACAACACGACCTCATAGTGGTCATCGGTGCCCCCGCATTCCGGCAGTACCCCTACGAGTCGGGACCGCTCGTCGCAGAAGGCGTCCGGGTTGCGATGGTCGTAGACGACCCTGACCTGGCTCACCATAGCCCGGCCGATCTCGCGATCATCGGCCCGATTCCCGCAGTGTGTAGTCGGCTGGCCGACCGAGTCACTGTACGGGGTCCCCGGCCCATCCGAGCCGGAAGTGATGCCCGTGCCACGCCGGAGGGGAACGATGCAACGACAGAATCTACCGACGTGCTCCGGCCTTCCGACGTGTTGCGCGGCCTTGCGCGTCGAGTCGACAAGGACTGTGTCGTGGTCGAAGAATGCCCGTCAAGCCGTCCGGACCTGCACAGGATCCTTCCTGCCCGGCGTCCACTCGGGTTTGTCAGTGCGGCCATGGGTGGCCTCGGTTTCGCGATGCCGGCTGCAGTCGGAATTCGAATAGGCCTACCGGATCGACAGGTCGTGGCAGTCACCGGTGACGGTTCCGCCCTTTATGGCATTCAGGCTGTCTGGACGGCGGTTCACTACAAGGTCGCAGTCGTCTTCGTCGTCCTGTCGAACGGACGTTACGCCATTATGGACCACCTGGCCCGGAAGCGAGGCATCCCAGGGCCGTGGCCGGCTTTCAGCGAGATCAACGTTGCGCGGATCGCTCAAGGGTTCGGCTGCAGGACCCGCCGCGTCGAAGGGCACCGCCAGCTCGAGGAGGCGCTCGACGAAGCCTTGAGTCGCCGGACTCGAACAGACGAGCCATTTCTCGTCGACGCCGTCGTGCACGACGACTCGGAGTTCACGCCGTGATCAATCGGCGCGTCACAAACGAAAGGAGATACACCCAATGAAACTCGTCTCTTTCGACGAAGGCCGCGTCGGTCGCCTGACGGACGGTCAGATCGTCGAGTTGGACTGCCCTTCCCTGCGGGCCTACTTCGAACTGGAGGGCGCCGTGCGCGAGACGGGAGCCGTCCTCGCCTTGGACTCAGTTCGACTGCGTGCGCCGATCGTCCCGAAGAAGTTCTTTCACACTGCCGGGAACTTCCGCGAGCACCACGAGGACCTGGCCCGGGTCAGTTGGTCCCATCCGGTCAACAAAGGGATTGTCTTTTTCCAGAACGTGGACGCGATTATCGGGCCCGAGGATCCGATCGTCTACCCCGGAAAGCTCACCGAGGAACTGGACTACGAACTGGAGATGGCTATCGTGATATCGAAGCCGGGGAAGTTCTTCAGCGCCGACGAAGCGGCGGACCATATCGGCGGCTACGTCGTCTTCAACGACATCACCGCCCGTGACATCCAACGCCGGGAGATGGAGTCAGGCGTCTTTTCCTTCTCGAAGGCGATCGACACATTCTGCCCTCTCGGTCCTTACGTCGTGACCGCCGACGAGGTGGGCGACCCGCATGATCTCGACATGGAACTCCGTGTGAACGGGCAGGTACGCCAGAAGTCGAACACCAGCCGGATGTCTGTGTCGATCCCACAGCTTGTCGCCTACCACTCGCCGCAGGTCTATTCGGCAGGCGACCTGCTAACCACGGGCACTATCGCCGGGGTTGCAGCCAGCACCAGCGACCCGTTCGCCAACTACCTCAAGCCCGGGGACGTGGTCGAAGCAGAGATCGAGAAGCTCGGAATCCTGCGCAACCGGGTGGTTGCCTGGGAGGACGCTCACGATACTCCCGCTCCGACCGGCGACGAATGGCTCTAGCCATTCCGATCCACGGGAATTTTACCGAAAGGAAGCATAGAATATGACACTCACGCCGACACAAGAGGCGATGCCACGCCAACTCAGCTTTCCACAGACAGTGTTTCCCCGCTTCGAAGGCAAGTGGGTGCTCGTGACGGGAGCCGGCACGGGGTTCGGCGCGACATTGGCCCTGCGCGCCGCCGCTGAAGGGGCGAACGTGGTCGTGCACTACCACGCCTCCGAGGAGGGAGCACGTCGAACTGCTTCGGGAGTCGAAGCGCTCGGCCGTCAATCTGCCGTCGTGCAGGCTGACATCAAAAGCTGGTCGGACATCAAGGCGATGACCGAGCAGGCCTGGGCACTGACCGGCGGCCTCGATGTGCTCGTCAATAACGTCGGAGACATCGCTACCGATCAGATGTCGTGGCGTGACATCGACGAGGCCGTCATCGACCGGGTTCTAGCTGTCGACATCAAAGGAACCATGTTGATGATGCACGAGAACGGCCTGCGGATGCTTGACCGCGGGCGTGGCTGCATCGTCAACATCGGCTCGACTGTCGTTGTGCGAGGCAGCCCGAGAGCCCCCCAGTACGCCGCGGGCAAATACGGGATGCTCGGCCTCACCAAATCGTACGCTGCTGCGTTCGCTCCGACCGTAAGGGTCAATGCGTTCGGTCCTGGTTTCATGGAGACCGAGTCCACGTTGGGCCGCGAGGACTGGAACAACGGGCGTCGCCAGCGCGTAATCTCCCAGACCCCGATGAGCCGCGTTCCGCCGCCTGAGGAGCTTGCCGCCGCAGCGTTGTGGTTGGCGACCGACGACGCCTCCCACATGACCGGCAACTTCATCATGTGCGACGGCGGCTACAGCATGATCGGGGCCTGACAGTGGATGCGCTTCGGGGCGACCCGCGCTGCAATGCGCAGCGCCCGTCGAGGTACGGTCCAACCCGGCGACGATGATCCCACGTCTCGCGAACCTGGCCGGCCGCGCATCGCTTTGGTGGGAATCCGGCGCGCTCGACGTCTTCGACGCGAGCGGTGGTCGCTGGGGACCGGAGCCGCTTTCGTTGTTCGAGGACTGGGAGCGTTTCTGGGGTTGGGCAACGAACCGTGAGCCCGCTTCTCAGGGCGCCGTCGATGTGTCGCTTCTCGGCCCCCCCGTTCCCAAACCCCGCCAGGTCTTTGCTATCGGCCTCAACTACCGCGACCACGCGGCTGAAGCCGGGTACGACACCGACGGGTTGCCGCAGGTCTTCACCAAATTCCCGAGCTGTCTCGGCGGACCCGCGAGCACCGTCGCGGCCGTTGGGAGTCGTATGGACTGGGAGGTCGAGCTGGTGGCGGTCATCGGTCGCCACGCAGAGAAGGTCAAGGAACAAGACGGTTGGCGCTTCGTGGCCGGGCTGATGGTCGGCCAAGATCTCTCAGCGCGCGACGTGCAGCTCGCCGGGGCCGCCCCGCAGTGGAGTCTCGGCAAATCCTTCAAAGGATTCGGGCCGACCGGTCCCGCCGTGGTTGCACCAAGCGCTCTCGACGACCCCGACGACCTCGAGATCGAATGCAGCCTCAACGGCAAGGTGATGCAACACGACCGGACATCGAGGATGATCTGGTCGGTGCCGCAGCTCGTCGCCCGACTGTCATCGGTGTGCGCGCTCTGGCCCGGCGATCTCATCTTCACCGGGACTCCAGCCGGTGTCGGCAATCGCCGTGACCCGCAGGTTTACATGGGTGCAGGAGACAGGCTCGTCAGCCGGATCGCCGGCCTCGGCGAGATCACCGTCGACGTCGTCGAAGCCCCGTAGCCGCCGCCGCTGCTGCCAGACCTGCGCTAATCACCGCGCCGCCGGCGAATACCGCCCCCGAACCCACGGTCGCATAAAGCGGTGCGCCGGTAACGGCTGCGATACCGGCTGCTGCGGTTCCTGCTGCGCCGAACCAGCCCTGGCCGGTAGCCGCCCGCTCGTCAGGGAATACCTCGCCGACGAGCGCGTACCCGCTCGGGACGGCCACCGCTTGCACGCACGCCTCCGCGACTCCGAGCAAAGTGATCACCACAGGCGACGGCACGAACCCGTAGGTCGCCATGAAGCAATCCGCGATCACTAGCGCTACTGCTGCGCAAAGCAGAGGTCCGCGCCGCAACGCGAGACGACCCCCGAGCGGTGCGAGCACCACGAACGGTGCTCCAAACAGCGTCAGGCTCAGGCCGATTAGAAGGGCGCTCGCACCCCGATCGGTGAGCAGCCGCGACCAAAGCGCGTCGTACAACCCGTTGGGCAGCTGCGCGGCAGCGCCGACGAGCAAGACGACGGCGACCATACGGATCGGGATTCCTCGCAGCTGCCAGCTCTCCTTCGCGCTGGGTGCTTCGGGTGTGTCCCCGTCCGGGTCCGGCCTGTCCAGTACCACGGCTGCGCAAAGCACGACAGCAAGGAGGAAGCCCACCGCCAGGAACGGGAGCCGGATACCACCGAAGGAGTAGAGGACGCTTCCGAGCAATGGTCCGATCGTGATCCCGGCCATCATCGACGACGAGATCCTCCCAAGGCGTTGACCGCGCTCGGCGCCGACGCGTCCCGCCCCCGCTTGGCGAAGTGCCGCAGGGAGAAGGATCCCGAAGGCCACCCCGCCTGCTGCGCGTGCAGCGACGAGAAGCCACAGGCTTCCCACCAACGCGAAGCAAACTTGCGACGCCGCCCCTACAGCCAGGCCGGCGAAGAGAACCCGTCGGGAGCGAGCTCCGTCCAGATGCGGGGTGACGGCGAGCTGGGCGATCAAGCCGGCAAAGAAGCTGGCTCCCGACATCATCCCAAGGCCATATGTCGGCAGATGGTCATCTTTTTGGATTGTCGCCAGTAATGGGAATAGGACACCTACTCCGACAGCTTCCAATGCGACTGCAGCTGCCAGGACGACGAAGAGCAGGTCGCTGCCAACGGCGCTTTGGCCTCGCGGTGCGTGCACCGTCGACTCAGGACTCTCGGGCACCTCTTCATGCTACGGGCAGCGTTCAGGCTTGCGCCGAGGGTGCCGGCATCGAGCGCGGACACGTCCGCCCGTGGCGCCGGGGCTGTCCCACTACTATCGAGGTCATGCCACGATCAGCCTGGGCGGATGGACTCGCAACCTGGAGGGAGGGCGAGATCCTGGAGGCGTTGTATCCGACGCCGGCTCTCGGGCCGCCCCCCGACGCGGACGCGAACCCGGCCGCCTCGTGGTCGGACCGTGAGGATCCGATGCGCGGCGTGCGCCGGATCCGACTTCGGACTTTCATCGAGGATCTCGACTGCCCGCCGGCGACGGTGGACGACGTCTATCTGAGGCTGCATCTTCTTTCGCACCGTTTGGTCGTGCCGAACGACGTCAACCTCGACGGTATCTTCGGGATCCTCCCGAACGTAGCGTGGACCTCGCTTGGGCCGGTCCACCCCTCCGACCTGCCGTCGGTCCGGTCTAAAGCCGCCGTGGCTGGGCTCCACCTCGAAGTGCACTCGGTCGACAAATTCCCGCGTATGGCGGACTATGTAGTCCCGTCGGGCGTTCGCATAGCTGACGCCAGCCGGGTACGCCTCGGCGCCCACCTCGCTTCGGGCACGACCGTCATGCACGAGGGTTTCGTCAACTTCAACGCAGGTACCCTCGGCACAGCAATGGTCGAAGGCAGGATCAGTCAGGGAGTCGTCGTGGGAGACTCGTCGGACATCGGTGGAGGCGCGTCCACCCAGGGGACGCTGTCGGGTGGCGGCAAGGAACGGGTTTCGCTAGGCGAGCGCTGCCTTCTCGGCGCGAACTCCGGGCTCGGGATCGCCCTCGGAGACGACTGCGTCGTCGAAGCAGGACTTTATTTGACAGCGGGAACGATTGTCTCGCTGCCGGACGGAACAAAAATGAAGGCACGGTCTCTGAGCGGACGCTCCGGTCTGCTGTTCCGCCGCAATAGTGTGAGCGGCGCCGTCGAGGTTCTTCCTCGAACATCGTCGTGGGGTGACCTCAACTCCGACCTTCACATCTCTCAGTAGTAACGCAACCAGGTTCGACGGGATCTATCCTTAAGGCTGACCATGCTGGCGAAACAAAGACGGTCCCTCATCCTTGACCAGGTCCGACGCTCCGGCGGGGTGAGAGTCTCGGAGCTCACCCAGATGCTTGGCGTCTCGGACATGACAATCCGGCGCGACCTCGACATTCTGGCCCGTGAGGGTTTGCTGGAGAAGGTGCACGGCGGCGCGACGATCGGCGGCCACCTGTCGACCGAGGAGCCCGGCTTCGAAGCCAAGGCCAATAGGGAGCTGCGCGAGAAGGACCTCATAGCGAGCTCGGCGGCAGCCATGATCATGCCCGGCTCGGCGATAGCGCTGTCAGCCGGGACGACTACATACGCCCTTGCACATCACCTTCCAGGCATTGCGGGCCTTACCGTGGTTACGAACTCGATCCGCATCGCCGACGTTCTTTGGTCATCGGGCAACATCGAGCCGACCGTGATCCTCACCGGCGGCGTGCGCACACCATCAGACGCCCTCGTCGGGCCGATCGCCCTCAACACGGTCAGGTCCCTGCACTTCGACGCAGTGTTCATGGGCGTCCACGGAATGGCCGAGCGCACCGGGTTTACGACACCAAATCTCACCGAGTCCGAGGTCAACCGGGCGCTCGTCGAAGCCGCCAGGCGGCTCGTCGTCCTCGCCGACCACACCAAATGGGGCGAGATCGGCCTGTCCACCTTCGCTTCTCTCGGCGAGGCAGACGTGCTCGTCACCGACGACGCTATATCGCCTGAAGCACGCAGCGTCCTCGCTGACGCGGTCGGAGAGCTCGTAGTCGTCCCGACCAGTACCGATCTTACGCCGGGCAATATGACACGACTCTCAGATCGTGTAGACGGCCGGCCGGGTGCCTCGGCTTGAATTCCCAATCGAAGCCGAGCTCACTGCCAGTTACTGGATCAGTCTACGCATACCTGCGAGGCGGCGGCGTGGCCGTTCTTTTGGACACGTCCGGGCCGGGACTCCCGTCGGTCGTGTACTGGGGTGCAGACCTGGGCACACTGACAGACGAGCAGGCGGCCGCCTTGGTGGCCGTCACGGCGCCCGCAGTCGCACACGCCGGCCTGGACAACCCCGAGCGCTCGACGGTTTTAGCGGAGCGGTTTCGTGGCCAGGCGGCCCCACTCGGCATCTCCGGACGCAGACCCGACGGCAGCGGCTGGTCCGTGCGTCTCCTACGAGATCGCCCCCTGAACGTCGCGACGCTAGAACAAGTTCCTGCACCCGAAGGCGACGCTGCAATCGATGAGGCGCACGAGCCCTTGTCGTGGAACCGGCGCCTGCATGCGACCGCCTCAGATCCGGACGCCGGGTTGGCGGCATCGGTGGATTTCGCCGTCGACGCCAGCGGGATCGTCACGCTGCAAGCGTCTGTCACCAACACTGCCGACACTCCTTTCCAACTAGATTTGCTGGCACTGTCATTGCCGATTCCTGAGAGGGCGGCCACGATCCTCTCCCTTTCAGGTCGATGGGGTTCCGAGCGAATAGCCGACCAGCTTCCGGTCACCTTCGGAACGTGGCTGCGCGACACTACGGAGGGACGCTCCGGACACGACTTTCCCGTTGCCTTGACGGTCACCAGCAAGGACTGCGATTGGAGGCGAGGCGAGGCCTGGGCCGTGTCGCTGTGCTGGAGCGGGAACCACCGCCACTTGGTGGAGCGACGTCCGGACGGCTCCACATGGATCAGTGCGTCGGAACTTCTACTCCCCGGCGAACTGGACCTCGGGCCCGGTGAAACCTACCAGGCACCCCCGATACTCGCGGCGTGGTCGGATCGAGGCTTCGACGGCATCTCCGCCCGCTTCCATTCTCATCTGCGCTCCCGCCCGAGGCACCCCCGCTCGCCTCGCCCGTTGAGCTTCAACAGCTGGGAGGCCGTGTACTTCGATGTCAGCGAAGAACGTTTGATTGCCCTGGCGCGCAGTGCCGCTGCGGTCGGCGTCGAACGCTTTGTCGTCGACGACGGGTGGTTTCACACCCGAACCAGCGAGCGGCGCGGCCTCGGCGACTGGTGGATAGACACAGGTCGCCTGCCCGACGGGCTTCGCCGTGTCGCTGGCGCTGTCGGCGATCTCGGGATGCAGCTCGGCCTGTGGGTCGAGCCTGAGATGGTCAGCCCCGACAGTGATCTCGCGCGAGCACACCCCGAGTGGATGCTCGGCATTTCAGGCCGCCTCCCGCCCGAGGGACGCCACCAGCAAGTGCTCGACCTGAGCCGCCCTCAGGTTTACGCATACCTACTGGATCGCCTCGACGCTCTGCTAGGCGAGTACCCGATCTCATATCTAAAGTGGGATCACAATCGCCCGTTGACCGACGCAGCCGACGCTTACGGGAGGCCTGCTGCACACCGCCAAACGCTCGCCCTCTACGCTTTGATCGCCGCGTTGAAGGACCGCCATCCGGGCCTCGAGATAGAGTCGTGCGCTTCGGGAGGAGGTCGTGTCGACCTCGGCATGCTCCAGTTGTGCGATCGGGTGTGGGCGAGCGACTCAATCGACCCAGTCGACCGCCAGGAAATCCAGCGCTGGACGTCGTTCGTGATCCCACCGGAGATGATCGGGTCGCACGTGGGAGCGCCGCGGGCGCACATCAGCGGACGTCACACAGACCTGTCATTTAGAGCTGCGACCGCCCTGTTCGCCCACGCCGGCATCGAGTGGGATGTGTCTGGTCTTGGCGCTGACGACCTCGATTACCTTCGCCGCTGGGCGGCGCTCTATAAGGCACGGCGTGGATTAATTCACAGTGGAACTGTCGTGCGGTTGGAGCATCCCGACGCGTCTGTGATCGCTCATGGCGTCGTTGCGAAGGACGGAGGCGAGGCGCTGTACTGTTTCGCGCAGCTGGCGGCGAGCCGCGCCAGCCTTGCAGCTCCGTTACGCTTGGATGGTCTCGACCCGGATCGGGTCTACAAGATTGCCGTGGAGGACATCTTCTCCAAACCGGTGACTGTCGCTAAGACAGCACCTCCTTGGTGGCCGGGGCCGGTCGAACTCACCGGCCGCGGCGCATCGCTCGTAGGGCTAACCGTCCCAATTCTGACACCTTGCCAGGCGCTAGTAATCCATGTCGTCGGGCAGTAGCCGGGGTCTAGGAGATGCGAAGCCCGTCTCGTGGATCAAAGACCCTGGCGTGGTCGGGCTTGACGACAAGGTGCACGACCTCACCTCGAGCCGGTGGGCGGCGTCCGTCGGTTCGTGCGACGATCTGAGACAGACCGGAATTCGGTCCGACGAGCGTGGCGTAGGCATAGGCGTCGGCGCCGAGCTCTTCGACGATCTGGACTTCGACAGCAATGCCCGAACCGGCATCTCCGATGGTCACGTCCTCGGGACGGAAACCGATCGTGACCTCTTCGACCTGCTTGGCGGCTGCGGCCGCGAGGATCTCCCGGCTGAGCGGTACATTCCCGCCACCGACTACGGCTCCATCGGGGGTAAGGCGGGCGGGAACCAGGTTCATGGGGGGCGAACCGATGAAACCGGCTACGAAGACATTCGCTGGCTGATCGTAAAGCTCCCTCGGGGAGCCCACCTGCTGTAGAAGCCCGTCCTTGAGCACTGCGACGCGGTCCCCCATAGTCATCGCTTCCACCTGGTCGTGGGTGACATACACCGTGGTCGTCCCCAAGCGGCGCTGGAGAGCGGCAATCTGGGTACGCGTTTGCACCCTGAGCTTGGCGTCGAGGTTGGACAAGGGCTCATCCATCAGGAAGACCTGGGGCTCCCGAACGATTGCCCGGCCCATCGCTACCCTTTGGCGCTGGCCACCCGAAAGGGCTTTGGGCTTGCGTTCTAGATACGGCTCCAAGTCGAGCAGCTTCGCTGCCTCCTGCACACGACGAGCGATCTCGTCCTTGGGAACCTTGGCGATCTTAAGTGCGAAGGCCATGTTGTCCGCAACCGTGAAGTGGGGATAGAGGGCGTAGTTCTGGAACACCATCGCGATGTCGCGTTCGCGTGGCTGCAGGTCGGTAACGTCACGGTCGCCTATACGGATCGAGCCTTGATCCACCGCCTCCAAGCCGGCGAGCATGCGCAGCGAAGTCGACTTCCCGCAACCGGAAGGCCCTACGAGTACAAGAAATTCCCCATCCTTGATATCGAGCTCGAGCTGGTCGACTGCCGGCTTCGTCGATCCAGCGTAGAGCCTCGTGGCCTTGTCAAAAGTGACGGTTGCCATATTTCCCCTCTCCTATCGTGCGGGCTTTCGCCAACCCTCGTAGTCTATAGCACACCAACGGTTGACACAATACCCAACATAATCTCTCATTTAGGCACGCTAGCTTTCACATTCCAACAGACTTGGACGCCGAAGCCGAGTGGCGACCCCGGCCCATGCGCAGAACGATCGTCGGAATAAGGCGAAGCCGCCAGCCGAGTTCTTAAGTCAGCACCCGTCGCAGTCGAAAGGCGGATGTGGGCTCTATGCGGGCACGACTGATCTTGAAGCTGATCGGCCTCGTCGTGACAGTCGTCCTCGGAATAGTTACGTTTCGCTCCTTCTCGCTTTCGTCGTCGTCCCCGCTGCAGCCATCGAAGCTCGTAGGCAACGCAGTGAGCGGGCTGTGCGCCGACAATCAGGCGATAGCAGCAGCAGGCGGTGGGGGAACCGGCACAGCAGCCACCGGAGCATCGAGCGACGCAGCGGCGACTGGCGGTGCGAAGGGGGGCGGAGCGGGCGGCGGTCTGCAGCTGGGCAGCAGCACTGCGAACCTTGCGCCGCTTGTCTCCGATGTCGGTCTCGCACCGAGCGTTCTCAGCTGTCCGCCAAGTTCAACCAGCCCCGCAGGATCGGGCGGCTGACGCAGTCCGCGTCGGACGAGGCCGAGCCGCGTTTTTTCTACCTTCGATGGCTCAGTCGCGCCAGGAGAGCTTGAAGCGCGAGCAGTTCGCCCGGGTTGAACTCCAAGTCACGGGCACACTTCTCGACCAGACCGACCGCGTTCAGCGCGTCCTCCGAATCTATTCTGGCCCGCTGGGCGTTCTCGGCACCGGCGCTTGCTGCAAGCCGGTCGCGATATGCGCCGGCGAGGACTGCCAGCCCGGCTCGCAGCTCATCTGCGCGCTGACGGCGGGCCTCCCTGCGCTGGCGATCGTCGAGTTCTGCCATCGCGGGACCGCCGGCCTTCCCTCCCTTAGCGGCGCGCGACCCTTTGGTCCTCTTCGGAGCTCCCATGACCTCAGAAGCACGGCGGTTCGCCTCGGCGAGGTTGGTGCGTTCCTCCAAATGACGTGCGACCAAGGGCGATGCGCTCGATTCGAGAAGGGCGATCAGTTCGTCCGCTATGGAGGCCGCCGTCACGTTGCTTTCGTCAAGACGCGCGGGTATCGAATACCAGGCGTCTCGACGGGCCTCTACCTCAGGGTCGGATGCGAGACTCGCAGCCCGGTCCAGGCGGCCGGCCGCAGCGGTTGCGAGCAGATGCGCTCGCCTCGGGTCGACACCTCCAGCCGCGAGCACTTCGGCGACCTGGTCGATCGTAAGAGGCGAGAAGCCCACTTCGACACAACGGCTAGCGATCGTGACCAGCTCAGGAGGCAGAAAGTCGGCCAGGATGACGAACACCGTCGTAGATGGGGGTTCCTCCACGGTCTTCAAAAGAGCCGGCCCGGTGTCTCGAACCAGGTGGAAGTCGTGGAGGACGATCACTTTTCTTTGCGACTCCAAAGGGCTGACATGAGCTGATCTCACGGCCTCTCTCGCCGCAGACATTCCTATGAACGCCCCTTCGCGCTCGACAGACACGACATCGGGGTGCATCCCAGCGAGAGCCCGTCTACACGATTCGCACGTCGAGCTCCCGTTCGCGTGTAGTCCTCCATCGGGGCACACCAGTGCTGCGGCGAAACTGCGCGCTGCGGCTCGCTTGCCGCTTCCCGCAGGCCCGAGGAAGAGGTACGCATGCACGGGCCGTGCAACGGCTCTCTTCAACAGGGCAACCGCGTCAGGTTGGCCGGTCACGTCAGCGTAGAGCTCGGTCATGTGAATCCGGCCATCCACGTCTGATTTTGCCATGCTCTCGGCTGGCAGCTAACCACCGTCGTCGCTCGCGGCCGACAGCACTCGCTCGGCGACCTCGTCAAAGCTCCCGAGGCCATCCACCACCCGCCAACGAACAGGGTCGGAAGAGGCCAGGGCGGCGAATCCACCCGCCACTCTGTGAAAAAAATTCGTCTCCTCAGCTTCGATCCGGTCGACCAGCTCGGGATTAGGTGTGGTCCTGGCTTCTTTGCGTCTTTCGACCAAGCGCCTCGCGATTTCCCCGGGACCGACGTCGAGGAGGATGACCCGATCGGGAGATACCCCTGCGGCCGCCCATTCGGACAGGCGGCCAAGCTCGGCCGGGTCGAGCTTACGCCCGTGCCCTTGGTAAGCGATTGTGCTCGCACTGAAACGGTCACAAACCACGTCTCGACCGCTACGCAACGCCGGGGCGATGACGTCTTCGACATGCTGGGCGCGCGCTGCGAGCATCAACAGGGCCTCGGCGCGCGCCGACACCGGCGGGGATTTCGGGTCGAGTACGAGCGTTCGCAGTCTCTCCCCAAGCGGGGTACCTCCCGGTTCCCTGGTCAGCAACGCTCCGAGCTCGGCGGCGAGCCGGATTGCCTGGGTCGATTTCCCGCTGGCCTCGACGCCTTCGAGAACAATAAACCTCCCGCGACTCGCGGGGCGTTCGCCGTCCCCGTCAAAGGCGCGAGGAGCTTCAGCCACCAGCCTTCTTCACAGCGGCTTTCCTCGTGGGAGCCTTCTTCACGCCAGCGGTCTTCTTCGCTGGAGCAGCCGCCTTCTTGACGGCAGCGGTCTTGGCCACTCCCCCAACCTTCTTCGCGGCGGCTGACTTCTTGGCAACCCCGGCGCTTCGCGAGCCAGCAGCCTTCCTCCTACCGCCCGGCGATCCCCTGCCGGGCCTCGGCGGAGCGTTGCGGCGATCCGCCAGAAGCTCGGCGGCCCTTTCGGTGGTGATTCCGTCTACCGTGTCGCCTTTGCGTAGGGATGCGTTGGTCGAACCGTCCGTGACGTAGGGACCGAAACGCCCGTCTTTGACGACTATCACGACGCCCGTCTCGGGGTCTGCGCCTAGCTCGCGCAGCGGTGGAGCAGCCACGCCGCGGCCTCTTCGCTCTTTCGGCTGGGCGAACATCGCGAGCGCTTCGTCCAAGGTCACACTGAAAAGCTTCTCGTCGCTGTCGAGCGAGCGCGATTCGCTGCCCCGCTTTAGGTACGGACCGTAGCGGCCGTTTGTTGCTTCGATCGCCTCGCCGGTGCCAGGGTCCACGCCGACGGTGCGGGGAAGGCTGAGAAGGCGAAGGGCCTCGTCGAGGGTGACTGTCGAAGGGTCCATGCCCTTGAGCAACGAGGCTGTTCGGGGCTTCACCGCCTGCGATCCGCTGGCCGGCGACGCAGAGTCTCCTTGTGTCTCGGTCTCTTGCACGTAGGGGCCGAAGCGACCACTTTTCACTGTCACTGCGAGCCCGGAGCCGGGGTTGATGCCGAGCTCTCTATCTGACGAGCCGGCCTCGAGAAGCTCGAGTGCCTTCTCGATCGTGAGCTCGTCGGGTGCAAGGTCGTCGGGCAACGATGCGCGCTGGCCGGAGGACGCGCCAGCCTTCGCCGAAACAGCAGACGCGTCCATGTCGCTCGGGGCTCTACCGTCCCCGTCGCCCGGGACTTCGCGCTGCACATAGGGACCGTATCGGCCGACCCTCACGACGATCCCCGAGTCCGCTCCGCCTATCGGGATCGAGTTCACTTCTCGGGCGTCGATCTCGCCAAGGTTCTCCAGAACCAGCCCCTTGAGGCCAGGGTCGCCGTCGGCGTTGCCGGCACCCGGAGCGCCCCTGTTCGGCGCGCTGCTCCCGGCCGTGTCGCCGAAATAGAACCGGGTGAGCCAGGGGATCGATTCCCTCGCCCCGTTCGCTATCTCGTCGAGATCCTCTTCCATAGACGCAGTGAAGCCGTAGTCGACGAGATCCGCGAAGTGCTGTTCGAGGAGCCCGACGACCGCGAATGCTGTCCACGATGGGACCAGAGCAGAACCTTTCTTCCACACGTAGCCACGGCTTTGGACGGTGTCCAGGATCGAAGCGTAGGTGGATGGCCGGCCGACCCCCATTTCTTCGAGGGCCTTGACTAGCGACGCCTCGCTGTAGCGCGCGGGCGGGGAGGTGGAATGCTCGTCGGCGCCAAGCGACTCGAGATCGGCTCGGTCCCCTACGGCGAGCGCGGGCAAGCGAACCTCCCGGTCCTCGAGCTCGGAGTCAGGGTCGTCGGAGCCTTCGACATAAGCGCGTAGGAAGCCCGGGAATGTGATCACCCGGCCGGAGGTGGCGAACACGGCGTCCTCCCCTGAGCTGGACGTCGCCCCTATGCGCACCGACACACTCCGCCCGACAGCGTCGGCCATCTGGGAGGCAACGGTCCGCATCCAGATCAACTCGTAGAGACGCCGGGCGTCCCCGCTCAGACCGGTCTGTTCCGGCGTTTTGAACCTGTCCCCAGCGGGTCGGATCGCCTCATGGGCTTCCTGCGCGTTCTTGACCTTCTTGTCGTAGCGCCGAGGAGCGTTCGGGACGTACGAGTCCCCGTAGAGCGTCCGCGCTTGAGATCGGGCAGCCTCCAGCGCCTCCACAGAAAGGGTGGTCGAGTCGGTTCGCATATAAGTGATGTGGCCTGACTCGTAGAGCTCCTGGGCGACGCGCATCGCCCGCGCAGCCGTGAAGCGCAGCTTGCGGCCGGCTTCCTGCTGAAGGGTCGAGGTCATGAAAGGAGCGTGAGGGCTTCGCCTCCACGGCTTCTCCTCCACCGTGCGCACAGCGAAGTCGGCACCTCGAAGCCTGGACGCGAGTTCTCCGGCAGCGCCGGCGTCGAGCAGGATCGCATCCTCTCGGGTGAGTCGGCCTCCCTCGTCGAAATCCCGACCCGTCGCGAGTCGACGCGAGTCGACTTCCACGAGCGTCGCCGTGAACGTCTCGCGCGGGCTGCCCCCGAGGAAGGAACCTACAAGATCCCAATAGGAGGCGGCCCTGAAGCGCATCCTGGCCCGTTCACGCTCGACCACCAGCCGGGTCGCGACCGACTGGACCCTCCCCGCCGAGAGGGACGGCATGATCTTCTTCCACAGGACTGGGCTTACCTCGTAGCCGTAGAGACGGTCGAGAATGCGGCGAGTCTCCTGAGCATCGACCAGGCGGCGGTCCAGCTCACGCCAGTCGCGAACCGCTCGCTCGATCGCCGCCTGCGTTATCTCGTGGAACACCATCCGCTTCACAGGAACTCTCGGCGCGAGAACCTCGAGGAGATGCCACGCTATCGATTCACCTTCGCGGTCCTCGTCGGTGGCGAGGAACAGTTCGCTGGCGTTCTTGACCATCGCCTTCAGCTTGCGGACCTGGTCACGACGCTCCGCCGACACGACGTAAAGCGGCTTGAAGTCGTTGTCGACATCGACGCCCAAGCGAGCCCACGGCTCGGATTTGTACGCGGCAGGAACGTCGGCAGCATTTCGCGGGAGGTCGCGGATGTGGCCTATGGAAGACTCGACGTCGTAATCGGATCCAAGAAAGCGCGAAATTGTCCGCGCTTTCGCCGGGGACTCGACGATTACAAGAGGTTTTGGCATCGAAGCGCTCGTTGGTTCCAGGATTTCTGTACGTATCGGGAAAAAGGAATGGTGGCGCCCCTACTACGACAGCCGCCTGGCGTCAGGCTAACGCGACGGGAAAGGAGAATGGGTGACGGCCGGGACTCGATCGGAGTCCCAGCCGTCCTAGCCCACTCTCGTTTCTCTTCGGGGATTACCTAGACCTGCCCGGCACCGACCGATTGCGTGGAGCTTCCGGGGGTCTCGTCGCCCACCGGGGCCATCTTCCGCTTGGAGAAAAGTACACCACCGAGGATCACGGCACCCGCGAGCACGGCGATGACGGTCCGCAGTACGGTGTCGGACTGCAAGCTTATGATCGCCGGCAGGATGAGCAGGCTCACGAGGTTCATCACCTTGATCAGCGGGTTGATGGCCGGGCCGGCAGTGTCTTTGAACGGGTCGCCGACTGTGTCACCGATGACGGCGGCTTTGTGCGACTCCGAACCTTTGCCGCCCTCGTGTCCGTCCTCGATGTACTTCTTAGCGTTGTCCCAGGCGCCCCCGGCGTTGTTCAGGAAGTTCGCCATCAGCTGTCCGGTGAGGATCGTTCCCGCGAGGAACGCACCGAGCGCCTCGTAGCCGATGGCAAAGCCGACTACGACAGGGGAAAGGATCGCCAGCAGGGCTGGCGTCGCCAGCTCGCGCTGCGCGGCCGCCGTGCAGATGTCGATGACCCGGCCGTACTCTGGACGCTCGGTTCGGTCCATGATCCCGGGATGCTCACGGAACTGCCGCCTTACCTCCTCTACCACGGTGCCCGCGGAGCGTCCGACGGCGCGGATAGCCAACGAAGAGAAGAGGAATGCGATCGACCCACCGATGAGCAAGCCGAGGAAGGTCTTCGGGTTGGCGACGTTGATGATGCTCTGAGAGACGGTCGTGAAGAGGGCGTTTGCCGCTTTGCCGGTCAGCTGAGGTACGCCTTTGGCGTTCTCCGCGATCGTCTGTATGTAGCTTGCGAACAACGCGACCGCAGCGATGACCGCTGATCCGATCGCAAATCCCTTCGTGATCGCTTTGGTTGTGTTGCCCACGGCGTCGAGGCTGACCATGATCCGCTCCGGCTCGCCATGGAACTCACCGCTCATCTCCGCGATACCGGCTGCGTTGTCGGAGATGGGCCCGAACGTGTCCTCCGATACGACGATTCCGGCGTTCGAGAGAAGCCCGAGGCCTACAAGCGATACGAGATAGAGCTCGTACTGGATGTTTCCCTTGCCGAGGGCGATCGCGACGACGATTGCAAGCACGATCGCAATGATCGCCGGCGTCGCCGACTCGAGGCCTGTGCTTATGCCCGAAAGGACCGCTGTGGCGGGTCCTGTCCGAGTCGATTCGGCGATGTCGCGGACCGGGCTCGTCTCCGTCGACGTGTAGTATTCTGTCACTCGACTTGCCACTTGTCCGAGAACGACGCCGGTAGTCACGGCGAAGAAGACCCTGTAACTGTGCACGTACCACGCAGAGACAGCAAGCGTTCCGAGGATGGTCAGAACAGCGGACACAAGAAGGCCTCGGTTGATCGGCGCCATAGCCGTGCGGTCCTTCGAGGTCGCTTTCACCGCAAAGATACCGATGATAGATGCGAGGATGCCGATGGCAGGCACGATGAGCGAGAAGGCAAGCCCCACCTGACCTCGGCCGGGGAACGCAGCGTTCGCAAGTATCAGGGTTGCGACCAGTATGACCACATAGGACTCGAAGAGGTCTGCCCCCATGCCGGCGCAGTCACCCACATTGTCTCCGACGTTGTCGGCGATCGTGGCCGCGTTGCGGGGGTCGTCTTCGGGTATGCCGGCTTCGACTTTGCCGACCAAGTCAGCGCCTACGTCCGCCGCCTTCGTGAAGATGCCGCCGCCGACGCGCATGAAAAGCGCCAGGAGTGAACAGCCGAACCCGAACCCGACCAGCGTAGCGGTGGCGGTGTTCTGGGTGAGCATGATGATGATGGTCGCACCGAGAAGGCCGAGGCCCACGACCATCAGGCCTGTGATAGCCCCGGTGCGAAAGGCCACCTTGAGGGCACCCTGCAGCGAGCCGTCACGCGCTGCAGCGGCGGTGCGGACATTTCCCCTTACGGCTGTGCTCATGCCGATGAAGCCCGCCAACCCGGACAAGGACGCGCCAATGAGAAACGCGATTGCGCGGAACAGGCCGGACAACCCGTAGGACAGTGCGGTATGTTTGGTCGTCACACCGTTTACGGTCACCGTCTCTGTCACTTTGCTGGCGGTGACGAAGACGAGGATTGCGAGTGGGATGACTATGATCCCAATCGCCCTGAACTGGCGCACAAGATACGCCTGAGCGCCTTCTTGAACCGCCTTGGCGATCTCGATCATCGAAGGAGTGCCCTGGTCGGACGCGAGCATGCCCCGCATCAAGACCAGTCCCGTGACGATCGCTATGAGCCCGCAGGCCGCGGCAAATATGAGCCACGCCCATTCCGTGCTGTGAAGGTGGAACGGCTGGTAGCCGCCCTCAGCGACGAATCGCATCTGCAGACGGTTCCTTTCTATCGGTTTCGGATGTTTGAATGTCAACTGCACTGCTGGTGTTACTTGGTTGGCTGGTCTGCTTAGCACCAGTGCTTCGGTGGCTGCCAGACCCACTGCCGGATTGCTGGTCGACCGCCCTGCTCACGAGGATGACTCTCGCAAGCTTCTCGCCCAGCATCCGCTCTTGGCCGTCGACAGAGACGACTAGCGGTCCGCCGAAAGGTTGTTTGTCCACTATCTTCACCTCGACACTCGGGCGAACTCCAAGGCCGTCGAGAAACGTCACGACTTCGGCATCGATCGACCCCGGCAGTGCCACAACAGCTCTGTCGCCCGGCGCAAGGTCGTACAACGCCGGCATCGACGGCAAGTCGTCGCTTCCGCTGGTCGGGATCGGGAAACCGTGAGGGCAGGTAGCGGGCCTGTCCAAAGCCACGAACAGCCGGTCCTCGACTTCCTTCGGCAGGGAGTGCTCGAACGACAAGGCTAAGCGGTCAGCCTCTGACCAGGTGTAGCCGAGGTAGTCTGCCAAGAAGCGTTCGACTATGCGATGTCGGCGAAGGACGCCCATCGCAAGGCGACGGCCGACGTCGGTGAGCGCCACCCCATGGTAGGGGGTGTGCAGGACGAGACCCCGATCGGCGAGCTTTTTGACCGTGGCCGTCATAGCACCCGGAGTCACATTGAGCGACGATGCGAGGTCGCCGGTGCGCGCGCCCGAAGGGTCGCCGGTCGACTCACCCGGTTGCAGGGAGGTGATCCGCCAAATGGCTTTCAGCGTCTCGCGCTCTGACTTGTTGAGGGCCGCATCCATAATTTCGCAGCCCGAACCTTAGATTTTACTTAGTTAAATGTCAACACATTCTTCGGAAAACTCTTTCCGGGGTGCCGTCCGTGCCCAGATGTCGGCGCACTCTCGGCACGTCTCCTCAGGCACAAGGCCGAGGCGCATTCCGAGGGCGAACATCCTGCATCCGAGGCAAAGGCCGAAACCAGCTTCAAGGCCCGCGGCAACGATGAGCAGGCCGAGCGCAACCTTCGCCGCGCCAGTCCTGCCCCGGCGGAAATGGAGGAACATCGCGACGCTTGACACGGTCAACCCGACGGCCTGGGCGAAGCGCTTCGGGGGTCCCGGGGTGAACTTATGCTCCACGCCGAGCCTGGGGGTGACAATTCGGGTTGCGAGCTGCCCGAGCGGGCTCAGGCGCGGGCCGGATGCGACACGGGCGGCGAAGCCATACACGAGCGGAACCATCAGCCAGGGCTGGTCCGCCAACACTGCGGTTCCGGCCATAGCGACGACTCCGCCAGCGACAACCCGGGCGGAAGTTTCGTTGACCTGTTCGGGAAAGCCGAAGATCTTCCTCACCTAATAAACACTACCGGGTTGATCAGGATTTCCGTCGGGCGATTCTCTGGTGCAAACCTCGACCGGCTGGGTTCCCCCGAGTTCGTGGCCGACGCAACTTGAGCGGCAGTTACTCGCGACTGACGACCGTCCGTACGATTTCGGTCGTAGCGTCCCCCGAGCCGGGACCCCCGAATATTGTCATCCACACCTGTGTCCCCGAAGGCGTCGAGTCGAAGCGCAGCTCGTCCACGAGCGATCTTATGAGCGGGATGCCGAGGCCGCGCTCGAAGGTGAGCCTCTCCGGATCGGTGACAGGCGGGTGCACTGAAAGATTCGACGGATCGAACCCGGTCCCGGAGTCCGCAACGCACACTTCGAATCTCTCGGGTGCTTCCCAACAGCTGACGAAGACCGGCGCCGACTGCTCGGCGTCCACCTCCTGGTTGGCCTCTATAGCGTTGGTGCACGCCTCCGACACGGCCAGTTTCAGATCGTCGATCCGGTCCGCCGCCAGGTTACGCCTGCTTGCGGCGAGGGAGGCGACGACGAGACGGACCACCGCCACGTATTCCGGACGGGCCGGGATCGCCAACTCGAGGGACTTCGACCTAGCCGACACGGCTCGCTCCGAACTCAGCCGGCCATGCAGTCGTCAACCGAAGCGCCGATCCGGAAGACTGTGGTCAACCCTGTGATATCGAACACTTTGAGGATTCGCGACTGGGTACACACCAAGGCAAGGTCGCCGTCGTTACTCCTGAGCCGCTTAAGGCCACCCACCAGGACTCCGAGACCGGTGGAGTCCAGGAAATCGACCGCCTCGAGATTCGCGATCAGTTGGCGGTGGCCCTCGCTAACCAATTCGACAAGCGCCTCGCGAAGGCGCGGCGCACTGTAGACGTCCAACTCCCCCCGAACCTCGATGACGGTGTAAGGGGGGCGACTTGTGTCGACATGCAGACCGAGCTCCACGTGGGCCACCCTAGTTCGCAAACAGCCTAAAAGCCAGCTGCTGAAGCTAGCTGGACCTCGATGGAGGCGGCGAAGGTGTTAGCGGCACTCAGCGCCTCGTAGTCGCACTCGCCGGCAGGTGGGATCTCGCTTTCCAGAACGCGCTCCAAGACCGCCTCGCCGTCCAACCAGTCCGAGGATACGTCACGGGCGACGATCTCGAGGGTGCGCAGCACGGACGAGTCAGCCACCGCACTAGCCCTAGTCCGGTGGCGCTCGTAGGATACGGCGAGCCTTGGTATTAGAACCCTGTAGGTGCACACGAGTCGCGACACGGTCGACTCCTCGTCGCTCACGGCTTTGAACACGGCCGACAGGCGATCGCCGGGTCGTGCTACCAGTGCCGCCCGGTCTACGTCGGCCAGCGCCGGCAGCCGGTTCCACCATTGCTGGGCCCTCCACGCGTGGTGGCCCGCCTGACGGTCGAAGAGAAGCTTCGCTTCGGGTGTCGACGTTGTCTTCACCCAACCGCCTAGCAGAGTGAACATGTTCGACTCGACCCAGTGATGGCGTGCAGCAACGCGGGAGGACTCTTCCAAACCGAGGAGTTCTCCCGACGCGTCCGGGGACATCACAGGGAAGCGGCCACCCTCGAGGCAACGCCGTGGTGGAGCAGCTCGAACATGGCTTCGTAGACACGGTCGGGGTCGCCGAAAGGGAATTCGGGCTTGCAGATCAGAAGCGAGACCATCCCGTGGACGGCCATCCACAAAAGCTCGCTACATCCGAGCGGGTCGCTCATCGGATCGAACGCCCCCGCTTCGATCCCGGCAACGAGGTCGGCCCGGACAGCCTGAAGGCCGGCCATCCCAGCAAGGCGCTCGTCGGTGAAGCATTGGGGGGTCGCATCCGAATGGCTCATCGTCAAGATCCGGTAGTGCTCCGGATTCTGAAGGCCCCAAGTAAGATAAGCCCTACCCCGTCGCCGCAACCTCTCCCAAGGATCGGCGACCCCGTCGCAAGCGGCCTCCATAGCGCCCTCGATTTCTCTGCTTTGACGTTCGCATACAGCAAAAAGCAGCTCGTTTCGGTCCGCGAAGTGAAGGTAGATCGACGGGGGGGTCACGCCGACAGCGCTTGCGATTGCCCTGATAGACAGCGAAGACTGGTCGTTACTTTCGACGAGCATCCGCTCGGCGGCTTCGAGGATGTCCTCGCGAAGTTTGTCGCCCTCGCCGCGGCGCGACCGGGTGCGTCGCGGTGCCTCTGCCAGCTCGACCGTGCTCACCCTGCTATCCTACCGAGGCTCGAGTCAGCGATAGCCATTGGTGATCGGCATGCGCCGGTCCCGTCCGAACGCTTTGGCTGTGATGCGTATGCCGGGAGGCGTCTGACGTCTCTTGTATTCGGCAAGGTCCACGAGCCTGACGACGCGCGAAACCAAAGATACGTCGAAACCCGCCTCGACGAGCTCGCTGGCTGTCATGTCGTCCTCGACGAACGCGGCTAGCAGCGGGTCGAGCAGATCGTAGGCCGGCAGCGACTGGTCGTCTCGCTGGTCGGGACGAAGTTCCGCCGACGGGGGCTTTGTCATCACGTCCGGCGGTAGCAAAGGGTTAGGCCCTACCCGGTCGCGCCATTCGCAGAGACGGTACACGGTGGTCTTGGCGACATCTTTTATGACAGCAAAACCACCAGCCGTATCACCGTAAAGCGTCGAATACCCAACAGCCGCCTCGCTCTTGTTCCCGGTCGTGAGCACTAGGCATCCGAGCTTGTTCGACAGCGCCATGAGTATCAACCCTCGTATTCTGCTTTGGAGATTTTCTTCAGCCAAGCCAGGAGAGTCAGCGCTCAAAGTTCCGTCCAAGAGCTCCAGGAACGCTACGTGGGGACCTTCGATGGGAACGACTCGAAAGCCGATCTTCAAGTTGGCGGCGAGCTTCTGTGCGTCGTCGATTGAACCGCTCGACGAATACCGTGACGGCATCGCAACCCCGTTTACATGGTCCGCTCCGAGAGCATCAGCGGCTATCAAAGCGACGAGAGACGAATCGATGCCTCCGGAGAGGCCGATCACGACGTCGCTGAACCCGTTCTTGCGAACGTAGTCCCTGGTCCCGAGTACAAGCGCCTGGTAGATCTCGGCCTCGCGCCCGAGGCGGCTCGCACGACCCGGGGCTGCGGACTGAGCGAATCCCTGACTCCGGTCTTCGGGCCTCAGGTGAGCGTTTGCCTCCTTAGGCCCGTCGTGGTGATCCCCAAGCAGGCTGACAGGCAGAGCGCCCACACTTCGCCGTCCCCTCGGGTCTATCAACCGCTTCCGAAAAACTTCCCGCACGTCGACGTCGACGACAGTTACCAGCTCCTCGAATTGGGGCAACGACGCGAGCAGCTCACCGCCGGCGTCGAAGACCATCGAGGCCCCGTCGAAGACCAACTCGTCCTGGCCTCCGACGCAGTTCAGGTAGACGAGCGAGCAGCTGGCGTCGGCCGCGCGTGTCGCAAGCATGCGCTCCCTGTCGGCGACACGCCCGACCGAGTACGGCGAGGCGTTGATGTTGACCACGAGCTCAGCGCCTGCTGCGGCCTGGGTCGAGATCGGACCGGTCGGGCTCCAGGCGTCCTCGCAGATCGACACGCCGACCGTCACCCCGGCTATCCCGAAAAGCTCCGACGCACCGGTCCCCGCCGTGAAGTAGCGCTGCTCGTCGAAGACCCCGTAGTTAGGAAGAACTTGCTTGTGGTACACGCCTCGGACGGTGCCGCCGGCACATATCGCCGCTGCGTTGTAGATGTCCGTACGCTTGTCTACGAAACCGACGATCGAGACGCAGTGACGTGACGCCGCCGCGATGCGCTCGACCGCCCGCATGTTGTCGGCGATGAACCCCGGCTTGAGAAGAAGATCCTCCGGTGGGTAACCGGTCACGGCCAGCTCAGGAAAGACCGCCACGTCCGCGCCCGCCTCCGTAGCGGACTCCAAAGCACCGACGATTCGCTCCGTGTTCTGCTCGAGATCGCCTACTACAGAGTTGAGCTGGGCGAGAGCTAGGCGCAGTCGGGGCACGTCCCGAGAGTAGTCACCGCTACACCAACCCGAGAAACCGCTCCGCCTGGATGCGACCGATCAGGAGACGGTGACCGCGACTTCCGAGGTGCAGTAACGGCAGCGGGTCGCGGCCTTCGGAATGTCGCTCAGGCACTCGGGGCAGGGCCGGTCGGTGCTCTCAGGGTCGGGCGTGGCTTGACGCTTCAGAAGTAGCGATCTCACGGGACGCACCACTGCGAAGAACACAACCGCGGCAACTATGACAAAGGTCAGAATGTCTTGAATCAGCTGCCCGTAACTGAAAATCCCGTGCCCGATCGTGAACTTCAAGCTCGAGAAGGATTGGGACGTCTTCCCAGGAATCGCAAGAAGCGACAAGATCAACCCGACCATGTCCTTGACGATCGCCCCGAAGAACGTGGCTATCACCACAGCTACCGCCAGGTCGACGACGTTGCCCTGCAATACGAAGTCCTTGAACTCCGAAAGCGCTTTCGGCTTTTCCGCCATGATTTCAACCCTTTCTTGGAAGTACTGCCCCTGAGTGGTAGGTGACCCCGGTTGCCGCGGATCGCCCTCCAGTTTGCAACGGCCGAGATGATACACAAAACCTCTGCAGTCGTCGCTGTGTCCGCACCGCCGGAGCGGATAAACTAGCGCTGGAGCGCCGGGAAGCCTGGTCGGCATTGTAGAACGCAGTTCGCTGCATTCCGAACATCGGAGTCCTTTTGCCTGACCCGGTTCCTTTCGCCGCCGCAGTCGCCGCCGTAGCCATAAGTGTGATCGCCGTTCTCGTCGCAGGCAGGGTGTGCAAGCGGACGGGCGTCCCTCTCCCCGTCCTCGTCCTTCCATGCGCCGCTGTCGTTGCACGCCTTCTGCCGAGCGCAGCCCACCTCGGAGAGGCGGCCGTATCGAAGGTCGTAACCGTGGCGCTGGTTGTTGTGCTCTACGCCGGCGGAATGCGTATCGGCAGGCGTCGCATTTTGAATGCAGCGCGCCCGGTGGTCACACTTGGCGTGGCTGGCACGTTGATGACAGCCGGTATCGCGGGAGCGTTCTTGCACTTCGCTCTCGGCTTCGGGTGGTACCCGGCGTTGCTCATTGCGACCGCCGTAGCTCCCACCGACCCTACCGTCGTGTTCTCCCTACTCGGAAAGTACCCGCTCGGCGGGACGGTCACGACCGTGCTCGAGGGCGAGTCCGGCGCGAACGATCCGGTCGGCATCGCTTTGATGGTGGCGTTGCTGGCGGCGAAAGGTATCGACCTCAGCGGTCTAAGCCACGCCGGCGCTACTTTCGCGATGCAGATGTCTCTCGGCGCTTTGATAGGCGTCGCCGGCGGCAAAGGGCTCGTGTGGCTTCTGCGCTCCGATTCTCTTGGCGGCCCCGGGGAGCAGTCGATCGTTTCCCTGTCAGCGGCTGCGGCGATCTTCGGGCTCGCCGCCGCCGCAGGAGGTTCCGGCTTCCTCGCCGTCTTCCTGGCCGGGATAGTCGCCGGCGACGAGCAGTTCGCTCACAAGACCCAAGTTCGCCAGTTCCACGCCACCCTCGCGACACTCGGGGAGATAGCCGCCTTCGTGGCTCTCGGCCTCACGGTAAACCTGACTGTCATAGCGAAGACCTCGACGTGGGCTCCCGGACTCGCCCTGGCGGCGATAGTCGCCGTCGTGGCCAGACCCGTCGCCGTCGCTGGGTGCTTGGCGGGCTCGGGGCTTTCGCGACCTGATCGTATGTTCGTAGCGTTCGCGGGGCTAAAAGGAGCGGTCCCTATCCTGCTCGGCACGTACCTACTCGGGGCGGCCACCGGCGAGGACCCCCGACTTTTCGGGATCGTCGTTGTCGTCGTTCTGGCATCGGTCGCAGTTCAAGGATCCCTCGTCAAGCCGGCATCGGCCCGCGTCGCCCGGAGCGGCCTCAGACGAGAGAAGCGACGTTCGACACAAGCAGAACCGTGATCAGAACCATCACCACCGTGTACACGAGAGTCATCGCCCAGCGCCACGAGTGCCACGCCAACCAAAATCTCCTGAGGGCCTTCACGTCGAATGCGAGCGCTACCACGCTCAGGACGATCTCGACCGCCGGAGCCACATTGCTAAGTGAGCCAAGAAAGGGCAACGCGATCGGCACGGCGAGATAGCTGACTACGCACCTGACCGCCGAGATCGCGATGGAGGTTCGAAACAGGCTTTGCGCTTGGGCTTCGGTAGCCCTCGGCCGGCCGAGAGGTACCCTCAAAAGGCGCGCCATGGCCTTATCAGCCCACCCGAGACCGCTGTCACTGCTCGGGCCGGGGCGCACCAGCGTCGGGGTCTGGGCGAGCGACCCGACTCGCGTTGACGTATCTGGCGAAGCCGTCGGAGTGTCCGCCGGGAAGCTAACCGGGGAAGCTGATGCGGATTCCGCAGCGAAAGACATTTTCCTTTACGCTACCGGCCCTTCCGCGCTTAGACAACGCGCAGACCCGGCGCAAGAGCAAGGAACCCACCCCCTGACTCCTGCGCCGGACGGCCCTGATTCAGACCAGGGCTTCTCAGACTAGGGCTTCTCAGACCAGGGCTTCTCAGACCAGGGCCGAGCAGCAGGTGTTTACGATCAGCCGGGTGACGACGTAGGGGTCCATGTTCGCGTTCGGCCTGCGGTCTTCGAGGTAACCCTTGCCGTCTTTTTCCACCTGCCAGGGGATCCGCACAGACGCTCCCCGGTCCGAGACCCCGTAGCTGAACTCGCTGTAGTGGGCGGTCTCATGGTGACCGGTGAGGCGATCCTCGATTCCGTGGCCGTAGGCGGCTACGTGCTCCTCTGCGTTCTGGCCGAGGGCTTCAGCGGCCTTTACGACAGCGTCGTAGGACTCGCGCATGGAGTTGGTCGAGAAGTTGGTGTGGCATCCCGCGCCGTTCCAGTCGCCGCGAACAGGCTTCGGGTCGAGAGTGACCGATATACCGAGGTCCTCGCCGACACGATGCAGCAGCCAGCGCGCGACCCACAGCTGGTCGGAAACCTCGAGCGGCCCGACGGGGCCGACCTGGAACTCCCACTGGCCTGGCATCACCTCGGCGTTGATACCCGAGATTGCGAGACCTGCCTGCAGGCATGCGTCCAAATGTGCCTCCACGAGCGGGCGCCCATAGATGTCGTCGGCACCGACGCCGCAGTAGTAGGGGCCCTGCGGGGCGGGGTAGCCATTGTGCTCGGGAAAGCCGAGGGGCCGGCTGCCCTTGAACAGGGTGTACTCCTGCTCGATACCAAACAGCGACTCCTGCGCGCCGTACTTCTCCGCGACCGGGACAAGCTGGGAACGGGTGTTCGTCTTGTGCGGCGTGAAATCGGTGAGGAGTACCTCGCAGAGGACGATCAAGTTGTCGCCGCCGCGTATCGGGTCCGGACACGTGAAGACAGGATTGAGGACGCAGTCTGACGCCTTCCCGGGAGCCTGGTTCGTGCTGGAACCGTCGAAACCCCAGATCGGCATGTCGGTGGTTCCCGCCGGCAGGATCTTCGTCTTGGAGCGAAGCAGCGGGGTGGGCTCCGTTCCGTCGATCCAGAGGTATTCGGCTTTGATTGTCACTCCTGGCGCTCCTTGGCTGGTGGTCTGGTAGCTGAGGCGGGCCAGATCAGCTCTTCTAGCCACCTCTTGGGTGCCCATATTGTGCCACCGCTACCAAGCCGCGAGGGCCCCGGCGTGTTAATGCTCTGTGACATCGACAGCCAAGGGTGGACTCATGGCGACACGACCGTCGCTCTATCGGTAGCGTCTGGGGGGTGGAACGCCAAGCCGACTATGTAATGCGGACCGTCGAGGAGCGCGGCGTGCGATTCGTACAGCTGTGGTTCTCCGACGTCCTCGGTACCGCCAAGTCGTTCCAGATCACCGCCGCCGAGCTCGAGAACGCGCTCGAGGAAGGCATGACTTTCGACGGCTCGGCCATCGACGGCTTCAGCCGCGTGCAGGAGAGCGACGTACTCGCTGTCCCTGACGCGAAGACCTTCCAGCTGCTTCCCCATCCCGGGGAAGGATCACCCGTAGCCAGGATGGTCTGCGACGTGGTCAACCTCGACGGAAGCCCCTTCGGCGGAGATCCCCGTGACGTGCTGCGCCGGGTAATGGACAGGGCCCGTGATGTCGGCTACAGCTTCTACGTAGCCCCCGAGCTCGAGTACTTCTACTTCCAACGGGCGTCCGGCGCGAAGACGTCGGTTACCGTCCCCCCCGAACCGCTCGACTCCGGCTCGTACTTCGATCTGTCCACCCACGACCTTCCAAGCGAGGTGCGCCGAGAGACGGTGCTCACGTTGGAGGAGATGGGGATTCCTGTCGAGTACAGCCAGCACGAGGACGCCCCCAGCCAGCACGAGATCGACCTGCGCTATACCGACGCGATGACAATGGCGGACACCGTGATGACCGTCCGCATGGTCGTCAAGGAGGTCGCTGCGCGCCACGGCATAGCGGCGACGTTCATGCCGAAGCCGCTAACCGGGGTTCAAGGCTCGGGGATGCACACCCACATGTCCCTGTTCTCCGGTGGCGTCAACGCGTTCTACGACGAGAGCGACGAGTACCACCTGTCCCGGACAGCCCGGCAGTTCATCGCCGGACTTTTGGTTCACGCCCGCGAGCTCACCGCTGTGACCAACCAGTGGGTGAACTCCTACAAGCGCCTGATCGTCGGCTACGAAGCACCCGTGCACATATCTTGGGCCCGCAACAACCGCTCGGCGTTGGTCCGTGTCCCTCCGACCAAAACAGGAAAGGCCGAGTCGACCCGCATCGAGTACCGGGCACCCGATCCAGCGACGAACCCCTACCTCGCTTTCGCGGCGCTCCTGGCCGCCGGGCTGGCCGGGATCGAAGGCGACTACCAGCTACCGGAGGAGGCCGCCTCAAACCTGTACGAGCTCTCGGCGCACGAGCGGGTGGCTCTCGGAATCCGGTCCCTACCCGGATCGTTATCCGAAGCCCTCGACGACATGGAGGGCTCCCATCTGATGGCTTCCGTGCTTGGCGATCACGTCTTCGAATGGTTCGTTCGGAACAAAAGATCCGAATGGGCAGACTACAAGGCCGAGGTCGGCGAGTTCGAGTGGCGCCGCTATCTGACGGCGTTGTAGCGCAAGAGACGGCTGGTGGAACCCCTCCTACTTTTTCCTGATCCTCCTCCGCGTGACATCGTGGCGGCGGTCGAGGCGAACGGCTACCCGTGGTGCGCGGTCGGGTCCGTCCGGGACGCAGAGCGACGGGAGCCGGAAGACGGATGGTCCGGCGCACTTGTGTGCGCGGAACCGGACTCCGAGACAGCCTTCGCCCTTTGCCGTGCGTTGCGCAAGCGGGACAGCCCACTGTCGCCTCTTCTGCTGGTCGTCGCCGAACGCCAGCTTCCCGAGTTGGACCTTCGCGAGGACCTTTTCGACGACTTCTGCCTCGACGCAGCCACCGCTAGGGAGCTCGGGGCGAGGCTCGGCCATCTTTTCTGGCGGACAGGTCGGGGACGACGGCCCGAGGTCGTCGAGCATGGCGGTCTCGTGCTCAACCTCGAGACCTACCAGGCGAGCCTGGCAGGACGGCCGCTAGATCTCACCTACATGGAGTACGAACTTCTCAAGTTCCTTGCGACACATCCCGGCAAGGTGTTCACCCGGGAGACTCTCCTGTCGCGGGTTTGGGGCTACGAGTACTACGGGGGCGCCCGGACCGTCGACGTGCACATCCGGCGCCTCCGAGCGAAACTCGGCGAGGAACAGGCGAACCTCATCTCGACGGTGAGGTCGGTTGGTTACCGCTTCGGTCAGGTCCGCTAGAGGGGGGCGACAGCAAGAGACGACGACAGCTAGAGAAGCGCGGAGCTGCTGGGGCTCAGCGACGCCCGTCTTGCCTCGCCGGTCCCGATGCGAGATAGCGGGGGCGGGTCAGCGACCCAGGTAGGCCCAGGCTTCGATCTCGACTCGCGCGCCTAGCGGGAGGCCCGCTACCGCGATCGTCGAGCGCGCCGGACGGTGGTCACCAAATTTGGCCGCATAAGCCCCGTTCATCTCCGCGAAGTCGGCCATGTCGACGAGAAACACCGTCGTCTTGACGATGTCAGCCAATGACGCCGAGTTGTCCTCGAGGACCGCAGCCAGATTGTCTAGGCACTGGGTCGTCTGCGCCGCAATGTCGCCGTGAAGCAGTATTCCGTCACGGACCGGCGTCTGGCCGCTACAGATCAGCCAGTCCCCCGCCCGCACCGCCGGGCTGTAGGGGCCTACCGGAGTCGGAGGGGACACGATAGCTTCAGTCGCTCGCGCCGTCGTTCAGCGGGCTCGCGCTCAGCTGAAAGAGTTGCCGCAGCCGCAGGTGCGGGTCGCGTTCGGGTTATTGATCGAGAAACCGGCGCCCGTGAGACCGTCCTTGAAGTCGAGCGTCGCACCGACGAGAAGGTCGGCACTGGCGGGGTCGACGACCACCCGGACATTCCCGAACCCGAAGGTGACGTCTTCAGCGGTGGTCTCGGAGTCGAAGAACATCTCGTAGCTGAAGCCTGAGCAGCCGCCCGGCCGCACCGCTACTCGCAGGGCCAGATCTGGGTTTCCTTCGTCCTCGATCAGCTCAGCAACTTTGGTGATAGCCGTATCGGTGAGCGTTATCGGCGGGGTGATCTGTGTGTCGGTGGTGGTCACCGGTTCCTCCTCAAGTCGACTTGCGGGACCGCAGGCGGACCCGAAGCGGTACGTAATGCACTTTTCCTTCCGACACTCTACAGGGGCACGCCCCGTTTGCCCACAACCTATTTGGCGGACCTTCCATCGGCGTAGGGTTAGGTGCGTGTGAGGCGCTCTGACCCGTCGGCGGGAGCGTTCGACGACCCTTGGCAACCGCCAACTCTGTTCATTTTGGTCAGGACTTTCTGAGAGTTGCGACAGCCTGACCATTTGAAGCGTTTTTTCGCACCTTTTGGTACACGATCTTCGGTCCCGAAAAATCGTGTACCAGCCCTCGCTCAGCAAACGCACTTTTTGGTACAAAAGTTTTCCAACTTGAAGATCCTGACCAATTTTGACGGTTTACGGGGGGTCTGAGGCCGGATCCAGCTCGTAGGCCACCAGATACGGCCGCCTGATCGGCGCCTCAAGCTTTAAACTTCAAGGATGGGACTAGGAGACGAGGGCGAAGAAAGCGACGGCGAGCTCGTCGTCAGCCGCCCAGCCGTCAGCCGCCCAGCCGTCACCAGCTCATCGGTTACGGAGGCGATGCGAGACGTCATCGACCCGGAACTTCGCGCCGACGTGGTCGAACTCGGCATGTACCGCGGGTTCAGCTTCGATGGCGGCGTCCTGACAGTCGAGGTCGCGCTCACAACCGCACTCTGCCCGCTCCGGGTCCAGATTACGACGGATGTCAAAGAGCGCCTGAGGTCCCTCGCTGGTGTGGAGCGAGTCGAGGTAAAAACCGTAGAGATGAGCCTCGACCACAAACGCCGCCTCATGGACAGGGCCCGCCAGAAGGCAACCGAGAACCCGCTCAGCACGCAAATCCGGGCGAATACCAGGATTTTCGCCATCTCGTCGGGCAAAGGCGGGGTCGGAAAGTCCTCGGTCACCGTAAACCTTGCTGCTGCGCTCGCTTCACGCGGCTTGACCGTGGGAGTCCTCGACGCTGACATAGCCGGCTTCTCGATACCGAGAATGCTTGGCGTGGAAGGTGTCCTCGACGCCCGGCGATCCGAGGAGAACGGGAAGCTTCTCATCCAACCCGTGGAGAAGAAGGTCGGTACCGGCACGCTCAAAGTGGTGTCGATGGGGTTCCTTTCACCGGAGAGCGAATCGGTGATGTGGCGGGGTCTCATGCTCAACCGTGCGGTGCAGCACTTTCTGGAGGAGGTCGACTGGGGTGAGCTCGACTACCTGCTTGTCGACATGCCCCCCGGAACCGGGGACATTCAAATGGGTCTGGCCCGGATGCTTCCGCGCGCAGAGATGATCATCGTCACGACGCCGGCCCTTGCGGCTCAGAAGGTCGCCGCCCGCGCCGCGGACATGGCCCGCAAGGG
>JAKCEB010000134.1 GCA_021838305.1 Actinomycetes bacterium | reverse complement strand
GAACTGTTCCACCCAACCCACATGGCGCTGCTCCCACCGCCACACCCCGCGACGCTCCTCCAGCGCAGCGTTATACAAATCGCACTGAGACCCCAACAGTTCAACCAGCCGGGCCGACTGACCCACCGTCGGATACAACCGGTAAGACACCGCCCGACACACACCCCCAGACGCCATCAACGAGCCCACCCCAACAACCCTACAAACCACCTGAGACCATCAACCCCCAGACAACCCCACCAGGTCGCCAGAACGCGCGGGACATTACTGCACGCGCCCTAACGGGCTACGACCTGCTAGCCCCAATTCCAGCGCAGCGGTGCATCTCACTCGCAAACGTAGATTTTCATTTAGTTCGTCAAGTGCACGCGAACGCGATGGTGACGCACTGATGAGACCGACTATCCTTACCTGCGATGATCAATAACTGCGCGGGAGAGCAAATGAATCGGAAGCACCGGATTGGACGCAGCGTCTTCGGCGTCGTTTCCACGGCCAGCATCGTGACGGGGATGGGCTTTGCAGCCTCTGTGGTGCTTCAGACGTCGGTGGCGTCGGCGGCGACTGCTCAGTCGGTAGGGATCCTACCTCCCGCCAATCCGGCATCTAACTGTGCGCCCGGCGCTGCGCTGACGACTTCGTTGCAACAGATCGACTACTGTCGCTCGCTGGAGAACGTCGGACCGTTGACGCTCCCTTCCAACTACAACTCGCTGAGCATCCCCGACCAACTCTTTGTCGTGACCAACCTCGAGAGGGTCAATCGAGGCGAGATGCCAGTCGTTGGACTTACCGTGTCTCTCAACGCGTTAGCGCAGCAAGGCGCGAACAGCGGTAACGACCCGACGTTCCCTGCAGGGAACTACGGTGGTGGCTCCATCTGGGCCGGAGGCCAGTCCGATGCAACCCAAGCCGACCTCGGCTGGATGTACCAGGACGGTCCCGGAAGCTACAACTTGGCTTGTACTGCCACCAACACCTCGGGCTGCTGGGGCCACCGGGATAACATCTTGTACGGCCCCCAGACATCGGGCCTTTATGGCGGGGCGGCCTATTCCGCGTCGAACGGTGCTAACTACGCAATGGAGGTCCTGAGCGGCTACCAGCCTCAGCAGCCTTTGACCTTTACGTGGGCTTCAGAACTTCAGTACTTCTCCACCCCGCCTGGTGTCGAAGCGGCGCAAGCGCCAGGATCGCCGGGCTCTCCTGGAACCACATCGCCAGCATGCTCGCCGTCGCCTCTCGGCTCGATCGTGGGGATGGCCACCACCAGCGACGGAAACGGCTACTGGCTCGCCAGCTCCACCGGAGCGGTCGCTGCGTGTGGCGATGCGCCGCAGCTCGGCTCCATCTCAAATCCGACTGGGCCGGTGGTCGCAATCGCTTCAGCTCCGACCGGCAATGGCTACTGGCTGGCCACCTCCGGAGGCACGGTCTACGCCTTCGGCTCCGCCGTCAACCACGGGCAGATCCCAGCCACCCTGCAGTTGGCTAAGCCGATAGTCGCAATGGCGGCCGACCCGGCCACGGGCGGCTACTGGCTGCTCGGAGGTGACGGTGGCGTGTTCTCCTTCGACGCCCCGTTCTACGGTTCCACCGGGAACATCAAGCTCAACAAACCGGCGGTCGGAATGGAAGCTACAGCCAACGGACTCGGTTACCGCTTCGTCGCCTCCGACGGGGGAATCTTCGACTACGGCAACGCCCAGTTCTACGGCTCGACCGGGGGAATGACGCTCAATCAGCCTGTCGTGGGCATGTCGAACGACCCCGCCACAGGCGGATACTGGCTCGATGCCGCAGACGGCGGCATCTTCAGCTTCAACGCTCCGTTCGACGGGTCCACCGGTGCCATCCACCTCAACCAACCTTGTGTCGGCATGACCGCAATGCCGAACGGCGGAGGCTACCGCTTCGTAGCGGCTGACGGCGGAGTGTTCAACTTCGGAAACGCCTCCTTCGAGGGCTCCACAGCCTGACGTCAGAGTCGAATGGCTACGACTCGCGGAATCGAGTCGTAGCCTCGACTTTGCGTGACGACAGGTATCCGCACTCCGAGCGTCAGTTCCGCCCAGGTCGTGCCGGACACATGTCGAATGCCAACTACAATACGCCCAGCTGTTCTAGCACTCGTCGGGCCCCTAACGGACCCGACACCGTCGCCGCAATAAGCCCCGCCTTCCGCGCAGCCTGAACGTTAATGTCGTTGTCATCAAGGAAGACGATGGACGACACAGGGCCGCCGAGCTCGGCTACGACCTGCTCGAACAGTTCACCGTCGGGCTTGACCATTCCCATCTCGTGTGAGAGCAGTCGGACGTCGAAGAGCCCGTCTAGGTTCCAAAGGGACGTGAAGCGCCTCCAGTGCAGCGCGTTGCTATTGCTCAGACAGCCAACGGGGACGGACTGCCGCACTTCCTCGACGAGGGTTGCGGCGCCCTCGTATAGCTCCTCCGGCCAGCTTTCGAATGCCGCCAGCAGTTCGGTACCCGTAGCCCCTAAGTCCCACTCCTCGATGATCCCGGTCGCGAACTCCTCCTCGCTGCACCGGCCTCGCTCGAAATCGCGCACCCACCGACTTGCCAGCCACCGAGGCCAGAACTCCTCTTCGCCAGCTGCTTCGATGAGTCGAGCCATGGGACCAGCCGCCCCGAGGCGCACCAAGACGCCGCCAAGGTCGAACAGCACCCACCGGGTTGCGCAACTGGACATGTGGCCGTAACCTAGAGGATCTGGACGACGTTTGAGCGAGCCGGTAGGCCCCTCGACACCTCGGCCTTCATCACCCGGGATGTCGAGCGACCACTCGGCGAGTTGCTGGCGAGGGTGACAGTCTCTGTGCTCAGCGTTGGCGAGCTCCAAGTGGGGAGTGCCAATCGCTGTCGATGCCGGCTCCTGTGCTCGTCGAGGTGAACACCCTGGCGAAACTAGAGTAAACGAGTGGCTCTAGCCCTCACTGTGGTCGACGCGTTCACCGACCGACCCTTCACCGGCAACCCTGCGGCGGTAGCCGTCGTCGACGAGTTTCCCGGCAAACAGCGTATGCAAGCCGTCGCCCTCGAGATGAACCTTTCGGAGAGCGCGTTTGTCGCTCCCAGAGCTGATGGCGACTTCGATCTTCGTTGGTTCACCCCGGCAGCGGAGGTTGACCTTTGCGGCCACGCGACACTCGCTTCAGCGCATGTCCTCGGAGGGTCTGCGACTTTTCACACCCGAAGCGGCATCCTCAACTGCGAACAAGGGCCAAACGGATTGCTGGAGATGAACTTCCCAGCCGATCCGCCCGCGCCGGCTCAAGTCCCTAGTTCGCTCGCCGGCATCGACCTTTCGTGGTACGGGGCGGGGCGGTTCGATATCTTGGTTCAGCTCGGCAGCGCCGAAGCGGTTCGTGCCTTCCAGCCTGACCTGGCGACGCTCTCCGCGTTGGGCTCGCGTGGAGTCGTCATCACCGCGTCGGGAGATCGCTCGGGTGTAGACTGCGTGAGCCGTGTGTTCGCTCCAAACGTCGGCATAGCGGAAGATCCCGTGACCGGGTCCGCGCACTGCATGCTCGCTGTCTTTTGGGGCGACATCCTCGGCAAGGACGAACTCGTCGGCGAACAAGCCTCTGCGCGCGGGGGTACCGTACACATGAGGCGACGAGGCGATCGCGTTGTCCTCGGCGGGAAGGCTGTGACGGTGAGCGAGGTCCGACTCTTTGTCTGAGGCCCTCGATGTGGCCCTCAGTGTGGCCCTCAGAGGTCCGAAATACGAAGGGAGTAGCTGGCGAAGTCCGTTGCCACTCCGTGAAGGTGACGGAACGACCGACTGACGCCCTCGAATTCAAACCCGGAGCGCAAGGCGACCGCTCGCGACGCAGCGAATGAGCCGAGAGTTAGCCGTAGCCCCCGGCGGTTGTCACAGAAGAGCGTCTCCGCGAGAACTATCGCCGGCACAAAGACGGGAACGCCGGCTTCTCGGGACGAGGCGAGCACCGCCCTCGCGTCCTCGCTGTCATTCCTTGCGATAGCCCACAGCCCTTCGCTGTCGAGCACCACCGATGGTCATGGTGGCTGCGCAGAGCCACTCGTTGAGCGACGTCGAGAGTGCCCGACCTCCGAACTGCGCACCATTGCACCGTCACCGCCACCAAAGCGCATGTCAGCGGGCTGGTCGCTGCTGCTGGGCTGGTGGGCGTAGGCACTCGTATTCGAACCTCGCCGACGTGCAGAAGCGGCTCGCGACTTTCATGCTCCGCGCTGTGGAACCGCAACGGATTTGAGCCACGCCCGCTTGATCGCCGGTTACACTTGTAATATGCCTGATCTACAAGACACGGGTTGCGCCGTCTACCGGGTTTCCTCCCGAGGTCAATTCTCCCTGCCGGCATCGGCTAGACGCCGCTGGGGCATCGAAGCTGGAGGGGAGGTGGAGCTGTTCGACCTCGGCGACGCGGTCGTCATGCTTCCCGTCGGCTCGGCCCGCAGTTCGCTGGCCCAAGCGTTGACAGCAGACGCCTACCGCGAGCACGTCGAGAAAATTGCGGATCCTGACCTCCGTGACGAATGAACGTCCTCATCGATGACCATCTGCTCCGAGAGGTACTTCTCGAGCGGGAGCCGCTCTGGCTCAGCCAGGCGAGAGGCACCGGCGAACTCGCCACCACCGGCCTCTGGTACTTCCGATTGTGCAGCGCCCTTCGAGTTCCGACCACTATCGGTACGCTCTCGGGTCCAGTTGCCGATCTCCCCGAAGATCTCCGCTCGCGGGTCCTTTGCCAGGTAACAGCCATCCCCGGAACGATCAACCTTCTCTCCTTGCGCGACGTCTCATGGTCTGCCGCCGGCTACGCGGCACGCTACGGACTCAACCTTCTCGCCGCCGAAGCAATCGCCGCGGCAGTTCTCACCGGATCGGCCATCGCGACCTCGCTTGGCAACCTGCCCCCCCGCCTTGCCGCCGCCACCCAGGGCGAACGCGTGAGTGTGCTTTCCCCTCGGTAGACGCAACCGACCCCGTGCTCGCGCGGGGGTGCGAGCCGGTAGTCCGTAATGCGTACCAGCTTCGGGTCGGGACGGGTGTCTAACTTGTCATTACACGCACACGTATACGCCTGGTCGCGGGCCCGCCTCTGGCAGGCGATCACCGACCTGGGGACCCGGGCCTGCTACCAGTTCGGCGCCCAGATCGAATCGAGCTGGGCCGCCGGCTGCCCCTACCAGGTGGTGCACCCCAAAGCGTCGCGGACCCTCATCGAACGCGACAACCACCTCGAAGTCGATCCGCCCCGTCGGCTGGTGCAGTCCTACCGGGCGGTCTGGGACGACGACGTCGCGGCAGAGGCCACCAGCCGCGTTACGCGTAACGACACCCCTCAGAGATTCCGATCGGGGTGACTGCTGGCTCTCTCGGATGCCGCCAGGATGGCAGTCCGCTCGGCGCTCCGAATCACTATTGACATCCCCTCCCCGCTCGACGCCAGGTGGGGTGCAGGCTTCACTCACCACATTCCGTCCGCGCGTGACCGACCCTCTCGACCCTGAGCCGAGCCGTCCATAGGTGAGCGATGAGGACTTCGACGCCACGGCAGGAGGACACACCAAGAGAAGGAGATTCGCATTGGGCCCGCCAGCGCTTCGCTGAGGCGTCTGCGGAGATCGAACTCCACCGGGCCACCCGTCAGTCAGTTTAGAGTAGGAGGGATGCCGAACACTCCTCCGGACCTGGCACGCAAGGTGCGTCAGCTCGACAACGACGTCCAGTCCATCTACGAGATGCTGGCAGGGATTGCCGCCACGCAGCAGCGGCAAGGAAATCGTCTCGACGAGATTTCAGCGGAGATTTCAGGCCACGGGAGTCGTCTCGACGAGATTTCAGCGGAGATCTCACGGCACGGGAGTCGTCTCGACGAGATTTCAGCGGAGATCTCAGGCCACGGGAGTCGTCTCGACGAGATTTCAGCGGAGATTTCAGGCCACGGGACTCGCCTCGACGAGATATCCACACAACTGGCCGGCCACGGTGGCCAGCTCACCTCCATCCTTGAGATCCTAGGCCGTGATCGCCCCTGAGCCTGAGGGTCCCTCCTCGCTGCTGCTAAAGGTTTTGTGGTCGTAGTTCGTTTGCGAGTTGTGATTCCAGCCGCTGACGCTGCAGTGGTAGGTACTCCTATCAATCCTTTCCGAGGGCCACGAGCTTGGCGGCGCCGGCGGGACGCCTCGCTCGCCAGTCGGCGCCTGTGGCCTATCGGCCACGGCCCGCTCTTTGCTCCGTTGGACTGGCTCAGTTACCGTCAAGGGAAGGCCGCCGAGGTGCTCCGACCCGGTGGCCGGATCGCGCTGTTCTGGAACGTGATGTCGTTTCCCGCGGACTTCGGTGACCGGTTCTCCACCGTCTACCAGCGGGTCCTACCCGAGTTCCCGTTCTTCCAGAACGGGACACCTGGCGGCGTCGGCTCTTACAGCCCGCTGTTGGACAAAGCCACCGACGGGATCCGCCAGAGCCGAAAGTTCAGCGAGCCTGAGCAGTGGAAGTTCGACTGGGAGCGTCCCTACACCCGAGAGGAATAGCTGGAGCAGTCGCCGACCTTCGGAGGTCATAGCCGGATCCCGGCAGACAAGCTCGCCGAGCTCCTCACAGGAATTGGAGACCTGGTCGACGCCGCAGGCGGCAACTTCACCATGGGCTACAACGCCGTAGCCCTCACCGCGACGACGCCGGTCAAGAAGGAGGCGAGCCAGTCGTCGACCGACTAGCAGCAGTCGATGGCGGGTTTCGCGCTATGACACCTCGGACGCCGCGAAGACGCACGTCAAGGCCGCGGTGGTCTTGAGGTGCCATAAGGCGAACCCGTTTGCCCAGGTAGACGGCGTTCCCGTCCGTCTACCTCCACCGAACATGATCGTCCGGCAGGGTCCGGGCGGCCGGTAGCGTCAAGCCGCGACCGTCACGGCCAGCAGTTGGGGTGCCCCGACCTCCTCGGGGACAAACTCCCCATCGGCCTGCAACCCGGCGATGTGAACCTCGATGGCCTCGACGGCTCGCTCCCGGCACTCCTCGATCGTCCGGCCATGAGTGAAGCAGCCTGGAAGCGCTGGGACGGCTACGAAGTAGCCTCCACCCTCCTCGGGCTCCACCACGATCGTGTAGGTACGCATTGCCTCCATCCTCTCACAAAGTGGCTCGGAACTCCTCGACGGTGACGACGGGACTTCGCCAGAGTTCTCGCGCCGTGACAGATTTCGTTTCGGTCGGCTTTTCGTTTTCGTTTCGTTTTCGTTTCGTGGGCCGTAGTCGCTCGTATTCGAACTTCGCCGACGTGCGGAAACGGCTCCTGGCGACTGACTCGCGCAGGGATCGGCCCGAGTAGTTCAGGCGTGAACGGCACGAACGGAGGGTGCCGGGATCGGCCGACCGCTCGAGCGGGCGGCCTCCAGCCACGCCTCGATCGCCACCTCGACCTCGGAGACTGCAGCATGGGGGGTGTCGCCAGTCGCAGAGCAATAATCGAGATCGGGAACGTCGGCCACCCAGGCCTCGTCTTCGTCGCTCCAGAACACGTTGATCGGGTACGCAGCAGGGATCACTCGTCCTCCTCGATCCGGAGATCGTACCGCCGGACAAGAGCGACCAGCTGCCGGTGCTGGTAAGGCTTTGCTTGCCCATCGCGGTCCTGAAGGTTGAGCTGCTCGGGAATGCCAGGGCGACCGAAGACGTGGTGGCTGCCCCTTACCCGCAGCTCGTCGAATCCGAGAGCAACCAGCCGCTTCTGGGCGTCGGAAAAAGCGACGTTGGTGACGGTCCCCGCCAGGAGGCGCTCGAGGAGCGCTCTCGGTTTCACAGCTCACACGGTACGCATCCGGTGTGACAGCGACTCACCACTGAGTGGCAATTCGTTCCGTCCGGCAGACCTCGAGCCGGACGGACCAGCACGGTCACCAGTTCGAGTAGAGACGTATGGGTTGGGTGGGCGCTAAGGGACTCGAACCCCCGACCTCAGCCGTGTGAAGGCTGCGCTCTAACCGACTGAGCTAAGCGCCCTAGGTGCTGCATACCTGGGTACCTCGATGGTAGCGCCACCGCCGCAAGCTC
>JAKCEB010000133.1 GCA_021838305.1 Actinomycetes bacterium | reverse complement strand
GTTTTCGTAAAATGGTACCTTCAGGAGGAAAGCGGCATGTCTCTAGCACCCGAGCGCACCGGGATCGGCATTTCACGGTATTTCACCATCGCCGGCGGTGATCCCTACGCATCGGTCGAGTGGGAGCGCCGCGACGCCCGGATCGTGCACTACGCGACCGGCGCCGTTGCTTTTGAGCAGACCGGCGTAGAGGTGCCAGAGTCGTGGAGTCTGAATGCGACGAACATCCTCGCCCAGAAATATTTTCGCGGAACTCTCGGCGAGGAGGGCCGGGAGTGGTCGTTGCGCCAAGTCGTCGACAGGGTGGTGGACACGATCACTGCGTGGGGACGCAAGGACGGATACTTCCTAGACGAAGAGGAGGCCGCCGCCTTCTCCGACGAGCTCAAGTACCTGATCGTGCATCAAAAGGCGGCTTTCAACTCGCCCGTGTGGTTCAACATCGGTGTGCCGGGCGTGCCCCAGCAAGGCTCGGCGTGTTTCATCCTCGCTGTGGACGACTCGATGGACTCGATCCTCAACTGGTACACAGAGGAGGGAGTGATCTTCAAAGGTGGGTCCGGTGCCGGGGTCAACCTGTCGGCGATCCGCTCCTCCAAAGAGGGTCTGCGAGGCGGGGGAACGGCGTCGGGGCCGGTCAGCTTCATGCGTGGCGCAGATGCCTCGGCAGGCACCATCAAAAGCGGCGGCAAGACCCGCCGGGCGGCGAAGATGGTGATCCTCGACGTCGGCCACCCCGACATCGAGGACTTCATCTGGTGCAAGGCGATCGAGGAGCGCAAAGCGAGGGCGCTTCGCGACGCTGGCTTCGACATGGACTTGGACGGCCGTGACAGCCACTCGATCCAGTATCAGAACGCCAACAACTCGGTGCGTGTCACAGACGAGTTCATGCGTGCAGTCATCGACGACGCCGACTGGCATCTGCGCGCCGTGACCGACGGCAGGGGTCTGGACACGATCAAAGCGCGGGATCTGTTCCGCCAGATCGCGAAAGCAGCCTGGGAGTGCGCTGATCCGGGGATGCAGTTCGACACGACGATCAATCGCTGGCACACAGCACCAAACGCCGGCAGGATCAACGCTTCCAATCCCTGCAGTGAGTACATGCACATCGACAACTCGGCGTGCAACCTGGCGAGCCTCAACCTGCTCAGCTTTCTCGCTGTCGACGGAACTTTCGACGTCGACGGGTTCAAGAAGGCGACGCAGACGGTGTTCACTGCGCAGGAGATAATCGTCGGCAACGCCGACTACCCGACCGAGAAGATCGCGGAGAACTCCCGCCGCTTCCGCCAGCTGGGCATCGGCTACGCGAACCTTGGCGCGCTGCTCATGGCAGAGGGTTTGCCATATGACTCCAACGGTGGCCGCGCTTGGGCAGCGTCGCTGACGGCGCTACTGACGGGCCAGGCTTATGCGACATCGGCGCGCATCGCTTCTCGGATGGGGCCCTTCGCCGGGTTCCGCGCGGACAAGAAGGCTATGCTCAACGTCTTGCGGATGCACCGCGACGCGGCAGCGGGAATCGACGAGGAGCTAGTCCCGCCCGAGCTTTTGAGCGCAGCCCAAGAGACGTGGGACGAAGCGGTGGAGTCGGCGGAGATCCACGGGGTGCGCAACGCCCAGGCGAGCGTGCTCGCTCCGACCGGCACCATCGGACTTTTGATGGACTGTGACACGACGGGTATCGAACCGGACCTCGGGTTGGTCAAGACCAAGAAGCTCGTCGGCGGTGGGACGATGTCGATCGTCAACCAGACCGTGCCCCGAGCTTTGAGACGCCTCGGTTACACGCCGGAGCAGGTGACAGCTATCGCCGGCTACATCGACGAGCACAAGTCGATCGTCGGTGCCCCTCACGTGCGAGCGGAGGACCTTCAGGTGTTCGCCTGCTCGATGGGCGACAACACTATCCACTACACGGGGCACCTCAAGATGATGGGGGCGGTCCAGCCGTTTATCAGCGGGGCTATCTCGAAGACCGTTAACGTCCCCGAGGAGGTAACCGTCGAAGACGTCGAGCAGCTTCACATCGAGGCGTGGCAGCTCGGCATCAAGGCGGTGGCCATCTACCGCGACAATTGCAAGGTGGCGCAGCCTCTAGCGACCGCCAAGAAGACGGTCAGCGACCCGTCGGCATCGCCTGCGGAGTTCCACGACGCGGAGCTCGCTCTGAAGGTTGCAGAGTTGGAAAAGGCGCTCGAACGCCAGACGGTCGTGGTCAAGCAGCCGATTCGGGAGCGTATGCCGAGGCGCCGGCATTCGAACACGTTCGGTTTCCGGGTTGCGGACTGCGAAGGTTTCGTTACTGTAGGGGAGTACGCGGATGGCAGGCCGGGCGAAGTGTTTATGACCGTCTCCAAGCAGGGCTCGACCCTCGCAGGGATCATGGACGCATTCGCTATCTCCGTCAGCCTCGGCCTGCAGCACGGAGTGCCGCTCGCAACCTACGTCAAGAAGTACACGAACATGCGCTTCGAGCCGGCCGGCATGACCGACGACCCGGACCTGCGGATCGCACAGTCGCTCGTCGACTACATCTTCCGCAGGCTCGCAGTCGACTACCTGAGCTTCGAGGAGCGCTCGGAGCTCGGCGTGCTCACCTCGTCGGAGCGCACCCAGCTGACACTTCCTGGTGTGGAAGAATCCACGACGCCGAACAGTTTCCTCGACGCCGGGGCTCCGGGCGTGGGTCCTTCGAGCGGATCTTCGTTCACCGCTCAAGGCGAGTTGTTTGGCGCGCCCGAGCAATCGCCGCCCGCTTCACGGTCTGCGGCGAGTGCTGGCGGCAGGGCGACCCGGCGGACGCCGGTGGAATCTGACGCCCCGTACTGCTTTGACTGCGGGGTGCAGATGCAGCGTGCCGGGAGTTGCCATGCGTGCCCGTCATGTGGGAGTACCAGCGGCTGCTCGTGAATGAATGTGTTTGTGAAGTTGCATCCGAGTGTCAGTCTGAGTTCACGTCCGACGGTGAGTCATCTGAGAACAAGTTGTCCTACATCCGGTGGGGCACCCGTTCACGCCGCAGAGTTCCCTGACAGGTAGCAAACCAGTGGGTGCCTTCGGTCAGGAGGTGCTCGCCAGGATAAAGTCGGTGGTCAGTGCGGTCAGGATCATCGCCGTCCCTCCAACAGGTTCCGGTACTTCGCTTGCATCGGCATGGAGTGGATCACCTCCGGGCCACGGACCCTACCCGCTGCGGATAGCGCCGCAAGGCCATCCTCTACTGGAACCCGTGGTGCTGTTGGTCTGCCGACATTGCTGCTAATCTAACTGCATGAGTGTAGCTGTCACGGTTCGAGACGTGCCGGAGAAGGTCAGGGACGAGTTGGCGGGTCGCGCCGCTCGCGCCGGTAAGTCGTTGCAGGAATACCTGCGCGGGATGCTCGTCGACCACGCCTCGCGGCCTTCGGTCGACGACGTGATCGCTCGCGCCCGCACTCGCGTCTATGCGACTGGCGTGCGAGCCGGCGCCGAGTCGATCCTCGCCGCTCGCGACGCCGATCGCCGGTGAGGACGAGAGTCGTTTGCGACGCCTCGGCCGTGGTCGCTCTGCTGCTCGACGCCGGCCCCGACGGAAGCTGGGCCACCGATGCCCTCACCGGAGCCGACCTTGCCGCTCCCAGCTTGTTCCCGTTTGAGGCGGCCAACATCATCCGCCGTCATGAACTCGCGAAGCTCATCAACGTCGACCAGGCCGCCCAGGCCCATTTCGACCTTTTCGACCTGTCGATCGAGCAATGGCCTTACGAGGTCCTAGCGGCAAGAGCCTGGGAGCTTCGCCGAAACCTGACCACTTACGACGCCAGCTACGTCGCACTCGCGGAACTCCTCGATGTGACACTCGTGACGCTTGACCGCGGCATCGGCCATGCGCCGGACCTGCGCTGCACAGTCGCCTCACCGTAAGGCCATGGTCTTGCGGGATCGGGAGCTGGCGTTGTGGACGTTGGACCCTGTAGGGCGACAGCGTGGACACCGTGGACCTCTTGATTGAGGGCGGGCGCTGCGAAGTTGGCCCGGGAGGTGGCTGCCTAGACAGTCGTCTACGCCTCCCTCACCACGCCGGGAGCCCCGGCGGCGCCCGCCACCAAGACAGCAGCGGCGGTCAAAGGCTGACCGTAAGACGTCTGTGACTACAGCGTTGTCGCAAGGTCACTCTCTTGCGTCTGCTCAGTTTCGGCTTAGCGACGGTGGGTAGCTTCAGCGTTGTGATGCACTTCATGCGCCGAGGATCCGGGAAGCCGCTGCTGCTGGTACACGGACTCGGCTCGAGTCTACGTAACTGGGATCCGATCATGGCCGGACTATGCGCGAAGCGCGAGGTCGTGGCGGTGGATCTTCCCGGTTTCGGCAAAACGCCGCCGTTGGCTGGCGAGGTGTCGATCGCCACCCTGACTGACGCTGTTGAAGAGTTCATAGAGTCCGAGAAGCTGGGGGATGTAGACGTGGTTGGCAGTTCGATGGGCGCTCGCATGGTCCTCGAGATGGCCCGTCGGGGTCATGGAGGGGTTAGCGTGGCTCTCGATCCCGGCGGCTTTTGGAGCGACTCGCAACGCCACGTGTTCTACTGGTCGATTAGAGCATCGGTGGTGCTCGTGCGGTCGATCCAGCCGGCTTTGCCGGTCGTTACCGCGAATCCCGCTGGGCGCACAGCGCTTCTGGCCCAGTTCTCCGCCCGACCATGGAAGCTACCCGCAGCTCTGGTCCTCAACGAGCTCCGAGGATTCAAGACATCTGAGAGCCTCGATGAGGCGCTGCACTCGCTGGCCTTCGGCCCGGCGCAGCAGGGCGCTCCGGCCGGTGAGTTAGCCGGTCGGGTCGCGATCGGATGGGGCCGCCAGGACAGGGTCACCCTTCCTTGCCAGGCTGCACGCGCGAAGGTGCTGTTCCCCGACGCCACCTTGCACTGGTTCGATCACTGCGGGCACTTCCCGCACTGGGACCAGCCTGCCCAGACCACTGACTTTATCCTGGCCAGCACCTCTTGACTGAAGAGACCCACTGGTTTGCTCCCTGTCAACCGGCCTCGATATCGACAAGCTCAAGCAGACGGCGCCACGAGGCCGCGGCGGTGCGGAGCTTTACATGGCTGCCTCTTTGACTGACTCGAACGAATCCTGCGTCGGCCAAAACTCGAATAACTTCGGCACCCGATAGAACCGGAACAGCCGGACTCACGCAGTCAGGCGTAGAGTCGCAATGATCGGAGGTTCAAGATCTTCCGGAAGAGCTTGATCCTCAAAGTAGAGTTCGAGAGCCTCTTTCAGGTTTTCAAGCGCCTCTTCAGCGGTCTCGCCCTGGCTCACAATCTCAACGTCCAGGCACCGCGCTACGAACCAGGGCGCTTCATGAGTGACGGCTGCTGTGAACTCCATTCGAGTCGATTGTACCCGGCGGCGTGCATATGTGCATCCGTCCAACGATCCGCCGTCGGCGGAAACCGTCTTCAGCTACACCGACATCGGCGGGCGGAGCCACCACGTCAGCCCAGCCCGCAGGGTTACACGAGCTCGGCGACCCTAAGCGACGTCGACCGACAGCACGAGAGCTGTGCAATTTTTGCGACAATCGGTTAGCTCGCGTCTAGCAGATCAGGACCTGCGGCGGTGTCTATCGAGGGACCGAGAGGTGTCCCGCCTATTCCTCGTAAAGCGCTATTGCTAGGTCGGGCTTCATCAAGGACAGGACGTACGTAGGCCAGATCCTCGCGCCGTTGCAACGAAACTCGACTGTGCCGCCGTCGGCAATCTCGAACGAGCGGGTCTGGCTCGAATACCGGCCTTTGCGTATCCGCAAGTTGTGACTGCCGGCTTCGACGGTCGCTTCGATGGTTTCGTTGTGATCGACCGAGGCGACCTTTGTACCGTCGACCTCGACGTCGAATCGGCCACGGCGAAGCTCGATGCCGCCGATCAGTACCTTCGGAACGCGCCTGGTTACTTTGAGAGTTGATGACATGTGTACTGTCCTTTTCAGGTCACCGGTCTAGGTGCTGTCATCCTCTCGGGCCGACCGCAAGACCGTCCGGTGTTCCAGCCGGAAGGCAGGGGAGGGGCACGGGAGGTACTCGAGTTGACCGCATGGTCAGATCTTAACGCAGCAGTTCAAGGCGCCGCGCCTACGGCGAACCATCCCCGAGGAGGTAGGCGTCGGGGTTGGACTGGAAGGCGTCGGCGCAGCCGCCACAGCAAAAGCTGACGGTTCGACCGAGATGGGTGACCTGCGCGCCAGCGTGCTGCGGGTCGACGGTCATGCCGCACACCGGGTCGACAGTGTCGAGGTTCTTCGTGCCATCTTCGGTGATCCGGTCGTCGACTACGTAGCGGTCAGGGTTCGCGTCGTAGCGGTGCTGGCAATGCTCTGAACAGAAGTAGATTCGCCGACCGTCCCTGACAGTCGACGCGGGGGCGTGGGCGATCTCCACTTGCATGGCGCACACCGGGTCCTTGGCGTATCGCGCACCGCCACCGAAGCGTGCCCGGTTACGGTAGAGCCAGTAAAGGCCGGCGAACGCGACGAGGGAGATGACGTCGAGCACGGTCGTGTAGTTCCAACCTACGGTGTCGCCGACCACCAGCCCTGGCTTCGCAGTCGGGATCCATCCGAGCGCCTTAAAGAGGTACTCGGTCGCCAGTCCAGCCGCCGCCATGACCAGCCAGAACAAGGCGAGCATGCGCAAGGCAACAGCACTGCCATATTGCTTGCGGTAGATGAGCAGCAAGGGGAGAGCGATCAGATCGGCGAATATAAATGCCACCACACCGCCGAAAGTGATCCCACCTTTCCATAGCGCAGCGGCGAGCGGGACGTTTCCGACGGAGCACACGAAACTGATGAGGGCGACGAACGGCCCGACTACCGCATTCTCGAGGCTCGTCCAAAAGCCGTGACCGCGTATGAACACGTCCGACCAGACTGAGGCCGGGACCAAAGAACTAAGGAACCCGGCGATCCCGAAACCGAGAACAAGCTCCTTGCGCAGCATCGTGAGATCCGACATCGTGTAGGCGGCAGCGTCGGCCCAGCCGGCCGAGGACCGGATCCTTTGCTTCCAGCCTTCGAGTTCCAGCGCATCTTCGGAATCATGGTGATGCCCCGGATCGGTGGCCGCTTCCATGTGCTGTCTCGCCTGATCAATGTGCCGGCCGCGCAGCCACAAAGAGCCGACTACCACAAGCAGTGCGATCATGATCACGCCACCTATGAACTCGGCGGCCACGAACTGCCATCCGATCAGCACGGCCAGGACTATCCCGAGCTCCACCACGAGATTCGTGGATGCGAACATGAAGACCATTGACGCGAGGAAGTCGGCGCCGCGCGCAAACAGGGAACGGGCCATCGCCGACGCAGCGTAGGAGCAGCTGGAGGAGGCCATCCCGTATAGCGACGCCCGGACGACTGACTTGGGGCGGTGGTCGCCGAGGCGGCGCTGCATGGCGTCGCGCGACACGAAGGCCTGGACCGCCCCCGACAGCGTGAAGCCTGCTACGAGCGCCCATAGCGTGTCCCAGAACATGTAAAACGCTTCTCGTAGAGCGCTGCCGATGTCACCCCAAAAGCCGCCGAAGGTCAAGCCGAGCAGTCCCGCGTGAATGTCCGTCACGAGCGCACCAAGCGTTCTATCGCGGCTCGGGCTTCGGCGATCTTTCGTTCGGCTTCGGGTCCACCCGCCGCTACCGCATCGTGGACGCAGTGGCTCAGGTGTTCGCCGAGCAGTTCAACCGCAACGGCCTGAAGAGCGCGCGTCGCAGCCGAGACCTGCGTGAGAACGTCGATGCAGTAAGTGTCCTCCTCGACCATCCGCGTAATTCCCCGAACCTGGCCTTCGACGCGGCGCAAACGCCGTAACACCGCATCCTTGTCGTCGCTGTAGCCGACCACCCGAGTACCTCCTCGTACGCTAAGTATACCCCCATAGGGTATAGCGCATCGCGAGGAAAGCGGGTGTCAGCGGGGACCGGCGAGTCGCTGACGGCTACTTCTTGACAAGCCCGCCGATCACACTGGAAAGCGTCGATCCCACCCCCGAAACGGTACCTTTCGTAGCCTGCAGTGTCGACTGGACCACGCC
>JAKCEB010000132.1 GCA_021838305.1 Actinomycetes bacterium | reverse complement strand
GATACACCGTCGAGCGCTGGTCGCTCGAAGTGCCGGCCGGGAGCTGTGAACCCGGCGAGACACCGCTTGACGCCGCCCGGCGAGAACTGGCGGAAGAGACCGGCCTTGCAGCCTCCGAATGGGGCTTTCTCGGCCTTCTCTACCCGGCCAACGGCCTGCTCCGCGAGGAGAATCACGTCTTCGTAGCTCACGGTCTAAGCAATGTTGGTAGCGACGAGAGAGCTGCGGAAGGCATCGAAGAGGTTCGCTTCGTGCCTGCCGACCGGGCCTGGGGGCTAGTCGCCCAGGGGGAGATAACCGACTCTCAGAGCGTCGCAGCCCTAGGGTTGGCCACCAATCTTTCCCCTCAGTAGCATATGCGTTCAGAGCCGATCAGGGACCTCCAGGGAAGACGCTCGAAAGGGACAAGGTGATGTCATGCGTGCAGCCTTCTACGACCGCACAGGCCCCGCCTCCGAAGTCCTGCAGGTAGACGAGATAGCCAAACCGGAACCCCGCGCAGGTGAGGTGCTAGTGCGGGTTGCGATTTCGGGCTTGAACCCCACCGATGTGAAAACTCGGAGTGGAATCACCCCTAGACCGATCAACGGCTTTCAGATACCTCACCAGGACGGATCAGGAACCATCGAGGCGGTCGGCGACGGCGTAGACGTGAAGCGCGTCGGTGAGCGGGTCTGGATGTGGATGGCGGCTGTTGACCGTTTCGGAACTGCCGCCCAATGGTGTGTACAGCCCGCCGAGCAGGCGACTCACCTCGACGACACGGGATCTGATGCCCTCGGTGCGTGTCTCGGCATCCCCGCGATGACAGCGCACAGATGTCTGTTCGCGGACGGTCCTCTCGACGGAGCCGCCGTCTTGGTCGCCGGGGGCGCAGGAGCGGTCGGCCACTACGCAATCGAACTTGCGAAGCGTGCTGGAGCTCGGGTTGCCACCACCGTCAGCAACGACGAGAAGGCCGGACTCGCCAAGGCAGCAGGAGCTGACCTCGTCGTCGACTACCGGCGCCGGGATGCCCTCGACGAGCTCAAGGACTTCTCCCCCGTCATGGATCGCATCGTCGAAGTCAATCTTCCCGCCAACGTTGACCTTGACCTCGCCTTGGCAGGTCCCTCGACGACCGTCGTGACCTACGCCGCTACGGGGACAGACCCGACCCTGCCGATCCGGCGCTGCATGACAGCGAACGTAAGTCTGCGGTTCGTGTTGCTCTACGGGGTTCCCCGGCCGGCCCTGCTCGCTGCGGCTTCCGACATCGGCATCGCCGTTAGCGAAAGGGCGCTCTCCGAGCTGCCCATTCACCGCTACACCCTTGACGAAATAGTCGCAGCGCATGAAGCCGTCGAGGCGGCGACGGTCGGCAAAGTCGTCGTCGTGCCCTGACGCTCCCAGACACCCTCGCCTGAAGGCACCGCGTTCCGGCGCTCACCCGAGATGACAAACGTGCATTGCGCCTCCAGGAGCGCTAGACAGGGACATGCAGATTGGTGTGATCTACCCCCAGACCGAACTGGCACCCGACCCCGCGACCCTTCGAGCGTACGCCAGCGAAGTCGAGCAGATGGGATACCGCCACATACTCGTCTACGACCACGTCCTCGGAGTCGACCCGATAGCGCACCAAGGCTGGGAAGGACCCTATGACGTCGATACACCGTTCCACGAGCCTTTCGTCATGTTCGGCTTCCTCGCCGCACTAACCAGCATCGAACTTGTCACTGGTATTGTCATCTCGCCACAACGCCAAACGGCATTGTTAGCAAAGCAGGCCGCCGAAGTGGACATCCTCGCCGAGGGCCGCTTCCGCCTTGGTGTCGGAGTGGGCTGGAACCGCGTCGAATACGAGTCACTCGGACAGGACTTCGCCACACGAGGACGTCGCGAGGAAGAGCAAGTTGACCTGCTTCGCCTGCTCTGGAGGCAGCGAACAGTCAACTTCGATGGCCGATTCGATCGTATCCGGGGTGCCGGGATCTGCCCCCGGCCTGTCCAACAGCCCATCCCGATATGGATGGGGGGCAGTTCTCGTGCCGCTTTCGAGCGCGTCGGGCGCTGCGCCGACGGATGGTTCCCGATGATGGCCCCCGGCGAGCGCCTCGAAGAAGCGCTTCGACTCATAGCGCACAGCGCACAGCAGGCGGACCGCGATCAAGCCACCATCGGCATGGAAGGCCGGATCCCCGCAGACGCCGACTCCTCGAGGTTCGCTGACAAATGGCGCGAAGCTGGTGCCACCCACGTCACAGTGGACACGATGAGGGCAGGCCACGCCGACCTCCGCTCCCACCTGTCGGCTTTGGAGCAGACGGCCCGGTCCCTCGAACTCAACCGGTAAGAGAAGGCCACTGCGAGCAATACCCTTCCGGATGCCTTTAGACCGGCCGGTTTTGACTCGAGAGCTCCCCCGATTCGGTCTCCGGCGGACACGTCGCCGGTAGCGTCCGTCCGACATGTTCCATCGTCTCGGTACTAGCCTCGTCGACGCTGATCCGCTCGGTGCTCCAAGAACGCGGACAGACGAGGAGATGAGATGACTGACGGCATATGCGATAGCCGATTTGCAGCGGTCCGAGACGCTTTGAGGGCGAACATCGACTCCGGCGACGAACTCGGAGCTTCGATCGCCTTGAACATCGACGGCGAGACGGTTGTGGACGTCTGGGGTGGCTTCCGTGACGCCGAGCACAGCGCACCGTGGGAACGAGACACCATCGTCAACGTGTGGTCGACTACCAAGACTGTCACCAGCATGGCAATGCTCATGCTTGCGTCACGCGGCGAGTTAGACCTCCATGCTCCCGTCGCACGATACTGGCCGGAGTTCTCGGCGGCAGGCAAGGAGCAGGTCGAGGTCCGCCACCTTATGTCCCACACGTCCGGTGTCTCAGGCCTCGACCAGCCGGCCACGGTCGAGGATCTCTACGACTGGGAGAAGTCGACGTCGAGGATGGCGGCCCAAACGCCTTGGTGGGAGCCGGGTACGGCTTCGGGGTATCACGCTCTCAACTTCGGCCACCTCCTCGGCGAAGTCCTACGGAGAGTCACCGGCAAAACACTCAAACAGTTCGTGGCTGAAGAAGTTGCCGGCCCACTCGGGGCGGATCTGCAGATCGGTGCCCGGCCAGCGGACACGCACCGCATCGCCCCTGTCGTTCCTCCGCCCCCACTGCCCATCGATTTCGACGCGATGGACCCGACGAGCCCAGCCGTGAGAACCTTCAGCGGTCCTCTCGTCGATGCGAATCCTGCTAACACCGCTGCGTGGCGCTCTGCCGACATTGGCGCTGCCAACGGGCACGCGAACGCCCGATCCGTTGCCCAAGTCCTTTCGGTCGTCACCCTGCAAAATCGACGCTTCCTGTCCACCGACGCCGTCGACTCGATCTTCGACGTGCAAGCAGACGGAATCGACCTCGTCCTCGGAGTTCCCCTTCGCTTCGGAATCGGCTTCGGGCTCGCCAAGCCCGAGACCATCCCTTACATTCCGGACGGACGGGTCTGCTTCTGGGGGGGCTGGGGAGGGTCGGTGATAATCATGGACTTGGAGCGTCGGATCACCTTCTCCTACATGATGAACAAGATGGCGCCAGGAATCATCGGCTCACCCCGGGCGGAAAGCTATTTGCGTGCCGCCTACGCCTCCTTAGGAGTAGAACTCCCCTACAAGGCGCCAGGCGACCCCTCGTAGGAGCCATGCAGCGCTGCGGTGCCAGTGTCGACCGTTCCTACCGCGTGGCCCTACAAGTACACTTCCTAGCATATATCTAGCAATATTGCGGAAAACTTGTACTTTAGATCACTACACAGTAGAGTAGCGAGAGATCGGAGAGGCCAATCTGAGGGAGGACGCCTGGTCGCTCCAGCAGGGCTCGGGAGGAGACAGCGATGTTCAGCCGGGTGATCACCTCGATTAGGACAAATCCTCGCGTCGGTGTCGCAATGGCCGCAGCAGCTGCGGTCTTGGTCGCCGTGCTGGCGATAGTGGCGGCAACAGGCTCGGGGGTCAAAGCACGCAACTCGGTGTCGACTTCTTCGGCCGCTACGACAGGGGCTCGTGGTAGCGCGGCTGCGTCGTCCACGCTGCCGAGCACCAAGTCAGCGACGACAGCGACGAGTCATCAGTCGACGCCGAGCGCGCCAACGCCTGCGAGTACGAATCCGTCCGCACCGACATCATCAGTAGTAACCCCGGTTTCCGAGGGAACTTCCCCCCCGACTACTGGGGTGACTTACGAAGACGGCACTTCGATCTCTTTCGCCCATAGCGTTTCCGGCCTCAACATCAACTCTTCCGCCCTGGTGGATCCTAATGGGGGATCCATCCCCCCTGGCAGCGCGACGATGCTTGACAATCCGAATCTAAATGGCGCCCCGGGCGCGATTGCAGAGGTGACGCAACTCAACACCGCTTCCGGGCCCGCTTTCAACGACCCTGTCGCTTTGTATTACGACTACTTCGGAGCTTGTCAAACTGGCTGCCAAGGACATTGGTGGATCGTGGACGCCAACCACAACCCACTCCCGACGAGTCTTTTGACATTTGATGTGGGAGTTCTTACCGGTCGGCCGTCCTCGGAGGCATTCTCGTTGAGCGTCCCAAGAACGCAGGCACAGAACTACTACTGCTTCGGAAGCTACCCTTCGGACGCTGTGATAACGCCGGTAGCGGACCCCTATTTAGGCGCCCAGTCCCGCGGGCCGATTGTAATGCCCGGCGGGTTCGTCGGCGTTTGGAACTTGAGGAACAGCGTCTGCGCATTCCACGAGAACTCGGCTACGATGACTGCGGGCGAAGGATTCAACGTTTGGTTCCCGACAACTGGCGAACACCACGCAACGCTGAGCGCAACGAGGCTGTCGTCGTCTCTGACACCCCCTACGAACACTTTTACGAACCAACCGGCAGACGCAGCATTCGTTACCGCGACCTACAATTCCCCGGTCTACTACTCGCACGCTGTCTGCGCTACCTTCGGCGGCGTCGGTGAGTGGAGCTTCACGCCATGCAGTCAGGGTGGTATCAACTTGTACGTGTTCCCGTCCGGCCTCGTATTGAATGTAGCACAGATACCCTGATTTCATCGGATGGCATAGCACCGCAAGGCAACCGATGCGCCAGCGACCTGACAGTCAGCCCTTGCCGCTACAGTAGCTGAGATGCTGGTGTCGTTCTCAATCTCGGATTACTACGCCGTACGTCAGCCGGCCGCGATTTCACTTAAAGCGACACCGGTATCGGAATCCGAGTGGGTTCGACAAGTGGCAACCGGCGTTGGGACCAAGCCGGAGTATTTGCTGTGCGTAGCGTGTCTTTTCGGTCCGAACGGCAGCGGTAAGACGACAATGCTGCGGGCGCTGGGAGAACTTCGAAGCCTCATCGTCAGTTCCGCCAAGTGGGGCTTGCCACCGACCTATGAACGTCCCCCAGCTGATCACCCTCGGATCGAATCAGGCACCTTCGAGGTCGAGTTCCTTATGGCACATGGACGTACCAGTCTTAAGATTGAGATCAGCGAGGGGCGGATCGTCAACGAAGAGGTACACGTTCGCCAAAAGCGCCGGTCCGTGCTCCTATACCGGCGCAGCCCATCCGGGCTGGAGGCCGGCACGAGCATCCGCAGCCATGCCGCGCAACTTTCGTTGGTGCCGGAGCAGATTTCCCTTGTGGGCTACCTCGCGGGGCTTCGCAACCCGCTCGCACTAGACGTGGTCAACTGGTTCGTCCGCAACCTGCGATTCGCGGAGGAGTCCAACCGCGTCGAGCGCTGGGCGCTTACATCACGACTTTTACACCAGGAACATACGGGCTTGTTGGTCCGCCATCTGCTGGCCGGCGCCGGTCTCGGCATTGTCGACGTCATCGCAGAAGAAGTCGGGCCTCGACGCCAGACTGAGCTCGCTACCCTCGCCGACAGCTGGCGGGATAGTCCGATGTCGAAAGCCGAGACCAACGCCTCTGGCGCATTCTCCAACAGCTTCGCAATGACTCTGTTGCACGACTTCCACGGGTCAGTTAGGCCGCTACCGCTCGACGAGGAGTCGGCGGGTACCCACGCGTGGCTCGGAGCGGTCGGTATCATCGTCGATACGCTTCTTTCGGGATCAGTCCTTCTCGCAGACGAGATCGAGTCGAGTTTGCATCCCAGCCTCGTGCGCTCTGTGATCATGCTCTTCCAATCCAAGAAGACCAATCCGCTTGGAGCTCAGCTTCTTACCAACTCCCATGACGTATCGTTGCTCGACCACAGCGACGAATCCCGTTCTTTGGGTCGGGATCAGATCTGGCTGTGCGAGCGCAACGCTACCGGGGGAGTCGAGGCAAACCAGCTTTCGTCGTTCGCCGTCCGGAAAGGTGAAGCTGTCGGTCGGCGCTACCTGGAGGGCGCCTATGGAGCAGTACCCATCACACGGATCTCGGAGGCGGTCGTCGCTGATCTCGTTTCGGGAATCGTGTATACCAGCAGACGGTAGAGCTCTTCGGTATACCGGCCTCGCCGACGTGACGCAGCCACCGCTTGCTCGTCCGGCGCATGCAGATGGGCTCCTGCGATCACGACCCGGTCCCGCCCATGGTCAACGTACTGGTCGAGATGACAAAACGGGGATCTTCTAAGCTAAGGCGACGTGATAGCCGACTCGGGATACGCCCATCGGCTGCCCGCTCACTTCGCCCTGCCACTGCAGCCTGCGCACCTTAGTAATAGACCTGCACCCCTCCGACCGCGGCACCCAAGGCACCCATGCCGGGGCGATCCGTCAAAACGGCAACCTCTACTGCCCATCGACCCCCACCGCGCTGTTCGACATCGGCCCTCTTGCCCGAGGGGCCAGCACCGAAGAGACCGCCGCCCACGACCAGCACGCAGAAGAGTTCGCCTCCTACAAGCTTGGACGGGTGACCGCTAACGACAAAGACGGCTACCACCGCGTCGCCTGCCCCGCCGTGGCGAGCAAGGTCTGCTGCCCACTGCTGCATCCCCCCATGACCCTCGACTACACCCGGGCCGAGGTCCTCACCCCACTCAGCCACCCGCCCACCTGCTGCACCCAGGCCACCATCACCGTCCCGCCCGCCGTCAACGCCAAAACTGTTCAACGCCACGACTACCCGGAAAAGTTCTATCGCCCCTCCTACGCCCGGCGATCCGCCGCCGAACGAGCCAACGCCCGGATCAAAGACCGCGCAACCATCGACATAGCACGCGGCTGGTGCCGGCTCATGGGACTCACCCCCACAACCCTGCTCCTCACTGCGCCCTCGTCGTGCGCAACCTTGCAGTCGCCGACGCGTTCAACGAACGCCAAGCCGACAACGCACGCCGTGTCGCAGCGGGACTCGCTCCACGGACCCGCCGGCCGTGCCGCCGCCGAAAGTTGAAGTCCCTCTGGGCGCGGAATCGTGAGCCGCGACTCCCGGCGAAGAGCTGGCACTGCTACGCGGCGTCGACCTCAGCCTCGCCGCGATCGAGTCTGTGGTCGCTGAACTCTCCACGGGCGTTGAGAGTGCGTGCGCACGACTGGACATCCTGCTCGACGGGATCGAGCGCGACCACCAGGGACGCCGGCTCGTCATCCGCCATGTCCAATCGATCCTGCGAAAGGAAACAGATCCAATGTTCGAGATCAAGACCCGCGAGACCCCGGCCCGTCGCCTCATGTCGATCCAAGCCCGTCAACACGGCAATCAGACCGACGCGTTCGTGGCCGCGCCAAGGCAGCGTTCAGCGCTCACCTCGGTGACATCAAACCCACTGGCCCTTCACTCTGATCTTCCACGGGCCCGTCAACGAGCACGACGACGGGCCGCTCGACGCCGCCCTCGGCGTGCCGGCGGAGATCGGGCCGACCGACCTGATCGGCATACGCACCGAGCCCGCTCACACCGAGGCATACACCACGATCACCAAACGGCAGTGGGACTACCCCGCCATCCTCGCCGCCTATGACGCCGAAGCCTGCTCCCCCGAAAGTGACTGCACATCCCGCATCATCTCTGTCCTGCCGTGAGGTCTACCTGGCCAACCCGGAGTCGGTCGGCGAGGACGAGCCGATCTGCGACATCGCCTACCCGCTCGGCGACTAGCCGCTCCGCCG
>JAKCEB010000131.1 GCA_021838305.1 Actinomycetes bacterium | reverse complement strand
AGAGCCGCCCCCTGGAACGCCGTGAGGAGGCCCCCCATCAGCATGAGCAGGTTCGTGTGCGAGATCTTGTGCACGGCAGGGCGGATGATCAGCCACTCGACGATGATCATGACAGCGGTCATGACGAGAAGTGCCGCCACGAACGCCAACGCCAACGGCAGGCGCACGTCCACCTTGAAGTCGTACATCACGAGGGCGCCCATCGCGACGAAGGAGCCCTGCGCCAGGTTGAGGACACCGGTCACGTTGAACACGAGCGAGAAGCCGACGGCCAGCAGCGCGTACACGGCGCCGGTGACCAGGCCCCCGACAAGAATGTTCAGAAACTCGGTCATGGCTAGCCGAGCGGGGTCCCTCCGCCGCCTGACACTGCCGTAAACGAGCTGCCATTCCAGGTTGTCACGTAGATGCTATTGACACCCACACCCCGATGGTTGCTGACGCTCATGTTGTAAGTGCCATAGACGCCGGCGACGCCCTGCAGGTTCTGCATGTAGTTGAGGATCTGCTTGGCGGTGGCGTTGACGCCGAGCTTGCGCAGAGCACCGACGAGCAGCGTGCCCGGGTCCCAGGCGAGACCCCACGGGTCGCCTCCGTGGCCGCTTGCGGCGCTAACCGCCTTGTCGAAGGAGCTCACGGCGGCGCCGATCGATGCCGGCAGCACTGACGGTGACAGGTAGAGCGGCCCGGTCGGGAAATAGATGCTCTTCGGCAGGATCGAAGCGAACGACGTGAGCTCGGCGTGAGCTGCGTTGCCGGCTGTCGTGACCGTCGGGATCGAATCCATTCCGAGCGACTGCATGGCCTTGAGCACAGTGCCGAGCGGGGTGCCCGTCGTCCAGACGACTATCGCCTGCGGGTTCGCTGCCTTGATCGCAGCCATCTGCGTGTTGACGCTCACCGACGTCGGGTCGAACGTCTGGTGGCTAACGAGCTTGAACGACGAGAAGGCGCTCGTCGCGAGCTGAGTCGACAGCTGCGTGTAGCCGTCCGTGCCGCTCGCGTCGGTCGAGTTGATGACGGCGATGTTCGTGAGGCCTTTGGACTTGAGGAACGTGAGGTAAGCCTCCGCGTCGGCTGTCGTCGAGAGGCCCGCGGAGAAGATCATGCTCCCAGCCTTCGGGTGTGTGCCCGGCGACAGGTCGTAGATGAAAGGCCCGTTCGCCGTGGCGAGGGCGTCGACCGCCTTGTCGGTCCCGACGATGCTCCCGTTCAAGATGAACGGCACTCCCTGGCTCACCCAGGGGCTCGCCAACTGGACCGCTGTCGCCGGGTTCGACTGGTTGTCGACGACGTCGACCTGCATCGGGTGGCCGTCGATGCCCCCGGTCGAGTTCACTTGGGAGGCTAGGGCTTTGAGCGCTTTCGCTTCGCGGCTGCCGAGAGCGGCCGCCGCGCCGGTTTCGCCGACGACAGCGTGGAATACCACCGGCGTACCCGAAGGCGCGCCAGACCCGCTCGTGCCGGCGCTCGACGTCGACGCAGGCCCGGTGTTCGTGGTAGCGGAGCTCGAGCTGGTGGTCGACGAGCTGCAACTCGCAGCGACTAGGGCTGCCGACGCTCCGAGGGCGACCATGCCTGCCCGGCGCGTAGTCGAACGTTTCCTCCGATTGATGGTCAACGTCTCTTCCTCCCTAGTTCGATGCCGACGAGCGCGTGAGGCTCACCGAGGTGAATGGACGAATGGTAGAACATTTTGCAAATGTTTGCACGTCTCCTCTCTTCCGAAGCACATCGGCCGTTCCTCGGCGGCTCAGCGTCGGCTTATGTGGACAAAAGTCGCGTTTGTGAGCGCTGCGAGATCGTCGGGGGCGAGTTCCAACTCCAGGCCCCGCCGCCCGGCGCTCACGTAGACAGTCGACCATTTCGTGGCTGAGTCGTCGATGACGGTTGCAAGCTTGCGTTTCTGGCCTACCGGGCTGATCCCCCCCAGGACATAGCCGGTGGAGCGCTCGGCGACGGAGTGCTCGGCCAACTGAGCGGTTTTGGTGCCGAGCGCCCCGGCCAGCCCCCGAAGGTCGAGCTGGTACGCGACCGGCACGACGGCGCAGGCCAGGCGTGCGCCTACGTCGACGATCAGAGTCTTCAGCACCCTCGTCGGGTCGACGCCGAGAGCAGCGGCCGCCTCCTCGCCGAACGATGTCGCGTCCGGGTCGTGGCGGTAGCTGTGAAGCTCGTAGTCGACGCGCGCGCCGACTACCACCCGAACTGCGGGCGTAGGACCGCTCGGCACGGGTCGGGGCGCCTACCCGCCTGCGGCGCCGCGAACCGTCAGGTCCTGCCCGCGGGCCGTCTCGGCGAGGCGTTCAGCGTGACCTTCCAGCCGTTTCGCCAGGTCGGCGTCGGAGAGGGCGAGGATCCGTGCGGCGAGCAGCCCGGCGTTTCGCGCGTTGGCGACCCCGACGGTCGCTACCGGCACACCGGCAGGCATCTGGACTATCGACAGCAGTGAGTCCATACCGTCGAGGTAGCGAAGCGGCACCGGCACGCCGATCACAGGTAGGCTCGTGACTGACGCCAGCATCCCCGGCAGGTGCGCTGCGCCGCCGGCGCCCGCGATGATCACCTGCACGCCCCGGCCGGCCGCCTCGCGGCCGTAGTCGATCATGTCCATCGGCGTCCTGTGAGCGGATACGACCCGCAGCGCCACAGACACCCCGAGTTCTTCTAGGACCGTCGCGGCGGGTCGCATCACCTCCAGGTCGGAGGCGCTGCCCATCACGACTTCGACCTGCGTTGCTCTTCCCGCAGGTGTGCTCTTGTCGGAACCGGCTGTATTTGACACCGCAGCAATGTTACGGGGAACATCGATGCCGTGTCGGGCGTCGAGTCGGCTGGTGCCTTCCGTGCGCCGGTAGTGGGTATGGTCGGCGCAGGCCAGCTCGCACGCATGACCCACCAAGCGTCCGTCGATCTCGGCGTCGACCTGGTCGTGCTGGCGAAGTCGCCTGAGGACCCTGCCGTCCTCGCCGGCGCGAGAGCGCTGTACGGCCGGGCGGACGACCCCGAGGCGCTGGCGCGCCTCGCAGGTCTCGCAGACGTGGTCACTTTCGACCACGAGCAGGTGCCCAACGACCTGGTGGTTTCCCTGGAGGGGTCCGGTGTCGCGGTAGCGCCCGGTTCGCGGGCGCTGAATGCAGCCCAGGACAAGCTGGCCGCGAGACGTCTGTTCTCCGAGGCTGGCCTCGACGTGCCCGCCTTCGCCCAGGTGGGGCCCGACGCGAGGTCGGACATCGAAAGCTTCGCGGCGGCCCACGGTTGGCCGGTGGTCCTCAAGGCCCGAACCGGCGGCTACGACGGCCGAGGCGTCGCGTTCGTGGCCGAACCATCGGGTGTCGACGCGGCGCTGTCGAGCCTTCGAGGCGCCGATCTGCTGGTCGAGGCGCACGTCGAGCTCGCCTGTGAGGTCGCGGTGCTGGCGGCGCGCTCGACGAACGGCGAGTACGCGGCCTACCCGACGGTCGCCACGCTGCAAGAGGACGGGATCTGCACGCAGCTGTCGATGCCCGCTTCGCTCGATTCAGAAGTGCGGTTGCGTGCGCACGATCTGGCACGGTCGGTGGCCGACCTGGTTGGCGCGACCGGCATCATCGCGGTCGAGCTTTTCGTCGAGGCGTCCGGGACGGTGCTGATCAACGAGATAGCCGTGCGCCCGCACAACTCTGGGCACGCCACGATCGAAGGTTGCGTCACGTCGCAGTTCCACAACCATCTGCGCGCCGTGCTCGGCTGGCCGCTAGGCGACACTTCCCTCGTCAAGGGCGCTGCGGCGATGGTCAACGTTCTCGGAGGCGCGGACGGAGTCGACCCCAGGTCCCGTCTCGTCGACGCCCTGGCGGTTCGAGGTGCGAGCGTGCATCTCTACGCAAAGGAGGCTTTGCCGGGTCGCAAGGTCGGCCATGTGACCGCTCTCGGCGACGACCCTTCCGAGGCCGTAGCGACAGCCCGGCGGTGCGCTTCGATACTCGGCGGCGCCTAGATTTTTCCCTTTGGAGACGCCTCGCGTGGCGCTAGCCTTGAGGCAAACCAGGGAGGAGCCGGAATGGCGATGTCGACGGTAACGGAATCGGTAACGGAGTCTGCTCAGCGTGACCTTGAGGTGCCGGAGGCGCCTGCCGCGGGATCGGTCGAGGCCGAACGCCGCCATCGCAAGGAACGCCTCGCGGGGGCGCTTCGCATCTTCGGCCGTTTCGGTTTCTCCGAGGGGGTCGCTGGCCACATCACCGCACGGGACCCCGAATTGACGGATCACTTCTGGGTGAACCCGTTCGGGATGAACTTCCGCCACGTGAGGGTGTCAGACCTGATCCTGGTCAACCACCACGGCGATGTGGTGGAGGGCGGCCGGCCGGTCAACCGGGCCGCCTTTGTCATTCATTCGGCGGTGCACCAAGCGCGGCCGGATGTGATCGCTGCTGCGCACGCCCATTCCATCTACGGCAAGGCGTGGTCGTCACTCGGCCGTACCTTGGACCCGATAACCCAGGACGCGTGTGTCTTCTACGAAGACCATGTGGTGGTGACCGAGGGTGGGGGAGCGATCGTGCTCGACGAGAGCGCCGGCAAGGCCCTCGCCGCCGGCTTGGGGCCGCACAAGGCGGCGATCCACCGCAATCACGGCCTTTTCACGGTGGGACACTCCGTCGACGAGGCCGCCTGGTGGTTTATCACTATGGAGCGATCCTGCCAGGCGCAGATCCTCGCCGAGTCGGTCGGGCGCCCGCATCTGATCGACGACGCGGACGCCCGCTACACCGCCGAGAAGACCGGGTTCCATCAGGCTGGATGGTTCAGCTTCCAGCCGTTGTGGGACGAGATTCTTCGAAGCGACCCGGACCTTCTCGACTAGTCCTCATCTCGACCAACCCGCGTCATCCCTGTTCAGGCGGCGGGTGCGGCCGGAGACGCTGGGGTGGTTGTCTTGGGCGGCGCCTGGTGGATCCGAAGAGCGGTCCCGCCGGAGGAGACTACGAAGGCCCGGACGTTGTCGCGAAGCGAGGTCTCTGCGGAGATCCCGCCGAACTTGGTGGTCGACGTGATCGCTTCGGTCACCTGGGAGCCGTCCGGCAGCGACAAGGTGATCGAGGAAGGACTCGCCGCTGTGACCTTGCCCCGGTCGTACTCGAAGGTCTTCCACTGGCCTTTGACCTTGACTTCGATAGTCGTGTGATCCGACCGTTGCAGCAGGGTGAGGTGCCTCTTCACTTTAGGTGTCTGAGCTGCACTCGAGTTCTGGCTGGACACGGCGAGATTGAGAGGCGCCGCGTTCGAAGCTGCTGTGGCTATCGTCGGTGCAGTGAGGGCGTAGGCGCCGACTCCCGCTCCGAGCGAGGCTATGGCCGCCACGGCTCCGGCTGCGACCTTACGTCGGGGGCTTTGAAGTAGCGACATGTGGTGCTCCTTTTTTTTGTCTGATCTGGCGTGAAGCCAGGCGGGCGTTGCTACATGACCCAGTATCGGAGCAAGGTGTGAGGGCCGTGTCTGGAGTCTATGAGGGTTGTGTTAAGGAGGTCTCGGGCCTCGCCGTGCGCTCCTCCTCGGGGGGATGGTCCCTGAACAGCCGCCACCAAAGCCCGGCGTTGAGCAATTGCAGCACCGATGAGATCTCGAAGGGAAGGCTCAGGCTTACTTCGTCAAAAAGGTAGCCGGTGAGCAGCGGGCTGGACGCCATGGCGAGCTGGCTCGGCAGGTTGGATATCGCAGCGACGGCGGCGCGCTCGTCGGGTTCCGCGAGGCCAAGGGTGTAGGACTGGCGAAGCGGCAGCGATATCCGCTGCGTGACCATCCTCACGAGGTAGACAGCACCCGCGAGCTCGAAGTTCGGCGCCAGGACCATCGGCACTACGAGCAGTCCCTGCGCGGCGCGCATGACAGCGGAGGTCCGCACGAGGCCGAAACGGCGGGCCAGGCCCGACGCGCTGAGGCTCGCAGCCATGGTTACGGCGTTGACGACGGCGTAGAGGACACCCACTTCGGCAGCGCCGATACCGTAGCGTCGGAAGAACCAATATGTGAGGAACGGCCCGAGCATTCCGACGGCGGCGCCGTTGAAGCTATTGGTGACCCAAAGGCGGTAAACGAGCCAACTCGAACGCAGCGGCCAGTGCAGGCTTCGCTGGCCCTGCTTGCGCGGGGCCCGAGGCTGTTCAGACAGTCCGACTGCCACCAGGCCTGCTGCTGCGGAAACCAGCGCGATAGCGATGAACGATGCGCGAAACGTCGCGGTTGCAGCGGGTCCGCGCACGTGGCTCGATGTCACAAGCAGTGCCAGGAGACCGCCGACCGTTGCGCCGGCCGACGAAGCGAACGCCAGCCGGCCGAACATCGAGTTGCGGTTCTGGGCGGGGACGCTGTCGGCGGCGAAAGCGGACTCAGCGGGCTGGTAGGGGCCGACTGCCCCTGCCCCCGCTCCCGCCCCGCGTCCGAAGCTGCCGAGCGCCCCTGCCGCGAACAGCACCAGGTGCGCCGAGGTGAGAGCGAACGCAACTGCTGCCGCAGTGCTGAGAAGCGGCAGCGCCACCATGAAAGGTTTGCGGCCAAGCCTGTCTGCGCTGGAGCCGATCAGGGTCGACATCGCAGCCGACGCGAGGGACACCACGACGACGTACACGGAGATCTCGAAAGCGCTGAACCCTTCGAGAGCCAGGTAGATCGGGGTTACTACCCCGGCGAGTGCCCGGCCGCAGCTCATAGCGGTCCGAGCGACGAAGATCAGTTCGAAGTTACGGCTCGACCACGCTGGGCGTACGCTCGACGCGAGCCGTGCGAAGGAGTGGCGCACACCATTTTTCCTAAGCGACATTATTTATCATTGCTAACTTATCATCGAGGCCAGGTCCGCCGTGCTAGGAAGTCGGTCGTGGTAAAACTCCTAGGCGAGCGCCCGGTCGAGGGCACGACGCCAGACTCCCTTCTGGCCCTGCATGCCGCAGGCTACCGAGAGCTCAAAAGCCGTCTCGAGCCGGGACTCGTCCTCGACGCGGGATGCGGCCTCGGGTTCGAGTCGGCATCACTTCTAGGCGATGACAGGGTCGTCGTCGGCTTCGACTACGACCTGGCGACGGCCCGGGTTGCAGGAGGGAGGTTTGCCCCGCAGGGCTTGGCGGTGACGTGTTGCGACGCGCTGTCGACGTGCTTTCGTTCCGGTGGTTTCGACTTCGTGTGCTCCTCGCATCTGATCGAGCACTTCCAGCGCCCGGAGTTGCATGCCGCGGAGCTCGCACGGGTACTGAGCGATTCAGGGACAGTCCTCATCCTCACGCCGAACCGCCCAGCCGACTTCGAGAACCCATTCCACCTGCACCTCTACGACCCGGCTGAGTTCGAGGAGATGCTCCGCGGATTGTTCGACGACGTCTGGGTCGGCGGCCTCGACGGGTCGAAGCGAGTGAAATCCGACTTCGCAGCAAGGCGCCAGCGCGCCGAGAAAGTGCTTCGCCTCGACGTGTTCAAACTGCGGCGGCGCATCCCCCACAAATGGTACACGACGATCTACTCCGCGGCGCTACCAATCGTCTACCGGCTGATGGCGGCCGGCGACAGCGGCGGCGCTACCGGCATCACCGCTGACGATTTCCATGTGACCGAGGAGCTAGACGAAACCACGCTCGTGCTGTTCGCCGTGTGCCGCTCCCCGAAACGCAACCACGCTCCGGATTAGCTCGGCGACCTCTCCAGGATGGCTTATGTGCGCCCCATGGCCTGACTCGGGGATCTCGACGATAGTCGAGATCCGAAGAGACGAGGCGAGCTCGGTGGCCGCCATCGTCTGATGCGCCCTTGACAGACCGCCGAATCCGACTGTCACCGGGACCTTGATGGCAGACGGATCGAAGACGGGACCGTGCCCCAGATATGCGAAGTCCGTGTCGAGCGTCCGGCCTTCCGAACGCCGAGCGGAGCGCGTGGCTGCCGGGAGGCGCTCCCAGATGCGGTCCCCGACCATCCTGCGCATGAACCACTCGGCGCGCTCCTCGGGTCCGAGCTTGCCCCCGGCGCCGCGAGACGCAGTGTCATTCGGCCAAAAGTTGAGCCATGGCATCGGCGCCTCCCAAATGACAGCGCCGCTGAAAAGTCCTGGGTGCTGCTGCATTGTGGCAAGCACGATGTCACCGCCAAGGCTGTGCCCAAACGCCACGATGGCGCTCG
>JAKCEB010000130.1 GCA_021838305.1 Actinomycetes bacterium | reverse complement strand
CGAGTCCGAAAGGCCCTGGAAGAAGCTGTCCATGCCGGCCTTCGACGAGCCGTATACGAAGTTGGCCCGCCGGACCCGCTCACCGGCGACCGATGACAGAGCCACTATCGTCCCGTGCCCTTGGCGTCGAAGGACCCGGGCCGAGGCCAACCCAGCGGAGACGGCCCCGACGTAGTTGACCGAAGCCACGTCGAGCGCCCCGCTGCCGCCCGCCTCGTCCCGGGCTTGGTCGCCGAGCAGGCCGAAGGCTACGACTATGACGTCGAGGTCGCCGCCGGCCAAGGCCGCCGCCTGCTCGATCACGTCGTCATGCGTCGACGCTTGGAGCGCGTCGAAGTCGAGTGTCTCCACCCGCCCGGCGCCGGCGTCAGCGACGGTGCGCGCCGCGCTCGCCAGGCGCTCCCCGTTGCGCCCGGCGAGGATCACCGTCGCGGACCGAGGAGCCGCCAGCACGCCGGCTATCGCGACTCCTATCTCCGAGGATCCGCCCAGGACGAGAACCGATCCGACCGATCCGAGAGCGTCTTTCATTGTTCCTCCGTCGTAGTCGAGTTTTCGGGGCGCGCCCCGAAAGGCCGCTCGCCGCGCCGGTCCCCGGAGCGCAGGGCAGGCAGGCGCCTCATTAGATCCGACTGCATCACGCCTTTCGGGTCGAGCCGTCCGCGAACCTCGCGCCACTCGGGAAGCTTCGGGTACATGACTTCGAGCAGCTCCGGGCGCAATCGCGAATCCTTGGCCAGGTAAACCCGGCCTCCCGCTTTTGCGATGTCCTCGTCGATGGCGTCGAGCTCGCCGGCGAGACCTCCGAAGCTGACCGGCAGGTCCAACGCCAACGTCCAGCCTTCGCTCGGGAACGACAACGGGGCAGGGTTTGCCGGCCCGAAGCGTTTGAGCACAGCAAGAAACGACGCTGCTCTCGCTGTCACAAGCCTTTCGATGACACGTCGCAGTACCAGCTCCTCGCCGTAGGGCAGGACGAACTGGTACTGCAGGAAACCGCGTCTGCCGTAGATTCTGTTCCAGCCGTCGATCATGTCGAGCGGGTGGAAGAACTTGGAGGCGCCTACCACGTGTCCGGCGGAGCGCGCCGGTGCCTTGCGGTACCACAGCTCGTTGAACGCCGCGACGCTCCAGCGGTTGAGCATTCCCGAAGGCGCCCACGGCGGTGCCGGCAGCGAGTCGGCCGGATCGAAACGCAACGCGTTCGATCGTGAACGGCCCCGGACCGGAAGGTCTTCGAGGCGGGCGTGCTCGCCGAACTCGACGATCGACCTGCCGAGAGACGAGCCGCGTGCGAGGCAGTCGATCCATGCGACGGAATACCGGTAGAGGTGGTCACGTTCGGCCATCACGGCCATCGTGGAGTCCAGGTCGGTCGTGCGTTGCGAGTCGACGCGAACCGACGACGTCTCGACTCGCAGAAGCTCAATCGTCGCGCGCTCGACGATTCCGGTGAGTCCCATCCCGCCTGTCGTCGCCCAGAACTCGTCCGGCGTGGCGTCGGGGCTCAACGTGATGCGACCGAAGCCGGGTGTATAGAGGTCCATCGAGCGGACGTGGGATCCGAAAGTCCCGTCGCGATGGTGGCCTTTGCCGTGTACATCGGAGCCGATCGCCCCGCCTACCGTCACGTAGCGTGTCCCTGGCGACACTGCCGGCCACAGCCCCAGCGGAACGAGGGTTCGCATCAGCTTGTGCAGGCTCACCCCTGCTTCGACTGTCGCAGTCGCCTCGGCGAGGTTCACGTCGAGGATCCGCTCGGCGGAGGTCATGTCGACTACGGTGCCGCCGGCGTTCTGTGCTGCGTCTCCGTAACTCCGCCCGAGTCCCCTCCCTATGATGCCCCTCGGTCCTGCCGACCGGCTGATCTCCTCGACCTCACCAGGCGCCCGCGGCTTGTACAGCGCGGCTGATGTCGGAGATGTCCGGCCCCAACCGGCCAACAGGGCTGTCTCGGGAGAGCACGGCTCCGGTCGTTTGTCGTCGGTTCGCATCCGCCCCCTAGTGGTATACGCCGAAGCCGAACAAGACGACCCAGATGAGCCCGAGCAACTGCAGTTGGCGGTCGTGAAGTACGAGATCCTCCGGGCGGGCGCCTTTTCCGCTGTCGATCAGGAACGTGAAGTGGAGCAGGCCGAGAAGGATTGGGACTATCGACACCTGGAAAAAGATCTCGTCGTGGTGATGTACCGTCGCCGTCTGCAAGGAGAATGCCCACAAGCTGTAGCCGACGACGGCCCCGGTGGCCGCCAACGCTACGACGATGCGAAGGAACGTGGTGGTATAGGCGTCCAGGGTCGCCCGGTGGCCGCCACGTTCCTCTCCGAGCTCGGCGTGCTCGGCGAGTCGTTTGCCTGTCACCATCAAGAGACTGCCGAACGTGGTGACTATAAGGAACCATTCCGAGACCGCCACTGGAACAGCCACGGCCCCTGCGATGCTTCGCAGCAGGAAGCCTGCCGCCACCGACGTCAGGTCGTAGACGGGGAGGTGTTTGAGGTAGCTGCTGTAGGCGATTTGGACTACCACGTAGATCCCGAGGACCAAACCGAACTGCAGACGCAGAAACGACCCGAGCGTCACCGAACCCACCATGAGCACTACGGCGAGGACGACGGCGAGTCGGACGCTGACGATGCCCGCGGCGATCGGACGGTTGCGTTTGACCGGGTGCCTGCGATCGGCTTCAACGTCGACGCTGTCGTTTAAAAGGTAGGTGCCGGCTGCCAGGGCGCAGAACAGCGCAAACGCAGCGATCGAGCGTTCCAGCGCAACTCTATGTGTCAGAACACCCGCCGCTCCGGGGGCGGCGAACACGAGAACGTTCTTGGTCCATTGCTTTACCCGGACGCTGCGCCAGACGCCGCGGATTACAGCAGCCGCTCCCGGCGATGCGCTCACGTTCGGCTCACCGTTTCCGGCTTCGCCACCTTGGAGCCCGCCCGGGCGGGTCACGCCGGGACGCTCTAGTTCCAACTGTAGCGACGGGACCGTAGAGCCTGCAGCGTGACCGCCCCGACGTATCCGATGACTGTTATCGCCGCACCGGCCGCTACGTCGCTGAAAAGGTGATTGGCTGTGACTATCACGCACACGACAGTTACCGCGGGATAGCAGTAGGCGAGCATGCGGGCCCGCCTCGTCTTGAACATCGCTGCGAGGGCGAGCCCGCACCACAACGCCCAGGCGAAGTGCAGGCTGGGCATCGCTGCATACTGGTTCGACAGGTCGTTCATCGGCCCGCTGTTGAAGTTCCACAGGCCGCCGACGACCCGCAGGGTGTCGACGAAACCGTAGCTCGCCGGCAGCAACCGCGGGGGCATCATCGGGAACACCGCAAAGCCGATGAGCGCGAGTGCGGTGAGGATCGCCAGGGTGTCACGCCAGATCCGGTACCGGTCGGGGAACTTGTAGAACAAGACGAGCAGCAGACCTCCGGTGATCACGAAGTGCGTCGTCCCGTACCACACGTCGAATGCTTCGATGATGAAGCGGCTCTGCATGAAAAAGTGCTGGATGTGCTGCTCCACGAAGACGCCGAGGTCCCGCTCGAAGGAGATGATTATCTTCGCGTTGGCGAGCGCCTGAGCGGCGGACACCGGTTTCGTGCCCCTTATGTCGCGGATAGCGCTGTACACGGCGTAGAACACGGCAACAAGCAGGACCTCGCGCCACCAGACGAGCTTCAGCTCCATACGCTCGGCGGTCGTGCTGCCCAACCACCGGCCGCGACCGCCGACGAGAGTCTTGTCGCGTAAGTTCAGGGGCGCTTCGTCGGTCTGCACGCGCCCGGTCGTCTCGTCGGAGCGGATCACTCGCCTAGCCTACCCGGCCGAGGGCTGCCGGCAAGGACTGCCCCACCCGTCAAAGACCGAGCGCGGCCGAGCAGGACGGCCATGCCCCCCAACCGGACTCGGCTTGCAGAGTTGCTGCGGCTTGGTCCTGCATCGACGGCGGCTCCTGGTCGGGGCGACCCGGATACCCGAGGCCGGTCCAGGTTGCTTGGCTGAACTGGTAGGCACCGAAGTAGCCGTTGCCGGTGTTCTCCTGGTAGTTGTCGCTGCTCTCACACGTGCGAAGCGCAAGCCAGTCCGCCGCGTTGGGCGTTGCACCGGCGGTACCTGATCCAGTCGTCGTCGCCGGCTGGGCAGCGCCTGAGACACTCGAGGCGGATGTGTTCGTGGACTGGTTCGGCGCCGCAGTCGCGGGGGCCGCTGTCGTTCGCACCACAGTCGTCGCCGGCGCAGTCGTCGCCGGCGCGGTAGTCGCCGGCGCGGTTGTTGGCGGCGCAGTCGTCGGCGAAGCGGTAGTCGCCGGAGTCGAAACCTCGACGGGCGCCGTGGGAGGCGAGGTCACCCGAGTGGTCGCGCCTGAAGATGACCCTGTAACCGGGGCGGACCGGCCACCGCTCGACGATAACCCCGACCCCGACCCCGACCCCGACCCTACAGCGCTCCCGCCGGTCGCGGCTGCAAGGTTCAGCTGGGCTTGGACAGCTTGCAGCAGCCCGCCGCCGACGGGTCCTCCCTGGGGGGTGGAAGCTCCCGCGCGGGTCCCGGCCTGACTTTCGAGGGCGGTCAGCTGAGCCTGGAGGCCCTGGATCTGCCCGCTCACGACGGTGGCTTCGCGAACGGCTGCCGTGCGCGCCGCCTCGGCCACTGCAACCGACTTTTGCGAAGCTTTCTCGCGTGCAGCCACGGTCGCCTGGGCGGAAGTCCATTCGAGTCGAGCCAGCCGGAAGCGCTCGACGACGCCGCGAAGCGTATCCGTTGCGACTGAGATGTAGCCCTCAGCGACAGCCGGGTCTGCCACTCCAACCCCACCCGGGTGGGCTTGAGCGACCGGTGAGGTCATGTACCCGCCGACGTAGGCGCTCACCAGCTCGACACGAAGCGCCACCTCACTCGTCGACAATGACGCAGCTGCACGATCGGCGAGGACCTTGTCGTTTGCGACCTGCGTCGCAAGACGCCGCTCCGAGGCGACCGCCGCACCGTACGCGACGGTAGCTTGATGGACGTTCGCCCCGGCGTTTACCAGCTGCGCATGGAGCGAGGAAATCTCCGATTGGATCTGCGCCGGGGTGGACGCTGATACCTGTGGAGCACGGAAGACGCCAAGGGTAAAGACGACCACGACGGTGGCCGAGAGCACCGCGTACCCCCGATGCCTCCAGGTTCGCCGGCGCCCACCGGGCGCGACCCTGGCATTCCTGGAAGCCCTACCGGGCTCGCAGCTATAAGGCACAGTGCCTTCGACGCTACCAGCCCGAAGCGTCTCCGCCAAGGCTACGGCGCTTCGCGCGCCCCCATCACGGACCGGATCCGGTCGATTCTCTCGTCGAGATCCCTGACGAACACGTCCAAAGCGGCCCTTTTTGCCTCCACGGTCCGCCGCATCTGGGTGGCGAGATCGAGCGATTCGGCGAGCAACTGAACGCGCCGGGAATCCGGCGTCTCCTCGTCGAAATACGCCTCCCGTATCGCGGTTGTCCGGTCCTCGTTGGCCAGAACGACAGCTATCTCGTCCAGGTTGAACCCAAGCAATGCTTGCAACTCCCGGATCCGTGCCACGCGGTCGAGATCGCTCTGGGCGTAGCGTCGAGACCCGCCCGTCGTCACCGCAGGGTCGATGAGGCCAAGCTCCTGGTAGTAGCGAAGGGCTCTCTCGGTGACACCCGCCGCTTCAGCCGCAGCCCCTATCGAAAGGAGCCGTTCGCGCTCCGCTATCCCGCTCGACGTCACCGGCTTGCGGGCTCAAGCGTCGCCACGTCCGCCTGCTCGGTGCTCATCGAGTGGACGTAGCGCTTGCCTCTCATGAGCGACACGACCATCGCTATGACAGACGCTCCCGCCGCGAAGTCGAACGCCAGGTGCAGGCCCGTCGCGAACGACGACTCGATCAGTTTCGGGAAGAACGAGCGTCCGGTCACGTAGGTCACCTGGCTCGCGCTCAAATGCGCCAGTCCGGCAGGGCCGAGCAGTTGCTGCACCGGGTTGAAGCCGAGGAACGCCGAGAAGAGGCTGCCTATCGGCGGCTCGGACGCGACGCGGTGGGCGGCGGCCGGCGCCACCCCTGCCGCCGTCAGCCCGGAAAATAGATGCGACGGCAGCGTCGCAGCCAACCCCAACGTCACGATCGTGAAGAACAATCCCATCGACAGCACCTGAGCCGAGTTCTGGAAGGTGTTGAGCATCCCGGCTCCCGCACCGCGCTGGTCGGGGGGCAGGCTGTTCATGACCGACGCCTGGTTCGGCGTGAAGAACAGGCCCATTCCCAGCGCGAACAGCAGGACCAGCCCGGCGAAGGGGACGTAGGAGAAGTTCATGGGCAGTGTGTTGAGCAACAAGAAGGCCGCTGCCGACATGGCCAGCCCCGCGCTCGCCAGCCATCGGGCTCCGTAGCGATCCGACAGGATCCCCGCAACCGGACCGACCGCTAGGAAGCCGACAGTGAGTGGGATCAGGTAGATGCCCGCCCACAGCGGGGTCTGGCTGAAGCTGTAGCCGTGCTGGGGAAGCCAGATGCCCTGAAGCCAGATGATCAACATGAACTGCAGACCGCCCCGGCCGAGCGCCCCGAGCAATCCTGACACCGCACCCGCAGTGAACGGCCGTATCGAGAACAGCTCCAGGCGGAACATCGGATTCGAGACGCGCCTCTCCACCCACACGAAGAAGATCAGCACGGCGATCCCCCCCACGATCGCGGTCAGCACCCACGGATTGGTCCAACCCGTGCTGTGACCACCGTATGGGAGGAGCGAGTAGACGATACCGGTGAGTAGCGAGATCAGCCCGACCGCGAAGCTCACGTTGCCGATCCAGTCGATGCTCGAGGTTTTGCGGACGCCGTTGTCGCGCAGCTTGTAGTACGCCCATACCGTCCCGAAGATTCCGAAAGGCACCGACACGAGGAAGACGAGGCGCCACTGGAGCGGGCCGAGCAGGCCCCCGAGGATCAAACCGAGGAACGACCCGCTGACTGCGGCGACACCGTTGATGCCCATCGCCTTGCCGCGCTCGTTCTCGGGGAAGGCGTCGGTGAGGATAGCGCTCGAGTTAGCGAACAGGAATGACCCGCCGACGCCCTGGAAGACCCGCATCACGATGATCCAGATGGCGCCGGCCGAGCCGGACATCCACGTCACCGAGAGCAGTATCGAAAACACGGTGAAGACAGCAAAGCCGAGGTTGTACATCTTCACCCGGCCGTACATGTCGCCGACACGGCCGAGGCTCACCACCAAGACGCTCGTCACGAGCATGAACCCCATCAGCGTCCAAAGGAAATAGGAGGTGTTCGCAGGGGTCAGCGGGTTGAGCTTGATCCCCCTGAAGATGTCAGGTAGCGAAATGAGCAGGATCGACTGGTTGATGGTGACCATCAGGATGCCGAGCGTCGTGTTCGACAGGGCTATCCACTTGTAGCGGCCAGGGTCGTTCAACTTCTAGCTCCTCACGTTCGACCAATACCCAACGTATCGGACTCTGACGTCAACGGTAGATTTCCGCTTGTTGACATCGGTCACCCCGTCTCGTCGACGTAACGCTTCCCTCTCGACCACGATGCTGCCGCCGCCACGAGGCAGGCGATGATCGCGAACAGGAACGCCTCATGAAGGCCGTTCGCGAACGGAGCCGAGATCAGATGGGAAAAAAACGACCGCCCCGTCAGCACCGAGTAGTTCGCCTTGGACACCGCCGCGAGTGCCTTCGGGGGAACCAGCGTCTGGACCGGGTTGTAGCCGAGGAATGCAGCGAAGAGCACCGACACAGGCGGAAGGTGTGCAACCTGCGATGCCGTCGCTGCACCAACGCCGTGCGACACGAGGCCATTGCGCAGGCTCGACGCAAGAGTCCCGGACAGTCCGATGATCATGAGCGTGAAGAAGATCCCGATCGAGAGCACCTGGGCAGAGTTCTGGAACGTCGAGTTCATGCCTCCGCCCGCACCCCGGTCGGCGGGTGGCAGGCTGTTCATCACCCCGGCACGGTTGGGCGCGGCGAAGGCTCCCATCCCCAGGCCGTTCAGGAACAAAAGCGCTCCGAACACCGGGTAGCTGAAGTCGATCGGGAGGGTCTCGAGGGCCAAGAAACTGACCGCCGCTGCGATCATCCCTCCCGTCGCGAACGGCCGGGCCCCGTAGCGAT
>JAKCEB010000129.1 GCA_021838305.1 Actinomycetes bacterium | reverse complement strand
CGAGATTCGCCGAAGATCCGCTTCGAACGAGGAGACGTAACCGTCGAGGTTGCCCAACTCGAAGTGCGCGACGCGAGCGACGTCGACCTCCCAATCGGCAAACGTCCCCACGGCCCGCCGCGCTAGCAACGCGACAGCGGTGCCAACCAGCGGGGCAGCGATGTACAGCCAGTAGGCGTGAAAGTCTGCCCCGACGACATCGGGTCCGAAGCTGCGCGCGGGATTCGTACTCGTTCCCGAGTAGAGCGCTTCAAGCCACACCATGACCGAGTACATCGGGGGGAAGATGAGCGGGGTGAAACGGCGAAGTTTCAAGCTTCCGACGAACGCCAGCAGCCCGACCACGAGGACGAATGTGGTTGCAACCTCCCCGGCGAATGCTGTCGCCTCGCCCTGCGGCCCCGGGTAGGTCGCGCCGAAATGGACGCCCGATCCCATAGACCCCCACAGCAGGAGCGGCACGCAGCCGATCACCGCTCCTGCGACCTGGCTGGCGATGTAGGCCGCTGCGGCTCGCAGCGGCAGGGTCCGTTCGACCCAGAACGCGACGCTGACTACCGGGTTGATGTGCGCGCCGCTCACCTTCCCGATGGGAGACAAGGCGATCGTCATCCCAGTCGCGCCGAAGAGAAATCCTGTCAACGCTCGCCGGGCGGCCAGCGACGGAAGGGCTGCGGCCATAGGACTGCCCTTCCCGAAGTTGAATATCACGATAGAAAGCCCGACGGCGACCAGCAGCGCTGTGCCCAACCCTTCAGCGAGGCAACGTCGGGCGAGGCTGGGAGTAGCAACGGGAGCCTTCTTCGAGGCAGCCGGTGAGACCGGCGAAGTTTTGCTAGCCATCTTCGTGTGTTGCGATCCGATCTAGCGAGCCATGCCCAATCTAGGGCAATACGGCCTCGATGCAGGCCATCTTCTCGACAGTCAGCAGGTTCCGGCAAGCTCCAAGGTGCCTGCTAGCGTAAGGCGGACATAATGGCGAAGCTGTCCGGCTTCCGGCTTCCGGCTCCCGTAGCTCAGAGGATAGAGCATCGGTTTCCTAAACCGTGTGCCTGGGTTCGAGTCCCAGCGGGGGCACCAGACCAGCAAGCGAGGGCGGCGAGGGGACGAACTGGGTATCCATCGTACGATGTCAGTACGAAAGAGATATAATCAAAGTATGACTACGACGAAGGAACGGCTCACGGTAACCGTCGATCCCGAGCTTGTCGAAGCCGGCATCCGGGCCGTGGGCGCCGGACGTGCAAGCTCGCTAAGCGCCTGGGTCAACGAAGCATTGGTGGTCCGCGTCGAGCGGGACCGGCGGTTAGAAGCCCTCGCGGAGGCGATCGCCGGCTACGAGTCCGACAACGGCGAGATTACCCTCGCCGAGATTACAGCGCAGGCTCGCATCGATCGCGAAGAAGCAGTCGTGGTGAGGGCAAGAAGCCCAAAGCAATCGGTGCCGGGAAAAGGCCTTCACGGGGCTTCCCGGTGACTATCGTGCTCGACACCGGCGCTCTCATAGCACTCGACCGCGGAAAGCGGGCGATGTGGGTCCGGCTGAAAGGCGCGTACTCGGTGGGCGACGTTCCCGTAACCCATGCGGGAGTTCTCGGGCAGGCGTGGAGAGGCGGGCCCCGTCAGGCCCGGCTCTCGCAGGCTCTCGCTGGGATCGATGTACGCCCGCTCGACGAGGATTTGGGACGCGCTGCCGGTGAACTCTTGGGCTCCGTCATGAAGTCGGACGTGATCGACGCCGCTTTGGTGCTCGTCTCCAACGACGGCGACGACATCATTACGTCTGACCCCGACGACATGAGCGTCCTGGCGATGGCACAAGGTCGCCACGTGGAGCTGATCAGCCCGTAGAGCCGGGCCGACGATTGGACGATTGAGAATGCCCAATCGCGGACCCTCCAAGAAGTTCCCGATGTGACGTGCTCATGCATCTATGCCACTAGTCGAGATCGTCGAACGGCTCAACGAAGCCGAGGGCGTCTACGCCTTCCCCTGTGGCTAAGGTATCCCGCCAGCCTCGATCCCGACCACCCGCCCATTCAAGGTCACGCCACCCCTCGCATGGCCTCTCTCCTTTGGTGGCGCCCAGTCATCCACCGGCGAGGGTAGGCCGAACCCGAGGGACTAAAATCGGGGGGAAACCCCCTATTTAAGGACTTCGAGCAACCCCCCACCCGGTCGCTTTGTCGAACGCCGGTCTCAAGTGACGGTCATCGACTGACGATACGACAACAAGACGTGTCGACCGAACCCGATCTCTATGCCGACCAGCTGAAGTTGTGGTCCGGCAAGCTTCAACAGTTCGTACCGCTCATTTCGTAGGGACTCAACCCGCTACGGTCGGCGGCATGAAGCCGTCAGGCTCTCGCCACTGCGGACTGCGCCTCCGACGAGCGCTCAGCCCCTTTGGCGCGCTGGCGCGACCAGCCGTATCCTGCTGCAAGAAGCGCCGCCGCCGCCCCTAGACCGAGCGCGAAGCGGGGTCCCGCGAAGTTGCCGATGAACCCCACCAAGGGTCCTCCAATCGGTGTCGAGCCTAGGAAGGCCACAGACCACAAGGCCATTACCCTGCCTCTCATCGAAGGGTCCGCACCCAACTGCAGAGTGGCGCTGCCAAGCGAGAGGAAGGACACGGACGCGCCGCCTACAATGAAGAGAAGTATCTCCTCGATCAGCACCGAGGGCGCCAGACTTGCGCCAAGCACCGTGAGCCCGAAGGCAGCCGACGCCCAGACCAGGCGGTTAATGCCTCGTCCTGGGCGTCCCGCCGATGCCAGCCCACCGAAGACGGCGCCGATACCCATCATGGCGGTCAGCGCTCCGTAGGTCTGAGGGCCGCCGTGGAGGACCTGGCCGGCCATCAAGGGCAGCGTGACCTGAAACTCGTAGGTGAGGCAGCCGACGAGGGCCATCATCACCAGTGAATCGCGCAGCACCGGTGTGCGTGCGACGTATCTCAAACCCTCTCTGAGTTGGCCTTTCGCCTTAGTTGCTGCGGGCGCCGGCATCAGCTCATCCTTGCGCATCGCCGCCAAGGAGACGAGGACGAAACCGAACGACACCCCGTTCGCCAAGAAACACCATCCGCTTCCTGCCGTGGCGATCAGCACTCCTGCTACCGCCGGACCGACCGCCCTGGCGACATTGACCATGATCGCGTTTAAAGTCACAGCGTTCTTGAGCTCGGCATCGCCGACCATCTCCGAGATGAAAGTTTGGCGCGTCGGGTTGTCGAGGGCGTTGATGAAGCCGAGCATGACCGCCATCGGGTAGAGCATCCAGAGCTTCAGGTTCCCGCTCAGATCCAATCCTGCGAGCGTGAGGGCCTGCACTCCGGCGAGGCCTTGGGTCCAGAAAAGTATTCGGTATTTCGAGACTCGGTCCGCAATGGCGCCGCCGAGCGGGCCGAAGAGGAGGATGGGAAGAGTCTGCAGAGCCACGATCAGGCCGACGTCGAACCCTGACCGCGTGTAGGAGTACACGAGCCAAGACTGGGTGACACCCTGCATCCACGTGCCGGTCATGGACAGCCCCTGCCCGGCGAAATACAAGCGATAGTTCCGGATCTTCAGGGAGGAGAAGGTACGTCGCACTATGCTCCGCCCGTCAGCGGTGTCATCCTCTCCAACTTGCGTCTCTCCCACGCCTGTCACGTCGCACTCACTCGCCATAGTCGGCTATCCAACCCCAACCATCTTAGCGAGGCTAACTATCCTGCGGTGACCTTCGTGCTCAATCCCCGCGCGAGGTCAGCCGATAATGCAGGAGCAGTGACCTTTGAGAACAGTTGAGGCGCCTTCGTCCAGGTCGCCACGAAAGGTGTTCGGGTGGCGGGATTTCCAAGCAGCACCAAAGAGGTCGAACCGCGAGGCGCCGACGCCACAGAGCGTCGGGGCGGCGGCAGCGGCTGCTCGGACAATGTGTCCTTGGTCGTCGGCGCTGACCACACGGTCACGGAAGCCAGCGAGGAATTCTGCCATCTGATCGGCCGCAGGCGCGACGAGGTCGTCGGCCACTCCCCGCTCGATTTCACCCACCCCGACGATGTCGAAGCGAGCCGCCGGTTGATGGATCACAGCCATCGCCAACCCGGTAAGGCGTCCGTGCTGGAGAAGCGCTACACCGTCCCCGGCGGCGACATCGTAACCGTACGGCTTACCGCCATGTGGCACCCCGCTTCGGAGGCGATCCTCGCCTACGTCACCGACATAACCGAGATCGCCACCCTGCGTCGTCGCCACAATGTCCTGATCGAAAGCTCGGCTGATGCCATCCTCGTGATCGACCGCTACTGGGTCGTGACCGACCTCAACCAGGCGGCCAGAGAGATGGTCGGCCCGATCGGAACCAATCTCTGGGACCTGCTTGCGGTGAGAATGCACCCAGAGGACTTGCCGGCCAGTTTCAAAGCCATCGAGCACGCCTACAACTCACCGGGATTGCATCATCCGATCAACTTTCGCGCGGGTGTTGGAAACGACATATGGTTCAACTACTCGGCTACCGTCAACAACCTGCTGGCAGACCCTGCGATCCGGGGAATCGTCATCAACGTAAGGAACGTGACGGCTGAGGTCAAGCAACTCGCCGCGCTGCGTGAGAACGAGCGTGCGATGGGTCGGGCACTTATCGAGATCAGTGAACTGAGCGACCCTTTCACAGCCGGTCATCAGCGTCATGCAGCGGGGATTGCGCAGCGCATTGCTGCACGGATGTCACTCGATCCGCAGACGATTGCCGATGTAGCTCTTGCCGCCTCGCTCCACGACATAGGCAAGGCGGGCCTTCCGACGTCTATCCTCTCCAAGCCCGGGTCCCTTGCGCCCGACGAACTCGTCTTGGTTCGTTCCCACTGCGAGATAGGGCACCGGATCCTCACCAACGGCGGTATGTCGGTAGGGGTGACCGAGCCGGTGCTGCACCACCATGAGCGCATCGACGGAAGTGGCTATCCCGAGGGTCTCGCCGGGGATGAGGTTTCGCTCGCGTCTCAGATCGTCGCTGTCGCAGACGCCATCGACGCTGCGTCCGCCGACCGCCCGTATCGATTAGGTCTCGGCGCGGGCGCCGTCGTCAAGGACCTAAAGAACAAACGCTCCATTCTTTACATGCCCGACGTCGTCGACGCAGCGCTGGACGTCTTCGGTACGTTTCAACCAGTCACAGCAGACGCCAACTTCTTCAGCCCCGGATAGTCGACCTTTCCGGCTGGGCTTCGCCCTATGGAATCGACGAAGACAACAAGCCGAGGCGCTTTGTACACTGCAAGCTCTCCCCGGACAGCACGGATCACCTCTTCTTCGCTCAGCTGCTCGTCCGCCGTCAGCTCGACCAGAGCACATACTCGCTCACCGAAGCGCTCGTCGGGTACACCGACGCAAACCGCGTCGGCGACCTGCGGCAGCTTCTTGATGACCTCTTCCACCTCTTCGGGGTACACCTTCTCGCCGCCGGTATTGATAACGACAGAACCGCGCCCGAGCAGCCGGATCGACCCGTCGGCGTCAACCGTCGCGCAGTCCCCAGGGATCGTGTAGCGGACGCCGTCGATTGTCCTGAACGTCCTGGACGACTTCTCAGCGTCCTTGTAGTAGCCGACAGGTATGTGCCCCGGGAGAGCGATGACACCGACCTCTCCCGATCCCGCCTCCACGTCTCGATCGCTCTCGTCGACCACGCGGGCTCCCGCACCGAGCGCAAACTCCGCCGTTTTTGCGCTCGACGCCCCAGCGCTCATGCTCGCTCCCATGCCAACGGCTTCCGAGGAACCTAGGGAGTCGAACAGCACAACCGACGGGAGGTGCTTCGACAGGCCGTGTTTGACCTCCTCGCTCCACATGACCCCCGACGAGTTGATCAGGATCAGCGACGTCAAGTCCCACCTGCCGGGGTTGGCTTCGAGAGCCTCAAGCATCGGACGAGCGAAGGCATCCCCCACGATTGCGACCGTATTGACCCGGCGACCTTCCACCGCCGACCACAACTCCTCGGCATCGAAGCGAGACCCGGGAAGCGTGACGACGCAACCTCCGAGGATCATGGTAATGAAAGCGCTGAACTGTCCCGTGCCATGCATCAGCGGGCAGGCCGGCATCGTTGTTATGAGCCCGCTGCCACCCTTGAGCCGATCGCTCATCTCTCGAAGCCCGCTCGCAGGGCCCAGTCCGACGAACGGGCTGCCGCCACCCCCGAGGACGCGGACAAGATCGTCATTCCGCCACATGACGCCTTTGGGCATCCCCGTGGTGCCTCCCGTATACAGAAGCAGGAGGTCGTCACCCGAGCGCCTCCAGTCAGGGTCGGGTCTGCGGACTGCCCTCGCGACGACCTCGTCATAGCTGGTCGCCCAGTCCGGCTCTGGATGCCCGTCCGACACCACGTACCACCGACGGACCCGTCCGAGGCGTCCCCTAACCTCCTCGAGGGTAGGAGCGAAGCGAGCGTGGAATACCGCAGCCTCCGTGTCGGCGTTGTCCAGGAGGTATTCAAGCTCGACTGGCCCGTAGCGGTAGTTGACATTGACCGGGACCGCCGCGATCTTGAAGGCTGCAGCGTAGCTCTCCAGGTACTCGGGCCCGTTGGTGAGGTATACGGCCAGCTTGCCCTGATGGGAGATGCCGACGTCTAGTAGGTCAGCGGCCAGCGCGTCAGCCCGGCGGTCGAAGTCGCTCCAAGTGATCCGCCTGTCCCCGCAAACTTGGGCAGGGCGATCCGGCGCCACCTCGGCAACGAGTTCCCAGATGTCAGCGAGATTCCATGACGTCTCCTCGGACAATTCGCTCATCCCCCCTGCTTTCGCTCGATCTACCCGGCTGAATCAATGTCCCGCTCACCAGCCGGCGACATTGCCGCCCCATGGTCTAGTACGTGTCCACCCGACATGTCCACGCACGAAAAATGTGCTTACAGTTGCATGTCCGGTAGGCCGATCAGAAAATGCAATGTCTCACCGGATCTTGCCGTAACAAGTGAATCTCGGAGCAAAAAGTATGGTCCATTCACCCGGACGCCGAAGGTCGCTGATCATCGAGGTGATCGGCTCGGCCGTAATCTGCGCCGCAACGCTCGCAACCGAGATCCTCCTCGAGCGGGCGACGCGCATCCGACACCCGTAGGGACCGACCGGTCCCGAGGCCTAGAGTGTCGCATGGGACGACCACACGATACCATCGACCACCGGCTGGCAGAATGGATCGAGGCGCAACCCGTCTTCTTCGTAGCCACGGCACCCAACTCTCCAACCGGTCACGTCAACTGCTCACCGAAAGGTAATCGACACGAGTTGGTGGTGCTCTCGGATCGCTCTGTCGCCTACTTGGACCAGACGGGTAGCGGCGCCGAGACGATCGCACACCTGCGGGAGAATGGTCGTATCGTCTTGATGCTCTGCGCGTTCGAAGGCGCGCCGCGCATCGTCCGGATCCACGGTCATGGCCGGGTCCTCACCGCGCATGCTGACGGTTTTGGCGCTGTCGCCGCTCGCTTCGGAGGCGCCGAGGGTGTGGGCGTGCGCTCGATTATCGTCATTGACGCTACGAGGATTGCGGACTCGTGCGGCTACGGCGTCCCGTTGATGAACATGTCGGGCCACCGCCCCGTCCTAGACGAGTGGGCTACTCGGAAAGGCAGGCAGGGTATCGAGCGTTACTGGGAAGAACACAATGCGCTGAGCATCGATGGCCTTCCCGGAATGGACTGAACTCGAATGTCGTCGCGGGCATTCCGGGACCGACGTCTCAGTCGTCGGGTTGATCCGCGGGTGCGCCGACCGCGCCGGGCGCACCGAGCGGTCGACCTTTGGACGGCCGGTCAAAAGATCCGTCCAGATACCTTGAGGTGTCCATCTCCATCGGAGAACCGACAGTTAACTGAGTTCCATGATGGACGCACACCCTTTGTCGGATGCGCCACTCATCGATGCGTTTCTCATAGACGTCGAGGTAACGTCCGTACCAAGTCTCGATGGCAGCGCCGTCAAGTCGGCACATCGTGGTGACGTTGTAGACCTCGCCGCGAGCCGACCTCCCGTCGTCATCGAGCTCGATTGAGTGATTCAGGACCGAGTGCATGGTCCATCTCCACTTGAGATGCGCGATCATGCAGTAATCGGCGAACTCGTGGGCGTTCCCGCTGAACGCGCCATGCTCGTCGATCGCGTCCGGCCAGTACGCTGACTTCATCAGCTCGGCATCCAAACGGTCAACACCACG
>JAKCEB010000128.1 GCA_021838305.1 Actinomycetes bacterium | reverse complement strand
TCCGCCCGGCCTTTGACGCACTCCGGGTCCGGTCCGTCGAGCGGCAGCCCGGTGAAGAACTTGGCCGCCATGCAGCCCCCCTGGCAGGAGTCGTAGGAGCCACACGAAGCGCAAGCCCCCGCGGCCTGGGGTTCGCGCAACGACGCGAAGAGGTCCGAGCGCCTCCATACCCGGGCGAAACCGCCCGTGTCGAGGACGCTACCTGCTTTGAAATCGTCGTGTAGGACGAACGGGCAGGCGTAGACGTCGCCGACCGGGTCGATGAGACAGACCACCCGTCCTGCGCCGCAAAGGTTGAGCCCGGGAAGCGGCTCGCCGAGCGCCGAGAGATGGAAAAAGGAGTCCCCGGTCAGCACGTCGGGCCGCTCCGCAAGCCAATGGTACAGAGCGACCTGCTGGACGTTACTCAGATGAAGTCGTTCCCAGACCGAAGCCCCCCGCCCCGACGGCCGCAGCCTGGTCAGCCTCAGCGTGGCACCGTAGCTGGCAGCCATCTCGGCGAATCCGTCCAGCTGGGCGACGTTGTCGGCCGTGACGACGACTGAGATCTTGAAGTCACCGAAACCGCTCGACGCGAGGTTGTCCATCGCCCGGCGCGCAGCGGCGTAGCTGCCGGCTCCTCGAAGGGAGTCGTTCGTCGAGGCGTCGACACCGTCGAGTGACACCTGGACGTCGACGTAGTCCATGGCGGCGATGCGCCTTGCGCGTTCGGGTGTCATGGTCGTGCCGTTCGTGGAGAACTTGACGCCCACTTTGCGATCCACCGCGTAGGCGATGAGATCGTAGAAGTCGGGGCGGATCGTCGGTTCACCCCCGCCTATGTTGACGTAGAACACCGACATGTCGGCCATCTCGTCGATCAGCGCCCGTGCCTGGGCGTTGGTCAGCTCATGAGGGTCGCGCCGGCCCGACGACGACAGGCAATGGAGGCACGCGAGGTTGCATCCGTAGGTCAACTCCCACGTGAGGCAGATCGGGGCGTCCAACCCGCTCGCTAGCTGGTCCACGAGACGGGTGCGTTCAGCAGGCATGGATCATTCCGCTCTCTGCGAGCCCTGCAAGCGCACGCAGGTATGAGGGCCGGGACGCCTCCGGGATCGACCGGGCGACGGCATCGCCGGCCGAGTCGAAGTCGGCGAGGGAGCGAACGAGTTCGCGCAGGGCGACGGAGCGAAGGAAAGTCAGCCTTCGGTTCGAATAGTTGTAGGCGAGCGCGCCGAAAGGTTCCTCTCTAAGTGCCACCTCGCTGTCGAGCGCGTAACGCAGGCTCGCGTCGAAAGCGGCAGGGGGCGCGCCTGGTGATTGCTGCGTCATCTAGTAGACGCCGCACATCCCGTCGATGGAGATCTCCTCGATCAAAAGTTCATCTTCGACCAGAAGATCCCCACCCTCGCTGACCTCCGCCTCTTGGCGATCACGACCGGAGTGCGAGGCAGGTGACGATTCGTTTTCGTTGTCGCTCATGGCCGTGATCCTATGCCCGGCGGCGCGTTCCGAGCACGATCGGCGGTCAGGCCCGCTGCCAGTCTTTCCATACGGGCTCTATACCCATGGCGCGCAGCGCGCCGGCGACCTCGGCGGGGGACCGGGTGTCGGAGATCTCGAACTGCGGCTCGGCGTCGCTCGACTCGGCGTAGCCGCCCGGCTCTGTGTGCGAGCCGGCCGACATCGAGGTCACCCCGAGACGCACGAGCCCGTCGCGCAACTCGGGTGGCTCCCGGGTCGACATGGTAATCGCGAGGTCGGGCATGAATATCCGCAGCGCGCACAGGAGTTGGGTGAAGGACCTGTCGTCGATCGGGTCGGACGGCTCGAAGCCGCCGGCGGCCGGGCGTAGACGTGGCAGGGCGACCTGTATCTCGCAGCGCCACCACCGGCGTGCCAAGGCGTCCGCATGCGACGCCAGGAGGAGTGCCTCCGAACGCCAGTCGGGGTGCAGTCCGAGGAGTGTGCCTATCCCGAGGCGTCGCATCCCGGCCTCCGCGGCCCGGTCGGGAGCTGCGAGACGCCAGATGTAGTTACGTTTCTTGCCTTTGAGGTGGACTTCGGAGTAGGTGCCGGGATCGTAGGACTCCTGGTAGACGACGACCCCGTCGCAGCCGGCGGCGAGGAGCCGGCGGTAGGTGGCTGTGTCCCAGACCTGAACTTCGACGCTCACCTGCGCGAAGAGCGGTGAGACCACCTGGACAACTTTTTCCAGATAGTCCTTGCTTACGATCCGCGCGTGCTCGCCGGCCACGAGCAGGACGTGGCGGAAACCCCTGCGGGCCAGCTCGCGTGCCTCCGCCTCTACTTCGTCGAGACGCAGCGTCCGCCTTGCGATCGTGTTGGCCGCCGAGAAGCCGCAGTAGGTGCACGTCGAAACGCACTCGTTCGACAGGTAGAGAGGGGAGAAAAGTCGGACCGCCGAGCCGAAGCGGGCCCGTGTGATCTGCGCCGCGCGAGCGGCCAACTCTTCGAGGCGGTCGAGGGCGTTCTCGGACAACAGCGCGGCGAAGTCGTCAAGGGTCGGCCTCGTGCTTCGAAGCGCCCGGTCGACTTGTGCCGGGCCGGCGCTCGTGAGGCGGCGGCGGAGAGCCGGAAGCGGAGTCGCCGCCACGGCCGCGGCGGCGGAACCCTCCGGTGCTTGGTCTGGGCGCGAGTCGATCGCAACGGGCACCATGTCGGGTCGTGCCGTGGGGAGGGGGATAGTCGTCATCCGAGGAAGCCGGTGAGTGGCGAGGAGGCGGATGGAGTGCCGGCGGCGGGCAGCCCAGCCCGGAAACCGGAGCGGCCGGCGACGACCGCCAGGCGGAACGCGGCCGCCATCGCCGCGGGGTCAGAAGCTGTCGCTATCGCGGTGTTTACCAGGACCGCCGACGCGCCGAGCTCCATGGCGAGCGCCGCGTGGCTGGGAGCGCCGAGGCCGGCGTCTACCACGACGGGGACCGTTGCTTGTGCGACGATCATCTCGAGGGCGTCCCTGGTGCGCAGGCCTTGGTTCGATCCGATCCACGACCCGAGGGGCATGACGGTTGCGCAGCCGACTTCTTCCAGACGCTTGGCGAGCACCGGATCGGCCGGGCAGTAGGGGAGAACGGTGAAGCCTTCGCGGCACATCTGCTCGGCGGCGAGGAGAGTCTCGACGGGATCGGGGAGCAGGTGGCGGGGATCGGGGGTGACCTCGAGCTTGATCCATTCCGGCAGCCCTGCTGCGCGCGCCAGGCGGGCGAGGCGCAGCGCTTCGGGGGCGTCGATCGCCCCGGACGTGTTGGTGAGCAGCAGGACGGACTCCGGGATCGCGTCGAGGATGTCCTCGGTCGCCGAGGGGTCTATGCGCCGCAGTGCAACGGTCACTATTTCCGTCCCGCTGCTTGCGATGGCTGCGGCTAATTGGCCGTTCGAGGCGTATTTGCCGGTGCCGAGGAGGAGCCGGGAGCGAAAGGTCCGTCCGGCGATGACGAGGGGGTCATGGTGGCCAGTGATGTCAGGGATGTCGGTGCCGTCGGTGGCGAGACTGCCCGCCGCGCTTGGCGAGCCCGCCGTGTCCACTGTGGGGGTCCTGGTCGGATTAGCCGTCATCTACGCTCCCTCGCCCGCGTTACCGGGCCGGTCCGCTGGAGGGTCGCCGGCAACCAGCCGGCCTCTCAGCCCGATACCCGAGCTCCCCTGCGTTTATTGGAATCTTCTGCGAGAGCCTACCTGCTCCGAGGTGCGGAGCGCCTAGATTGAGCGCCGGAAAACTCTAGGAGGTGGTCCTCACGGCCCAGGAATTCGACGTGGTGATAATCGGCGGCGGCCCAGCCGGCTACGCGGCGGCGCTGCGCGGCGGTCTGGCCGGGCTGAATATTGCCGTTGTTGAGAAGGACAAGGTGGGCGGCACGTGCCTGCACCGAGGCTGCATCCCGGCTAAGGAGTTCCTCGAGACAGCGACGGTTTACCGGACCGTCATCGGCGCCGAAGAGTTCGGCATCATCGCCGACCCGCCCGTCATCGAGTTCGCGCAGTCCCAGGCGCGAAAGCAAAAGGTGGTGGACCAACTGTGGACCGGCTTGCAGGGACTGATGAAGAAGCGCAAGGTCACCACGTTCAACGGTGTCGGCAGCCTCGGGGCCGGTCACAAGGTGACCGTAGACGACGGCACCGAGCTGGTAGGCAAGCACGTCATTCTGGCGTCCGGGTCCATCCCGAGGACGATCCCCGGCTTCGAGGTCGACGGGCGTCTGGTTCTCACCTCCGACGAAGTGCTCGACCTTGAACGCCTGCCGGCGTCGGCTGTAGTTATTGGCGGCGGGGCGATCGGCTGCGAGTTTGCCTCGATGCTCTCTGATCTCGGATGCAAAGTGACAGTGCTAGAAGCGCTGCCGAAGATCCTTCCCGGTTGCGACAAAGACGTGGCCGACGTGGTTGCACGCTCGTTCAAGAAGCGGGGCATCGAGGTCCGCACCGGAGTCGCCGTCACGGGTCACGCGCCCTCCGACGACGGGTCTTCGACGACAGTGTCGTTCGGCGAGGGGGAGAGCGTGACCGTAGAGGCGGTCGTCGTGTCGGTGGGGCGGCGTCCGTGCTCGGCGAACCTGGGGTTGGACGGCACGGCCGTCGAGGTCGACGGCCGCGGCTTTGTCGTTGTGGATGAGTACATGCGAACCGCGGAGCCGGGTGTTTTCGCGGCGGGCGACCTTGTCGACACGCCGGCCCTCGCTCACGTCGGGTTCGCTGAGGCGGTCGTGGTCATCGACCAGATCCTCGGAGACAAGGTAATCCCCGTCGACTACACGAAGGTCCCGTGGTGCATCTACTGCCACCCGGAAGTGGCGTTCGCCGGGCTGTCCGAGGAGGCCGCTCGGGAGGCGGGCTTCGACGTGGTCACCAAGAAGGATCCATTCGGCGGCAACGGGCGAGCTCTCATAGTCGGCGAACCCGAGGGGATGGTCAAGGTGATAGCCGAGAAGCTTCCCGACGGGAAGGCCGGACGCATCCTCGGCGTCCACATGGTGGGGCCGTGGGTTACCGAACAGCTGGGCCAGGGCTATCTGGCGGTCAACTGGGAAGCCACCCCAACCGAAGTAGGACAGTACATACAGCCCCACCCGACGCTGTCGGAGACTTTCGGCGAGACGGTTCTCGCCCTAACCGGAAGAGGTTTGCACGTTGGCTGACATCACGATGCCCCAGCTCGGAGAGACCGTCACCGAGGGCACGATCACACGTTGGGCGAAGCAGGTAGGCGACGCGATCGCCGAGGACGAGGTCCTCTTCGAGGTTTCGACGGACAAGGTCGACTCGGAGGTTCCCTCTCCGGTCGGCGGTGTCGTATCGGAGATCCTCGTCGCAGAAGGCGAGACAGTCGATGTAGGCACGCGCCTCGCCGTCATCTCGGCACGCGATGGGGCGGCCTCGGCGTCGTCCGCACCCGCTGCAGTATCGACGTCGGAGGCGCCGGAGGCGTCAGTGGCGCCGAGTGAGCCGGGTGCTTCGGGCCAGGACGACGGTTCGCTGCCGGCTGATGTGACAGACGGCGAGGTCGGCGGTGGAACCGACGGGACTGGCCAAGGCGAGGATGGTGGGCAGCCGGCGGCGTCGACGCCCCAGCCAGAGTCGCCCCAGCCCGCACCCGTAGCTGCCGCCAACGCTCCCGCGACTTCGCAAGCCGCGCCGAGCCCGTCCGCGTCGGAGGGTCTAGTCCTGTCCCCGGTGGTGCGCCGCCTCGTCGCCGAGCACGGCCTCGACCCTTCGAGCATCGTCGGAAGCGGCGCTGGCGGGCGGATCACCCGCTCGGACGTGCTCGCAGTTATCGATTCGATCAGTTCCGGCTCGACGCCCAAAGCGCCGGGTGCACCGGCCGCACAGCCCGCGCCCGGATCCTCGGGCGCCCCCGGATCCTCGCGCCCGTCGAGCTCGGCCCCGCCTGCTCCTTCGACGCCGCCCAGGCCGGCACCTGCCGGAGCGACTGCGCCTGCCGGGGCGACTGCGCCGGTCGCGGTGGGTAGCACCGACGAGATAGTGCCGTTCACGAACATCCGCCGCCGCACCGCCGAGCACATGGTCCGCTCCAAGCAAACCTCCGCCCACACCATGGTGGCTGTCGAAGTGGACTACCTGGGCGTCGAGCGGGTCCGGCGCGCCGAGAAGGACCGCTTCAGGGCAGCGGAGGGCTTCGGACTCACCTACCTGCCTTTCGTCACGCGTGCCGTGGTGGACGCCCTCGAGGACTTCCCCCACGTCAACAGCTCGGTTGGCGACGACGCGCTGATAGTCCACCACGAGCTCAACATCGGGATCGCAGTGGACTTGGACTTCGAGGGCCTGCTGGTTCCCGTCGTTCACGCCGCCGAAGGAAAACGCATGCGCGTCATCGCCCGAGAGATCTCCGAGCTTGCAGCGCGCGCCCGGGCCCGGCGCCTGACGATGGACGACATATCGGGCGGTACCTTCACGATCACGAACGCCGGGCCGTTCGGCACGTTCATCACGGTCCCCGTGATCAACCAGCCGCAGGTGGCCATACTCTCGACCGACGGGGTCACCAAGAAGCCTGTCGCAGTCGAGCTTCCGGACGGCTCCGACGGGATAGCCGTGCACCCGGTCGGCAACCTGGTCCTCTCGTGGGATCACCGGGCGTTCGACGGGGCCTACGCAGCAGCCTTCTTGAAGGCGGTCAAAGACACGATCGAGTCGAGGGACTGGTCCGCCGAACTGTGAGTTCGGAGCCCCTGCGGCGGCCAGCGCCCGGCGTGTCGACGCTGCGGGTCCGTTGGCTCGGGCGGGTCCGCTACCGCGACGCGTGGGCGTTGCAGAAAGGCCTTTGGGCGCACGGATCGGGCGACTGGCTCCTACTCGTCGAGCACAACCCCGTCTACACCCTCGGGGTGAGGGCGAAGCCGGAACACGTCCTCGTGGACCCGGCGTCGGTCGGGGCGGAGCTCGAACGCGTCGACCGCGGAGGCGACGTCACCTTCCACGGTCCAGGCCAGCTGGTCGGCTACCCGGTCATGGCTGTCCCCCGAGGACCGGGGTCGTCCCCGGCTCACGTGTGGCGGATCGAGCAGTTGGTCATCGATACCCTCGACGAGCTTGGCTTGCACGGCGCGGGCCGCCTAGCCGGGTACCCCGGCGTGTGGGTGGACCCGACAGGCCCGAACCCCCGAAAGATCGCCGCGGTCGGGGTGCGTGTCTCGCGGGGCCGTTCCATGCACGGATTCGCCCTCAACGTCGACCCCGACATGGACATGTTCACCCACATCATCCCCTGCGGCATCGCCGACAAGCCTGTCACGTCGCTGGCGGCCGAGGGCCTGCGCGTCGACATGCGCAGCGTCGTCGAGGTTGCGACTGCGGTGGCGGAGGGGATCTGGGGTGTCGAGCACGTGGACAACCGAGGTGTGGCGTGGAAGGTGCTTCCCGGCGAAGTCGCCGCTTTCACAGCTGCTCACGGTCACTCGGAGGTTCCGGTCCGGATGATCGACCGCCGCCTAGCACAAGCGGGGGTGGACCCTCGTGGCGGGCTGGCCGTCGACGAGCGAAAGCCCCCGTGGCTTCGCGCTCAGGCGCACCTTGGCGCGGACTACCGGGCCCTTCGAAAGACTGTCCGAAGCCTCGGTCTCGTGACGGTCTGCGAGGAGGCTGGCTGCCCGAACATTTACGAGTGCTGGGCCGACGGTACTGCCACTTTCATGATCAACGGGGAGCGCTGCACGAGAGCTTGCGGTTTCTGTCTTGTCGACACGGCGAAACCGCTGCCGCTCGATCCCGGCGAGCCTGAGCGTGTGGCGGAGGCCGTCTCGCAGCTCGGTCTCGCTCATGCGGTCATCACGTGCGTCGCCCGGGACGACCTTGCGGACGGCGGAGCGTCGGGCTTCGTAGCCACCGTCGAAGCTGTGAGGCGCCGGTCTCATGGCGTCGCGCTCGAGCTTTTGATTTCCGATTTCAAAGGCGACCCGGAGGCGCTGAACGCCGTCTTCGCCGTGCGGCCCGAGATTCTCAACCACAACGTCGAGACCGTCCCGCGCCTCCAGCGGGCCGTTCGGCCCTCGGCGTCTTACGCCCGCAGTCTCGCCGTGCTGGCGCGTGCAAAGGCTGCAGGGCTGGTCACTAAGTCCGGCCTGGTTCTGGGGATGGGCGAGACGTTCGACGAGGTCACGTCCACTCTCGCCGACCTCGCCGGTGTGGGGGTGGACATCGTCACCGCAGGTCAGTACCTGAGGCCGACCGTGCAGCACCTTCCTGTTGCACGAT
>JAKCEB010000127.1 GCA_021838305.1 Actinomycetes bacterium | reverse complement strand
CGCGAGGCCCTCGCCGGCAACGCCCATCTGACGACCGCCGAGCGGCGCAAGCTCAATAAAGTCGTCCGCGAAGGCGAGGCTGCGAGCGCCGAGTTCATCAACGCGAACCTTCGCCTCGTTGTTTCTGTGGCACGCAAGTACCAGTGGTCAGGTTTGCCTCTAAGCGATCTCATCCAGGAGGGGAACCTCGGACTCATCCACGCCGTGGAGAAGTTCGACTGGCGCAAGGGTTTCAAGTTCTCGACGTACGCAACCTGGTGGATTCGCCAGGCCATCGGTCGTGCCGTCGAGAACACAGCGCATACCGTGCGGATCCCGGCGCATATCGGTGACGAGATCAGGCGGGCGCGCCGCATCCAGGCTGAGATGGAAGTCAAGCTTGGACGGCCCGCAACGCTCGCCGAGCTTGCCGAGGCGATGGGCATCAGCGAATCGGGCATATCCGAGTTATTCCGCTACGACAGCGACCCGATGAGCCTGGATGTGACCGTCGGCGAGGACGGCGACACGAGCCTCGGGGATCTGGTGGTCAACAGGACTGCAGAGTCGCCGTTCGAATCGGTCGCCTCGGGCTTGCTGCCCGACGAGGTCTCGCGTTTCCTGGCGAAGCTTTCCGACGAGGAGAGCCAAGTCTTGACGTTGAGGTACGGGCTCGATCGCGGCGAGCCGCGCACGCAGGGCGAAGTCGGCGAGGAGATGCAGCTCACGGCAGAGCGTGTCCGTCGCATAGAGCGCGACGCTATCGGCAAGCTTCGCCGCCAGCTGTCGGGCACCCAGGCGTACGACCTTCTGGCCAGCTGAGCCGGAGGCGGATAGCTGCGCCGGGTCGACCTCGTCCCGGCGCACGGGAGCTAGCGTGAGGACAGTGCAAGCCTCCCCGAGAGTACGAATAGCGCCGTCGCCCACAGGGTATTTCCACGTCGGAACCGGACGTACAGCGCTTTTCAACTGGATGTTCGCGCGGCGAGAGGGCGGTACGTTCGTCCTCCGAATCGAAGACACCGATACTGCCCGCAACCGGCCCGAGCACGTCGAGGGCATACTGTCGTCGCTTCGCTGGCTCGGACTCGACTGGGACGAGGGCCCCTACCTCCAATCCGAACGAGGGGAGCTGTACCGCTCAGCGATATCCGCGCTCGTCGAGCGCGGAGCGGTCTACGCCTGCGACTGCACCACTGCGCAGATACAACAACGCGCCCGCGAGCGTGGAGGCCCTCCCGGCTACGACGGGTTCTGTCGTGACCGAGGGCTCGACGCCGGGGATTCGCTGATGCTGCGGTTCAAGACGCCCCGAGAGGGAACCCTGCAGTTCATGGACCTCGTGCGCGGGGACCCGACCTTTCCGCTCGCCGCGATCGAGGACTTCGGGGTGCGCAAGTCCAACGGGGAGCCCCTCTTTATCCTCGCGAACGTCGTCGACGACGCCGACATGGCGATAACCCACGTGGTACGCGGCGAGGACCACACGTCGAACACCCCGAAGTATGCGTTGTTGTGGGAGGCGCTCGGCTACGGCGAGCTTCCCGTCTTCGCCCATCTGCCGCTTATCAACAACGCGCAGGGAAAGAAGCTGTCCAAGCGCCGCGACAAGGTGGCGGTCGAGGACTTTCGAGACGACGGCTACCTCGCCGAGGCGATGGTCAACTACCTGGCCCTGCTCGGCTGGTCCCCCGGGGACGACCGTGAGATCCTGGGGCTCGACGAGATGGTCGAAGCGTTCCGTCTCGAAGACGTGAAGTCGGCACCTGCCATATTCGATGAGCGTAAGCTGGCGGCGGTCAACTCGCACTACCTTCGTGGACTGCCCGAAGCTGAGTTCGTCGAACGCTCACAGGAGTGGCTGCGCTCGCGCTGGGCGCCGCTGGCACCGCTCGTACAGGAGCGCGTCAGGACTTTCGCGGAGGTCTACACGATGGCCGACTTCGCCTACCGACCCGAACCGGTTGTGGACCAAGTCGAATGGCGCAAGGCCGTCCGCAAGAACGCGAAGTTCGGGGAGGTTCTCGAAGCCGCGATCGAGACCCTTTCGGTGGCGACGTGGGATGTGGAAGGAATCCATCAGGCGTTGAGCAGCGCTGGTGAAAAAGTCGGCGTTGCGAACCTGCGCGACGCGCAAGCTCCCGTCCGCCTTGCCGTCATGGGCCGGCCGGTCGGCCCTCCACTGATGGAGGGGATCGAAGTTCTCGGGCGGGACAGGACTTTGAGCCGTCTTCGCTCCGGGCAGGTAAGGCTGCACGAGGAATCCCCGACCGGCTAAGATCGGGACACCGCCTTCGGGGGTGGTGTAATCGGCAACACGACAGGTTCTGGCCCTGTTGTTGGGGGTTCGAGTCCTCCCCCCCGAGCAAACGCTTAGTGCTCATCGTCAAGCTGAAAGCAATTTGAGGAAACTGCGAGTGGCCGACCAAACCGACGGCAGGCGTTGGCCGGCCAGACCCGCTGGTATTGCATTCGGAGGGGACTACAACCCCGAGCAGTGGCCCGAGGAGCTTCGCAAGGAAGATCTCCGTCTTATGGCGGAGGCACACGTGAACTTCGTGACGGTAGCGGTTTTCTCCTGGGCGCTCCTCGAACCGGCGCCCGGCATATTCGACTGGGGCTGGCTCGACCGCGTAATGGACGACTTGGCAGAAGCTGGGATCGCCGCCGACCTGGCGACCGCCACCGCTTCACCCCCGCCGTGGTTCAGCAGTTCGAACCCCGAGACCCTGCCAATCCGAGCGGACGGGACGAAGCTGTGGTGGGGCTCGCGCCAGGCGTTCTGTCCGTCGTCCCCGCTATACCGCCAGGCGGCCGTGCGCTTGGTGGAGGCAATCGCGAACCGCTACGCGACACATCCCGCCTTGGCGATGTGGCACGTGCACAACGAGTACGGGTGCCACAACGCGGCCTGCTTTTGTGACATTTCCGCTGCCGCGTTTAGGGCTTGGCTGGAAGAGCGTTACGGCGACCTCGCTTCGCTGAACGAAGCGTGGGGGACCGCTTTTTGGAGTCAACGCTACAGCTCGTGGGAGCAGATCATACCGCCCAGGACTACGGGGGCTATTTCCAATCCCGGCCAGCAACTCGACTGGGCCCGCTTTTGCTCGGACGAACTTTTGGCTTGCTACCTGGCAGAGATGACTGTGCTTCGACGCGTGACCCCTGACGTGCCGGTGACGACCAACATGATGTCACTGTTCAAACCGCTCGACTATCAGCGTTGGGCCCGTCATCTAGACGTGATCTCAAACGACCACTACCGACTCAACTTCTTGGAGCGCCCCGACACTGACCTTTCACTGTCGGGGGATCTCATGCGTTCACTGGCTGGCGGCCCGTGGTGGCTGATGGAGCACTCGCCGAGCGCCGTCAACTGGCAGCCCTACAACCTTGCGAAAGCCCCGGGTCAGCTTGTCAGGGACAGCATCGTCCATGTCGCCCGAGGCGCTGACGCCGTCGGGTTCTTTCAGTGGCGGGCGAGCCAAGCCGGAGCCGAGAAATACCATTCGGGGATGGTTCCCCACGCCGGGGTCGATACGAAGGTCTGGCGCGAGGTGACTGCCCTCGGCCGCCATCTCGAAGCACTTTCCGAGGTTAAAGGCACCGTGGTGGAGGCGCAGGCGGCGATCGTGCACTCGTGGGAGTCGTGGTGGGCGGCCGAGCTTGGCGCGCATCCGAGCGCTGCTCTCGACGTCGCAAGCCACATTCGGTCCTGGCATTGCGCGTTGTGGGATCGGAACGTCACGACAGACGTCGTTTCCCCCGACGACGACTTGAGCCGCTACCGGCTCTTGATAGTGCCGAACCTGTATCTGATGCACGACGAACAGGCAGCGAAGCTGACAGCTTATGTCGAGCGGGGCGGGACGTTGCTGGTGACATACTTCTCCGGGATCGCCGACGGCCATGACCATGTCCGCCTCGGCGGCTACCCTGGCGCTCTTCGTGAACTGCTCGGAGTGTGGGTGGAGGAGTTCTACCCGTTAGCGCCGGGCGGTACGGTCCAACTGAGCGATTCGAGCGCCGGGACTTTGTGGAGCGAGCTCGGACGTGCAGACGACGCCGAGGTCCTAGTCAGTTTCGCCGAGGGCGCTGTCACAGGATCGCCTGCGCTGACTCGCAGGCAAGTGGGGGCGGGGAGCGCTTTCTACCTAGCGACGCACCTGAGCGGGGCGCACCTCAATGCACTCGTTTCTCGTCTGCTGGACGAATCTGGAGTTGAGCCTGTCCTGCGAGCGCCGCAAGGCGTGGAAGCGGTGCGGCGATCGTCTGAGGACGCGAGGTATCTTTTTCTGCTGAACCACACCGATCAAGAGCAAGACGTCGAGGCCTCCGGCTTCGACCTGCTCAGTGGTGTTCAGGCTTCAGGACGGCTTGCTTTGGCGCCCGGCGGGGTAGCCGTGCTTCGCGAGGACCCTGCCGGCTAGGACGGGACCGCCGTCCGAGTCACCGACAACACGGGAGTTAAAAGATGACACAAGAACTGAAAGCTGGATCACGGTGGGCCTCGGCTGCCGATGATACAGAGGTGATAGTTGTCAAGCCGCCTGGCGCGGCGGGCATTACGCTCGAGTGTGGTGGCCACCCGATGGTCCCTTCGGGTACGGCCAAACCCGCAGGGGTGGAGGTCGACCCTTCGTCGGCTGGTGGTACGGCGATCGGGAAGCGGTTCGCGCATGAAAGCGGGCTCGAGGTTCTTTGCACGAAGGCGGGGGCGGGGAGCGTGGCAGTGGACGGTGTGCCACTCCCGCTCAAGGACGCGAAGCCGCTGCCCTCGTCGGACTGACCGTCCGCCTTAAGGGGTCCGACCCCGGCGGGCGCCGTCACTGTCGGGCTGCGGTCAAGCTCCGCGCTGCTCGGCTATAGTCGACCCCCGCGTCACTTACGGCCCCATCGTCTAGTGGCCTAGGACACCACCCTCTCAAGGTGGAGGCACGGGTTCGAATCCCGTTGGGGCTGCCAGACTTGACCGTGTTCGAACCGCCGCCCGGTACCCGGAAGGGGGCTGGAAGGAAACCGCCCGTACCCCAGACGAGCGCCTTGTAAGGCTGGCAGCCGTCGGGGGAGCAGTCTGCCTGGTGCGGTCGCTCCGTTCAGCGCGTCCGGGTCGCGTGGGGGCTGGCCGTCCGATCACGGCTCAGTGAGGGCACTACCCGTGGGTTCGGGGCTCGTAGAATCGAGAGGTGCCCTTGACCGTGGAGCAGTGGCGCCGGCTGGCCCAGTCCTCGCCGTGGAGGTGGTCGACTTTGCGGTTCGTCAACCGCTGGAACGGACCGTCTCCCGCTGGCTTGGCGGCGGTGCGGGCGTGGTTGCGCCGCCCCGACCTGCTCCGAGTCGAGCACCTCGACGGCACCTTGGAGCTGGTCGTGCGCGAAGAGCGTCCTCGTTCGGCGGGGATGGCGCTCACTGTCGAGGGGGGTCGGCGGCTCCCCACTCGCCCGCTGCCTTCTGCCGTGCGACCGCTCTACGACGCAGACGGCTTGGTCGAGCAGCGCCCCGACGACGTCGACTGCGACGACCCGATGTTCCAGAGCTACGACTGGGTGGCGATGCTCGATCCCGTCGAGCTGTCCGCTGGCGTCGCCCTGGTGGCGGTCCGAGAGGTCTCTCATCGTGGCCGCCCTGCCTGGGAAGCCGTGGCCCGCGCCGGTGCGGGTTATGACCCCCGGTGCTCGTGTTGCCCGCTCCTGCCTTCCGCTGAGAGCGACCGGCTCGAAGCCGAAGGTGGCGGCCTGACCATGCGTGATCACGACCCCGGGCTCGTGTACGCCGAGGCCCATCGGGTCCGCCTCGACGTGGAGACCGGAGTCTGCGTGCTCACCGAGGAGATCGGAGGCACCCGTGCCGGGCACGGCCACGACGTGGCGATCGAAGCCGTCGACGAGCCCATGGCCGATGAACTGTTCGTCTCCCTGCGTCGAGGACCCCTCCAGCGACTCCGGCGCCCCTGACCGCACTCACGGCGAGTGCGCACGGCGAGGAAACTGGGTCGGTGTCCGCAGCGGGATCGATGAGCGGACAGCCGTAGCTCCGCGCTGCTGGCGACAGCTCGAGAAGCAGCCAGCAGAGGCGTCGAACTTCTCTCCTGCGCCACAACGGGACTCGTCGGGATCCTTGACTGCGACAACTGTCGTCACGGTGTGACCGTCGGTGTTGCTGAGTTGATATGCCTGCCGTCAAGCTGGCGTAATGATGGGACGGCCGGCTCTGCGAGTCGCAAACCTGTGCACGAGTAGGGCGGCCCGTCAGCCAGACTGTGGTGATGCCTCAACCACTCGTGCTCATGGCTGTGCACGCCCACCCCGACGACGAGGCCATCGGGACCGGCGGCATCCTCGCCCGCTACTCCGCCGAGGGTATTCGCACGGTGCTCGTCACCTGCACCAACGGGGAGCAGGGAGACGGGCCGGGGGGCGTCAAACCGGGTGACGGGGGCCACGACCCGGCCCAGGTGGCAGCTACTCGTGCCGACGAGCTGCGCAAGGCCGTCGGCTACCTCGGCGTGAGCGAGCTGGAACTGCTCGGCTACCGCGACTCCGGGATGGCAGGGTGGGGGGCCAACGGTGACCCGGGCGTGTTCTGCAACGTGGCGTTGGAGGAGGTGGCAGGGCGGGTCGCCGAACTGATGCGGCGTTACCGGCCTCAGGTCGTGGTCACCTACGACAGCAACGGCAACTACGGTCACCCCGACCACATCCAGGCCCACCGGGCCGCCGTCGCCGCCGCCGAGTCGACCGGCCTCCCGGCGAAGCTGTACTACTCGGCCCTCCCCCGCTCTGGCATCCAGCTCATGCGCGAGCAGCTCGAGGCCGCCGGTGTGGACGTCGCCGAGTTCGGGCTCCCCGACGACTTCGGCGTCCCCGACGAGCTCGTGAGTGCCGTGGTTGACGTGTCGGCTCACGTAGACGCCAAGCTCCGGGCCCTGAACGCCCACTCCAGCCAAACCGAGAATTTCTTCCTCGCCCAGCTCCCGTCCGACATCCTCGACCTTGTCTTGTCGAGGGAGTATTTCACCCTCCACTCGGACGATGCGCGGACCGAGGTCGTAGACGACCTCTTCGCCGGCCTTCGCTGACGCCGACTGCTATCACCAAGCACCTGAAGGCGCTGGGAGGGCACCGCCAGTCGTTCACCGAGGGGCGGTGGGTGTGCTGGCACACATCGACTGTTTACAGCGCTGTGTACATTACTGTAGACTAGCGTCATGTTGCGTGTGAGTGATGAGACTCGCGAGCGGGTGCAGCGTCTCGCCCGAGAGGAGTTCGGCGGGGCGAGCGCCGACGAAACCGTCCGGCGGCTGCTCGACGAGCACTGGGAGGCTGCCGCGCTTGCTGCCGTCGAGCGCTACCGGACCGCCAACCCGCACGGCTGGGCTGACTACATAGCCGAGGCGGACCAGCAGTCAGCGTCGGACGCGCCGCTAACCGACGATTGGTCCACCAAGTGAGCCGGCCGCCCATCGAGCCCGGCTCGGTGTGGTTCTGCGACTTCGACCCGGTACGCGGTCACGAGCAGGGTAAAGAGCGGGCCGCCCTGGTCATTTCATCCGCGTTTCACTTGCAGTTGACCGGTGCCGCGCTCGTGTCGGTGCTGCCGCTGACGTCGGTAGAGCGGCCGGGCTGGCTGCACCGGGTCCCGGTCTCCGCTGGGGTCGGATGGGTGATCACCGAGCAGGTACGCACCTTGGCAGCGCAACGGTTCCGCAGGCTTGCACACGAGATCTCCCTGACTGGCAACGAACTGGCCGAGGTGCAGCGCATTCTTGCCAAGATGCTCCTCCTCGGGACATCAGGGTCCAAGTAGGCGGCGACGACACGACGGTATTGACCGGTTGCGGGGCCAGCGCGGAAGTTTGCGGTGCGCCGGCCGAGCCGAGCGTCGCGCCCGGTAGCAACCCGCGGGCGAGGACAAAGTTGTCCTGAACTTACAGATCGGGCTGGGTGCGCTCTTCCGGGTAGAGGCCGGTGTCGACGAGGCGCTGCGCGACGTCGCGAAGTTTGATATTTAAATGCTGGGATGAACGGCGCAAGATGTCGAATGCCTGATCTGCGCTGATCCGTTCACGCTCCATCAAGATGCCTTGGGCTTGACCGATCAGCTCGCGGGTGCCGAGCGCCAATTCCAGGTTACCGGCCCTGGTCTCGGCTACCTGGCGTCCTTCGGCTGTCGTCAAGGCCAACCCGGCGAGAGTGGCGAGAATTTGCGCTTTACCTCGGTCGACTATCCCGAATGCCTGCGGGTACACGCCGTAGCAGT
>JAKCEB010000126.1 GCA_021838305.1 Actinomycetes bacterium | reverse complement strand
AGCCCGATCTGCGTCGGCGGTCCTCGTCCTCGGCGTCGAGTTCCTCTGGGGTCTTCCCGTCTTCGACGGCTTCGTCCAGGATCTCTGCCTTTCGGGCGGCGTCCCTTCCAAACTTCGCATCCTGGGGGTCTGCAGAGGGCTGATCGGCCATGACTGTGCTCTACCCGTACCTGCCGACAGACAACCTGGCGGGCCTCGCGGCCGACGGAGCCCCTCTAGGGACGACTGTGCGTGTAATTGCACAGTGTTCGTGCAATTACACGCACAGTGTTGAGCCGCTGACAGTTCTGCGGCAACCTCCAGGCCGTTTTGGCCCGAATTGTGCCTCAGTCGGCCCGGGGAGAGTAGCGATAGGATGATTCAGGATACGCTGGCGACTCAAACAGTCGATCCGAGGTAGGGGATTCTCGTGTCTGATGCACCTGTGCCCGACCAGGTCAACCTGGTGGTTTCTGACATGAAAGCCACGGTCGCGTTCTACCGTCGGCTCGGACTCACTATCGCTGACACCGATCCCGAGTGGCAGGACCACCACCGCAACGCCCGGGTTCCGGGCGGATTCGATATCGACTTCGACAGCGTCAGCTTTGCGCGCCACTGGGATAAGGGGTGGCATGGAGGGATGGGCGTACTTGGTTTCAAGGTCCGGGAGCGAGAGCGCGTCGACGAGATATACGAGGACCTGACCACGGCCGGCTACGTAGGCCAACAAGCTCCCTTCGACGCGTTCTGGGGCGCCCGGTACGCAGTCGTCGAGGACCCCGATGGCAACCCAGTGGGGATCATGAGCCCGATAGACGCCAATCGCAAAGCTGACCCCGGATTCCACTCAGAAGGGTAACTCCGCCTTCAAGGGTCGTTGCCTGCCGCCATGTACGTGAGTAGTCGTTGGACGGGTCGAAGAGGCCTCAGACGAGTCGAACCTCGCCCCTCGTGTCGTGCAGTACGGATCGAGCTGCAGCGGCAATCGATGAAGCGTCGATCCCGGCCTCTCGAAGCAGTTCGGCTGTCGTGCCTGAGCCCGGCATCACCCTCACGGCGAGATGCGCGATCGAGACGATCGCGCCGCCACCGGCAAGCGCCTCGAATACGGCGCTACCTACGCCCCCCTCGGGGTGGTGGTCTTCGACGATCACCATCCGACCGGTGTGCCCCGCGGCCTCCGAGAGTGCTGCGACGTCCACTGGCTTGATCGAATACAGGTCGATGACCCTCGCGGCAACGCCTTCCCTGCCAAGGATCTCGGCAGCTTCCAAGCATTGATGGACGGTAACGCCTGCCCCGACGAGGGTCACCAGGTCGTCATCGCTGGACCGCAACACTTTGGCACCCCCGATCTTGAAGTCCTCCGTCGTCGGGTAGAGCACCGGATAGGAGCCTCTCGTCGCCCTGAGGTACACGACACCGGGTTGGTCGGCCATCAACGCGACCAGAGCAGCCGTACTTGTCGCGTCGCTCGGATAGAGGACGGTAGACCCGTGAACCGCCCGCATCATGGCGAGATCCTCCAGGGCCATCTGCGACGGACCGTCAGCGCCGATCTCGACGCCGACGTGGGACCCGACGACGCGGATGTCGGCCTCCGAGATCGCTGCCATGCGTAAGAAGTCGTAGGCACGGGTCAGGAAAGCGGCGAACGTTGAGGCGAAAGGCACGTAGCCCCTGACGCTCAAGCCGACGGCTGTGGCGATCATCTGCTGCTCGGCGATGAACATCTCGAAGTAGCGGTCAGGGTACGCTCGAGCGAACTGGTCGGCATAGGTGGAATTGCTGACTTCACCGTCGAGCGCGACTACTTCGGGGCGTGCCCCTAAGGCTGCAAGGGCTTCTCCGTAGGCTTTGCGTGGAGCGACTTTGTCGCCGACCGTGAAAGTCGGCAGCGTTACCGCAGGGCGTTGGCCTTCTCCGGCGCGTCGCGCGGCCCCCGCCACACGGTCGCGCCCGGCCACGCGGTCGCGCCCGGCGGGTTCTGGGAGCGGCCCACGGACCCGCAGGTTTCGTGTCCCCCCGAGTTCGGCAATGGCCCGATCGGCCATATCGGGAGGGAGCGCCTTTCCGTGCCAGCCTTCAAGGTTTTGCACTTCCGAGAATCCTTTGCCCTTTTCGGTTCGTGCGAGGATGACGCTCGGCTGGTCGCCTCCCATCGCCCCGGCTTCGCCGAGTGCCAGGTCGATAGCGGAGATGTCGTGGCCGTCGATCTGGTGAACCTTGGCGCCGAAGCTCTCGGCACGTCGCGCGTAAGTCGCAAGGTCCCAGGACAGCTCTGTGGGACCGCGCTGGCCGAGCCGGTTCACGTCGACGATCGCAATCAAATTCGACAGATGGTAGAAGGAGGCCTTATCGAGCGCCTCCCACATAGAGCCTTCGGCCATCTCGCCGTCGCCACATAGCACCCAGGTGCGAAACGGAAGTCGATCAAGATACTTGCCGGCGAGGGCTACGCCGACACCGTCGGGAAGTCCCTGCCCGAGTGATCCGGTGGCTACGTCGACCCAGGGCAGGCGCGGGGTGGGATGGCCCTCCAGGCGTGAGCCGAACCGCCGGTATTGCGTGATCAGCTCCTCGTCGGAAACGACCCCGACGGCCTTATACAGCGAGTAAAGCAGCGGTGATGCATGACCTTTGGAGAAGATCAAATGGTCATTAGCGGCTTCTTCCGGGTTGTCCCAGTCGTAGCGGAGGTGCCGGGAAGCAAGGACTGCCAGCAAGTCGGCTGCCGACATGCTCGACGTCGGGTGGCCGGAGCCAGCGGAAGTGCTACACCGGATCGAGTCGACGCGAAGCTGCTGGCCGAGGTCATGCAGATCTGCTGCTGTCGGTGTTCCGGGAAAGGGCGCAGTTGTACTACTCATATGGTGGCTATACCCGTCAGAGGGGCGCCTTAGCGGGTGACTTGAGTCCGGCGCCTGTCAGGGGCACGAGAATAGATTCCGGCCTATCTTTACCCAACCTTTCGATCGCTGCGTAGGCGACCGCGGCTGTCGGTTCCACGTAGAGTCCGAGGCGTAGCAGGTCGGAGCGTGCACGCTGGATCTCCCCCTCGCTGACAGTCAGGACGTCACCGCCGGACGCGTCGACGACCTCGAGCATCTGCGCTAGGCGCGGCGGCTCCGCTATAGCTATTCCCTCGGCCTCGGTCTTGGCGCTCTCGCCGACGGCGACTCCACGCGCCGATGCAAGCGGGGCGCAACGATCAGCCTGAATCGCATATAGGCGTGGGACCTGGCGAACTAGCCCGGCTGCCGCGAGCTCATTGAAGCCGATACTTGCTCCGATCAACAAGGTGCCGTTCCCAGCCGGCAGCAGTATTGCGTTGGGCAGCGTCCCGTCGAGTTGCTCGAAGCACTCGAAGGCGAAGGTCTTGACCCCGTGATGAAAAAAAGGGCTGTACACGTGGCTTGCGTAGAACGCTCCGCTCTGTGTCACTCTTGCAATGGCCGCCTGGGCGGTCTCCGCGCGGGTGCCTTCAACGACGCAGACGTGGGCGCCGTACGCGTCGAGCTGCGCAACCTTGCCAGGAGAGGTAGAGGACGGAACGAACACCTCGGCGTGGATCCCCGCGCTCGCAGCGTAGGCAGCTATCGATGTGCCAGCATTGCCGCTGCTGTCGGCCACGAGATGCTTGACGCCCAGCCCCTTGGCGGCGCTGACGAGAAGGGCCGAGCCCCGGTCCTTGAACGACAATGTCGGCATCGCGAAGTCCAGCTTGACCAGCACGCCCTCTCCGGTCCGAACCACGGGGGTGCACCCCTCTCCGAGCGTGACCTGCGACCCGTGATCGCCTTCACCGACCGAGGGCAGCGCATGACGGTAGCGCCAGAGCGACCACTGACTTGAGTCGACGCCCTCGAACGATGCGAAGGACGGTGCTCCGGCCAGGTCGAAGGCGCCGCCGCACGGGCATCTCCAGACGCCTTCGTGTAGTCCGTGCGTCTGAGCGCAGTCGTGACACTGATACGACAGCATCCCCGAATGGTAACGGCCCTAGGATCAGGTCGGCCGTCGATACGGGCGTTCGAAGGAGGACTGGTGGATCTAGAGATAGCAGGTCGTGCGGCGTTGGTGACGGGCGCTTCCCAAGGCCTCGGCTTCGCGTCGGCCTTGGCATTGGCGGCGGAAGGTGCGGACGTGGCGATCACCGGCCGCGACGCCGAACGGCTCTCCCGGGCCGCTGAACGGATCAAGTCGGAGACGGGGCGCGATGTGTTAGCGCTCCTAGGCGACATAACCGATCCGAACGAACCCGCCCGGGCAGTTCAGGCGACCGCGGAACGCTTCGGTCGGTTGGACATCCTGGTAGCGAACGCCGGGGGTCCACCGCCCAAAAGGGCGCTGGAGGTCACGACAGAGGATATCGACGCCGCGGTCAACGCGAACCTCGCGACGACTGTCCGCCTGGTGCAACAAGCGCGCCCGCACCTTCGGGAGGCCGGCGAGGGCCGTGTCTGTGCTATCACGAGCCACTCCGTTCTGCAGCCGATACCCAGCCTCTCGCTCTCAAACCTCGCAAGGGCAGGGCTGTGGGGATGGGCGAAGACGGCGGCGAAGGAGCTCTTCGCTGAGGGCGTCACGCTCAACTTGGTCTGCCCCGGTAAGCACAACACCGAGCGCCTGGCTGCACTAGGGATGTCGGGATCGGCGGGCGATCCAGCTGACTTCGGCAAGGTCGTCGCTTTCCTTTGCTCAGGACCGGCACGCTACATTTCGGCGACTACGATCGTGGTCGACGGCGGGGAGATTCTGGGTCTTTGACGAGGTGGCGAGGGACGTTCGTCGTTTGATGGAGTATCCCAATTGATGGAGCGGCATTGCTGACGGTCTCGAGCTACCGGGACTGCCGGGACGCGTATCGTCACCGGGACCTGCGCCAAGCGTTGTACGACGAAGGCGCGGCGTTGATGGGCGACGTCATCGTCAACCTGCACGGCGAGGCGCACCGGGACCGGCGTCGCTTGGAGAACCGACTCTTTCGCCGCGACGTGTTCATGTATTGGGAGCGCGAGGTCATACCTGAGGTAGTCGAACGCGTCCTTGCGCCCGCTGTCGAGGCCGGGACGGGCGATCTCGTCGCGTTGGCTCGACGGGCGATGCTGACTCTCGCCGTCCGCATCGCTGGTGTGGACCTTCAAGATGGCAGCGACAGCGAGTTCGATGACCTCTTCGAGATCATGAGCCGGTTGAGCCGGGCCTCGACGGTCGCTCACGCAACTGGCAGCAAGGCTGCCATTATTGAAACCGGCTTGCGGGCGCTCGACGAGTTCGACGAGCGCTTCTTGCAACCCTCGATACGCCGCCGAATGTCGATTATCGAATCGGGCTCCGAGCAGACGCCGGCCGACGTGCTCTCGACGCTTCTAGAGAACCGGGACGCGCTTGACCTACCCCCTGAAGTGCTGCGCAGGGAGGTGGCCTACTTCCCGTGGGTCGGATCCCACTCGACGTCCAATGCTTTGGCGCACGCAATGGACCGAATCTTCGACTGGCTAGTGAAGCGGCCCGCAGAGCGAAACTTGCTTGGCGGCGATCCAGAGCTGACGCAGCGTTTCGTGCACGAATCGCTACGCCTGCACCCGCCGAGCCCTGTCGCCTTACGCCGGGCCGTTGTCGACGTCCGCCTCGCCAGTGGGGTGCACGTGCCGGCAGGAGAGACCGTCGTCATCGACGTGTCGGCAGCCAATCGCGACCCGGACGTCTTCGGGCCGGCCGCTTCGGAGTTCGATCCTCACCGGGACCTACCCGAGGGAGTGCCACTCTGGGGGCTTTCGTTCGGCACCGGCTTCCATTCCTGCCTCGGCCAGGAGCTTGCGGGCGGCGTGGCCCCAGACGGAGGGAACCATAAAAGCCCCCTCTACGGAGCAATCGCGGTAGTGGCCAGGGAGCTTCTACGCCACGGCGCTACACCGGACCCCGATAACCCACCGTCGCTTGATGCCGAGTCGACCCGGCCGCACTTCGGTCGCTACCCGATCCGGCTCGGCTGAGCGTCAGGTGATGTTGAAGATCCGCCGGGCGTTACCGCCGAGCACTGCCGCTTTCTCGTCGTCTCTCAGGTCGAGTCCTTCGACCATCGCCACGCTGCGGACCTCTTGGTCCCAGCCGGCGAAGTTGGTGCCTAGCAGGACCCGCTCGGCGCCTTCCGTCGCTACCAGGTAGGCGAGGGCATCGTCTCGGTGCACCGCGGTGTCGAAGCTCAGCTGAGCCCACTGGTCTTCGAAGCTGCGTGAAAGCAGGCCCGGTCCCCATGGTCGTTTGGCCAACCCGGCTTCGAGGCGACCCTTCTGATACGGAGCAAACCCGCCGCCGTGAGGCACGTGAACTCTGAGCCGCGGATGGCGATCGAGTACCCCGCCGAGCAGTAAGTGCGCTACGGCGATCGCCTCGTCTACCAGGAACCCGTACAGGATCTCCAGGTCCCAGGGTGCGAGCATCGCGTCGGAGGCGCCTTCGCTGCTTCGCGGCGCCGGGTGGACCACCACGGGAACGCCGAGCTCCTCATGAGCCGACCAAAGTTCGTCGAAGCGACTATCCGAGAGCGCCATCCCGTCGATCTCGCTGCCGATATAGGAGGCGACAAGTCCAAGGTCGCGAGCAGCGCGTCGCAACTCGGTGCACGCCGAGTCGGGGTCCTGCATCGGAAGGGCGGCAGCTCCGTGCAGGCGGGGCTCGCCACGGGCGATCTCGGCTACAAGGTCGTTGTGGCGCCGAACGAACCTGGTCGCCACGTCGAGGGGCTGGCGGTAGAAGTAGGTGATCGGGTTTGGTGAGACGAGCTGCTCGTCGATCCCAAGCTCGCCCATGCGTTCGAGGCGAAGGGCGACGTCGCTGAACGGGCTCCCCGCGAATTTGACGTCCTCCAGTACATAGGATCCGGATCGGAAAAAAGGCGTCCCGTCCTTGCGTAGCCCCATCTCCGGTCCAGCAGGCCCGCAGCAGCCCATAACCCCCGGAAGGAGGATGTGGGAGTGGACATCGAGAACGGTTGTCGTCACGAGCTCTTGGACTATAGTAAGGAATCCAATCAACTGCCTTGTGATACGAGACCGGAGAAGAGGATTGTGACCTTGACTTTGCTCCGGGGTGGGACCGTGATCGACGGGACGGGATCGCCGCCACGCCCTGACACAGCACTACTGATCGACGGCGACCGGATAGTCGGCGTCGGCGACGCAGTGAGCGACGCGGGGAAACATGTTGGCGGTGGGGACAACGACGTCGAAGTTCTCGACGTGACCGGGCTCACGGTGATGCCAGGGCTCATCGACTCGCACTGTCACATAACGCTCGGTGAGCCCGCCTCCAACGACGAGCTGTTCTTCCACCGGGAGCCGGCGTTCGCTGCGATGCTCGCCGCGTTCAACGTGAAGAAGCTTTTGCTCGCCGGTGTCACAAGCTTTCTCGACGCGGACGGCCTCTACAACATCGGCCCCGCCTTGCGCGATGCGATCGAGTCCGGAATGGTACAAGGTCCCACCATGCGCAGCGGCGGTTACGCTCTGATGACCGCAGTCGGCGGCACCGCGGGAAGGATGATCCCCGACGAGGGAACTGCGGGATACGCCGAGGTGGTGCGCAACCGCGACGAGATGGTCCTCGCGACCCGCCGACAGATCAAACAGGGCGCGGACGTCATAAAGATCCACGCGACCGGCGCCATCCCGACCAAGGCCGGCGAACTCGCGGTCTGGACCTTCGAGGAGCTGAAGACGGTCTGCGACACCGCCCACGATCTCGGGACCCGCGTGGTGGCCCACTGTCGAGGCGCGCAAAGCACCCGCGACGCCGCAAAGGCCGGCGTGGACATCATCTTCCACGCTTCGTACATGGACGACTTTGCCCTCGAAGCGGTCCTCGAATCCGGGTCCGCGCTCTGCCCTGTGTTCACGTTCCTCGCCAACCTGGCGGACCACGGCGCGAAGGCGGGCGCCACGAGCGCCGCACAGGACGTATTCCGCTCCGAAATGGAGCAGACGGGTGCGATGATGAGAAAGGCGTACGACAGCGGTGTCCCGCTTCTCTGCGGTTCCGAGAGCGGCTTCTCTCTTACACCCTACGGCCACTGGCACCACCGCGAGATGGAGGTCTTCGTCGAGCACCTCGGGCTCAGCCCTCTCCAGGCGATCTCCTGCTGCACCGAGAACGGCGCTATCGCCTTGGACCAGGTGGGGGAGGTCGGCACTCTGCAGGCGGGCCGGCGCGCAGACGTGTTGGTCGTGGACGGCGACCCGAGCAGGGACGTGTCGATCCTCGGCGACAAAGGTCGGTTTCGACACGTGTTCTGCCGAGGCGAGCAGGTGGACCTGTCCGGCCCGTGGCCGCAGCGGCAGCCTTTGCGAGGCGAA
>JAKCEB010000125.1 GCA_021838305.1 Actinomycetes bacterium | reverse complement strand
TCCAGACGCGTGTGCCATCGTACGCTTCCGATAGCCTCCCGGGGTCGCTTCGGTGGTCAGGGCGGGGCGGCGCTGACCTTTACGCTTGTTCTGTGATCGCTGTGGGGGTGGACGTCGCAGAGGCCAAGAAAGGGTTGGACGTGGTGGCGATCGGCTCCGACCGCCGGATCGTAGCCAGCTGGGGTCGGTTGAGCCTGGAGGACGTGGCGGCACTCGTCAACGACGAGATCCGGCCACAGATCGTATGTGTCGATTCCCCTTCGGGATGGTCCAAGTCGGGTTCGAGCCGGCAGGCGGAGCGCGAACTGGCCAAGATGCGCATCTCCAGCTTCGCTACCGGAGCCGACCCTGGAGACCACAGCTTCTACCGGTGGATGCGGGTCGGCTTCGCACTGTTTGCGGCGATCGCCGACCGCTACCCGCTCTTCGAAGGCGACGAGCCATCCGGCAGGGCGGCCGAGGTGTTCCCACACGCCTCTTCGGTACTCCTGGCAGGCAGAGCAAAGACCCAGTCGGAGACGAAGGTGCAATTCCGTCGCAAAGTGCTACGCAGCCGAGGGATCGACGAATCGGCGCTTCCTAGCATCGACCGGGTCGACGCGGCGCTGGCGGCCCTGACCGGTCTCCTGGCATTGGAGAAGAAGTGGACCTGGGTGGGCGACCCTCTCGAAGGAGTGATCTTGCTCCCGAAGCAGAGGCCCGAGCCGCTCCCGGCCGGCGTATCTCCCACGGTCTCCGCAGCTGGGCCCCTCGAACGGCGGGCAAGCCTGCGGCGCAGGCCGTCTGCGTGCGGCGGCGATGTCGGCACAAGGTATGTGGTTGGCAAACCCACAGTCATGCCACCCGCCACCCCACCCAAGCCCGAGGCACCCAACCGACCAGTAGAGTGATGTAGCGTCGGACTAGGCCCATAGGATGGCCGCCCCGCTCGGATGCGCTAGATCTGGTCCTCGTTGAGCGTCTCACCCTTTTCGCAAGGACACGCTCATGCAGCAGACTGGTCGGCAGCCGGCGATGACCGACTTTCTCAGGAGGTCTGGTGGCCGCTGAGCGGCTCGCGCGGATACTTGCCCTCCTGGCCGCCGATGACCGCCCGAGCGGGCGGCGCCTCTGTGAGGTCGCCGCCGAGGCCACCGCTATGAGCGGCGCCGGGATCGCGCTGCTGACCGCCGGCGGCGCGCAAGCGTCCTTGGGCGCCACCGACTCGGTGTCGTCGTTGATCGAGGACCTCCAGTACACACTCGGGGAGGGGCCCTGCATCGACGCCCAGCGCCTCGGCACGGTGATCGCCGAACCGAACCTCGCCGCCACATCGCGTTGGACGGCCTTTTCGGAGCGGGCGCTCGCCGGAGGCGCCAAAGCAGTGTTCGGCTTCCCCATACGACTCGGCGCGGTCGCCCTCGGCGCCCTGGACCTGTACCGCGACCAGCCCGGGCCACTCACTGACGACCAACATGCCGACGCCCTGGTCATGGCCGATGTCGCCGCCCGGTTCATCCTCAGCGCCCAGGCTGACGCCCCCCCTGGCGACCTCGACATTGACATCGCCACCGACACCCACCTGTGGGGGGTAGTGCACCAAGCAGCGGGGATGGTGTCGGTCCAGCTCGACATTCCCGTCGCGGACGCTCTCGTCCGTATACGAGCCCACGCTTTCGGCGCTGACCGGCGCATCACCGAGATTGCTCGCGACATCGTCGAACGCCGGCTAAGCCTCGACGACGACAGCTGAAGCCACCATCCCATCGCGGGCCGCACAACCTGGAGCCATGTCGTCGCCCGGTGGAGCGCACGCGCGCTGCGGCTGTGATCAACTAAGAGGGTCAGCCGTCGGCATGCCCAGTCCCCGCATCACCGACGACCACCGTTCTCACCGACAGGGGTCGTGATGCCCGATCAAGCCATCCTCGTACGCACATTCGTGGACCTCGCCGACAACCTTGTCGACGACTTCGACGTCGTCGACCTCCTCAGCCTGCTCGCCGACCGATCTGTCGCTGCCCTCGACGTCGCCGCAGCGGGGGTCATGCTCGCCGCTCCGAGCGGGGCCCTCCAAGTCGTCGCGTCCTCGAGCGACGCCATGCGCACTCTGGAGCTCTTCGAGCTCCAAGCCGACGAAGGCCCCTGCGTCGACGCCTACCGCAGCGGCGAGCCGGTGGTCAACATCGATCTCGCCGCCGCCGCCGCCCGCTGGCCAAGCTTCGCTCCCCGCGCCGTGCGGGGGGGGTTCGCCTCCGTGCACTCCCTGCCGATGCGTCACCGGAAGCGTACCCTCGGCGCCGTAAACCTCCTGCGCAGCGAGGCGACGCCCCTCGCCGACGACGACGTCCACGCCGCCCAGGCCCTCGCTGACATCGCCACCATCGCCATCGTCCAACACCAGCTCGCCATCGACGCCCGAATCCTCAACGACCAGCTTGCTGCCGCCCTCAATAGCCGGGTCGTCATCGAGCAGGCCAAAGGCAAGATCGCCCAATCCGCCCACCTCGACATGGACCAAGCCTTCCAGTCGCTCCGGGCCCACGCCCGCAACCACAACCTCCGCCTCGCCGAGCTTGCCGGCCGAATCGCTGACGGAACCATCGATCCCCGCTCCATCGCCAGCCCACGACCAGCCGGCGGCGCCTCCCGACCGTCCTGAACGAAACTCGCCCGTTCCCCCCTCCTCCTCGATGTCCGAGAACCGGGTTGGCTGGCGCCTCGCTGCGAGATCCTGAGAACCGGGCACGGCTGACGGCTTTGCGGCGTCGGCGAAACCAACCCCGAATCTCGGCCCGTCAGCACAACCGATGTCGCTGATTCGGGTTCGAGGATCTGCGTCGCGCACATCGCACACGTGTGCGGTCAACTGACAGGTTGAGTTGGTGGACTATGTCCGACCCCTTTCTGTCGGATCCATCATCCCCGGTGTCCCCGGCGCACCGTGGCAGGACTGGCCGGTGAAGCGTCAACCAGCCGGTGAGGGCACTCAATAACCTCGTCGTGTTGGGGGTCGGGTGACGGGTGACGGGATCGGCAGCGTCTCGCCTGTGTGAAGAGTAGCGTTGCAATCGTCCGATCGGTATCGGGACGGTTCGTGGGGGACGCTACGGTGTTGAGCGGCAGCTAGGACTCCTCGGCCCCTGACTGCCGGCGCCGCTTCGGCCGGGCGCAGCGAGGGGTGACCCTCATGCCGGTGCGGCGTTAGATGCTCCGCACACAGCAGGCCTACGAGCCCCGACCCAACCGCCGATCCTTGCCGGTCCGGCTGCTCATGGGTCCCACGGACCCCGACGACCATGTCGTGGGCTACGTGGTGGTCGACATCATCGACGGACACGCCCACATCGAGCAGGTCAGCTTCGAGCCCATCCACCTGAGGACACCCCCCCCTCTAAATGAGAGCCGTGTACCCGGGCACCGACTCATGGGCTGTCCGGAGTTGCACCTTTGCCTCCGGGTGGCCGCTGAACCGACCGTGGGACCAACGTATCTCGACGTAGCCGGCGGCAATTCGCGCTTCGCCGGTGTGGCGGTCCTCCACGTGGATTGACCATTCGACTTGGGGCTGACCGGCCCCGACCGCAGCGCGGACCTCGAATCTATGAAACCGCCAGGACTGACGCCAGTCCCAAGGGGTGTCGACACGGATTCGGAGCGGGGCCCGGACGGAATCGCCGAGAAGGAAATACGGTGCTGGGCTGAGCCGTAGGAGCCACCAGGCCGTCTGTTCCCGTTTTGCTGGCGTCGTCAGTGCTGCATTCCACAGGGCCGCTGTCTCGGTGGAACATTTTTCTGACATGGCCAGGTAGTGCGCCATCAGGGGCTCGGGCCATTCCCGGGAGCGGAGCTGTCGACCGAGTTCCACTCCGCCGTTGCGTGTGAGTTCGGACGCCCGGGCCGGCAGGTGCGTCATGCTCGACCATGTCCGAGACGCTGAGTAGAGGGCCTGGTACTCGTCGGCTGCAGTGTGCTCATACCAGTGTAGCGCCATCGGGGTGCGGCTGAACACCTGCGAAGGGGACCGGTTCCACAGGACAGCCGAACGGGATTTAACCGACACGAGGAAGACGTTGTCGATACGGAGGTCGGCCGGAATAGGGTCCTGCTCTACCTGGCGATCCGGTCCTTTCCACTCGACTCTGATGGGTAGGCGCCCGCGGAGTCCGTCGCGGGCCCAAAGGAAGGCATGGCCGTTCGCCCATGACGTCATGAACAACAATCGGTGTTCGCCTGACTCGTAGGCCTGTCGGAGTCGGGTCCAGGTTGCTTCGGCGACGTTGAGGATCTGATCGGGGCGTCGCTCCATCCCGGCGTTGAGATCGTAGCCAAGCGCCCCGAGGGCGGTGGCGAGCTCGGAGATCTCAGTCTCGAGGCGCGGCATCAGGACAGCGCGTCGTTGAACAGTGGCCGTAGCTGGAGCTCGAGGCCGGTGATCTCCCGCTCGGCAAAGCGTCGTGCACTCCAGACCTGGAGTCCGCTTCCATAGACGTCGATCACAGAGTCGGTGGCTTCCATCCAAGCCACCACGGCATCGCCCCAGCGCTCCTCGAGCAGCGCAGCCCGGATCTCCTCCTGTCGAAGGACTGAAAGGGTAGCGCCGGGTGTGGCGGCGACGACTTCGAGGGCCAGCACCCGGTGGAGTGTGTCAAGGTCCTCGGCTACGAAGACGTCAGGTGTGTCACCGTGCACCACGGCGTAGGCGAGCGACACGATCTCGCTCCTCAGCGACGGGGTCCGAGGTCCGAATCAGCCCAGAACCCTGCCAGCGGCCGGGTCCGGCGGCCGCCGGCCGCGTACTCGGCCAGGCGATCCCGATCGCTGTCGATGAGCATACCCATGACGTCGTGCACTCCACCTGGGCCGATTTTGCGGAGAGCCTGGTCCCCAGTGCTTCGTCGCGGTGGGAGGTGCGAGGACAGCAGGACCACCGGCTTGATCCCACAGGTCCCCAGCACGCTCGCTCGTCCGAGGCACTTCCATAGAGTGTCGGTCCGGAGCAGTCCTCCTCGGGTCGAGGTGAACGCTCCGGTGACGTCGAAGTACCAGCGTTCCTTGTCCGCATCCTCGGCCACGATGTTGACCAGGATCCCAACTCCAGGGATACGGTGATCCCGTTCGACGATGGTAAATCCAGCGGCGTTCAAGATGTCGACGGCGAGGGCCTGCGCCGCTTTTCCTTCCTCGGTTGATCGTGACTGGAATTGGTCCGTTCCAGACGTCTCGGGAAGGATGATTGGATTCCCTGAGCACCCCGCTGTTCGCTTGGCCCGAGCTGTCAGCTCCTCGGAGACCCTCTCCTTGGCGATCGAGATGTAGGTCGGGTCGGTGTCGTAGCCGACATAGCGTCTTCCCTTCCGCACCGCTGCGACCGCGGTACTCCCCGATCCCAGGAAAGGGTCGAGGACCAGGTCGTCGCCGAAGGTGTACAGCTCGATCAGCCGCTGGGGCAGCTCCACCGGAAACGGTGCGGGATGGCGCACCCGCCGGGCGGACTCGGGCCGGATCTCCCACACGTCGAGGGTGGCATCGAGGAACTCGTCGGTGGAGATAGACGGCCGGTAGGGACGGCCCTGCATCCGTCGTTCCTCCATATCGACCGCCCGGTCGAACCGTCCCTTGGAGGCCACAATTACCCGTTCGGAGATATCCCTGAGAACCGGATTCGTAGGCGACCGGTACGACCCCCAGGCACAGGACCCAGAGGCTCCGTCGGCCTTCTTCCATACGATTTCGCCTCTAAGCAGCATCCCGAGGTCGTCGTCGAGGATCCTGATCACATCCGCGGAGAGCGACCGGTACGGCTTGCGCCCAAGGTTGGCGACGTTGACCGCTATGCGACCGCCCGGCTCGAGCACCCGCCGGCATTCGGTGAACACATCAGCCAGCAGCTGCAGGTACTCGGCGTAGGAGGCGGGGATGACCCCTTCGCCCAACGCCTCCTCGTACTCCTTGCCGGCGAAATACGGGGGTGAGGTGACGACCAGCGCTACGGAACTGTCGGGCAGTTCGCCCATCTTGCGGGAATCGCCGCATACCAGCGGCTCGGAGAGCTCGAACGGATCGGACAACTCCTCGTCGCGGGAGATCGCCTTCGGCGCGAAGCGAGCGTAGAAGGCGCTGGCATCGTGGCTCTCCCGTGGGCCGACACCGAAATTGCTAGTCGAAGTCGATCGGCCCTGACGGCGGGTCACGAGCCTCCCTCCGCTCCCAGCCCGGCCGGCGGGAGCCGGTCGAGGAACTCGCTGATAGCTCGCTCGATCAGGAGGTTCGCTGACACCAGGCGAAGGTCGGCCTCGCTACGAAGGCGCTCATGAAGCGAGACCGGCAGCCGGACAGCGGTCGCCCGGCGAGGCTCGAGGTAAGTGCGGGGTCGGCCCATCAAGCACGAGACCATAGACGTCCCACTTTCCAATTGTGGTGGATACCGCGCGCTTAAACGATTCGGCGCTCTCCCCCTCCAGGGGCTGCGGCGGTCGGCCCATCAAGACATTCATCGTTGGTGACGGAGATCATCGGAGCGGCTCGCGGGCATGGGCCGCTGCGTCGCCGATCGTAGGTGCGGCGACCTCAGGGCTGCAGGACCTCTAGCCCCTCGATGCTCGGACTCGCAGTGGCGGTCTGTTCCAGCCAGTCGCGAAGAGCGGCGGTGGCTTCAACGTCGCTGCGGTTGTAGTCGAGGAGCCATTGCCTGGATCCGGCGGCGTCAGGGCCGTCCTCGTCGGTCGCATTGTCATAGCGAAGCATCGACTCGGCTCCGCCGGGGTCGTCGACCCCCCAGGCGAACTCGCACAGCGGCGCGACCTTTTTCAAGCCGATCGACGAACCGGTCAGCAGCTGCTGGTCGAATACCTTGAGAAGGTCGACCCACTCTCCCGACCCGATGAACTCTTCGACTTCGTCGGCTACCCCTACCCGGGCAGCGAGGCGGCGCATCTGACCGTTCTCTGCGGCCGCGTTGTAGCAGTAGGCGCAGAAGGTCGCTTCCTGCGCTCGGGCGGCTGCCCTCAGCTCCTGGACGCTCGACCAGAACTCGATGAACAAGGCCTCCTCGACCTGTCGATTGAGGGGTTCCCACGTGTAATGGGGGTGATAGCCGGGGCGGAACCCAAGCCTCTCGGCCCCTTCGGAGAGGAGGGTGCCCCACATGTAGACGCCGTCCTCCACGTTCTCCATGTCTATGTCGAGTTCGATATCGGCTCGGGGAACCGACACGGCGATGCAGCCACGGCGCCGGTAGACCGGAGAGCTACCAAGCACGGCCCGGGCCCGATCGATCTGCTCAGGCAGCGAGGCTGGAGCCTGATCGCAGTAGGCGGCGGTCGGCCGGCACAGTTGCCGAGCCTCGGCCAGGGTGTAGACCCCCGCAGCTTCCAACTTGGCTATCTGGGACTTCTTGCGCCGTCCGATAATGTTACCGACTGGCGTCGCGCCATCAAGCTGACTCGGCGCGTCGACGAGGGGACTCAGATCGACCCCGGCGGCCACGAGCGTCGCCGTGCGGTAATCGAGTCCGGCGAGCTGGGCCCGGCTGGTGACGCCGTGCTCACGGTGTAGTTTCCATCCCCGCCAGCCGGTGCGAGCTATAAGGCTTACGTCGCCCGAGCCGGCCTCGAGTTGCCCTCCGCAGTACGACCACCACGGACAGTCCCCGCACTCGGGAATCCTCACCGGCACGACCAGCAACTCGACCGACGGATCCGACCGATGCTCCATCGCCACAGCGATGATGTCGAGACGGAAGTCGAACTCGAAGTCGTAGACGTCCATCGTCGATCGCCGCCTCTGGCCCTGCGAAACCGAGGGCGTCATCCATACCGGCTCCTCCAGGTCGCACCACACCACCACGCCTTCGACGCCGACGATCCCAGCCCACAGACCGTCAGTGGCAGCGAAACCGGCCGCCTCGAGCATGCGCTGGTAGTGGGCCATCTGCAGCAGATCGTCACGGCCCCGGCGACGCGTCTGGTCGGCGACCTCAGTCGCCGATTCCAACGACGGCAGGCCCAGCTCGGAACACCGGACCGAGGCACCAGGCTTCGGCTCCAGGGTTCGGTGACGCTTGATGTCGACGGCCCGGTAACCGCCGGCGGCGGACAGGACCAGAAGATCCGGCTCCCCGACCCGCCGGCCGCCGACGTCAGTGGGAAGGCGACCGCCCACGATGACGGGGGCGCCAGCGCTCATAGCGGCGATGGTCCGTGCTTCCCGTTCGTGTCGATCCTCGGCCGACGCGTCGACGGCCGGAGCCGCCGCCAGCAACGTTTGGGCGATCTTCGCCTCGTGAGCCCGGCCCATGTCAGCACGCCGCTCCGCTACTGGCGAGACCGGCGCCCGCTCGACCGGCTCGAGCACGTCGAACTGGGCGCGGACCGGACAGCGCC
>JAKCEB010000124.1 GCA_021838305.1 Actinomycetes bacterium | reverse complement strand
CCGAGCAGAGGCTCCATTCGCTGTTCGCCCTTCGAGGCAAGGAGCAGGTCCCGGTGGAGCGCCTCGTGCTCGGCGACATAGGGGCCGTGGCGAAACTCCCCGACGTCCGCACCGGCGACACCCTCGCCCCGAAAGGCACCCCGGTGTCCGTCACGTCACCCCCGCCCGGCGAGCCGGCGCTTGCCGTCGGTATCCGCCCGAAGTCCAAGGGTGACGACGACAAGCTGATGACGGCGCTGCACCGCCTCCAAGACGAGGACCCGACACTTCGGGTTCACCGTGACGACGAGACCCACCAGACGCTTCTCGGCGGCACCGGCGAAACCCACCTCGCGATCGTCGCCGAGCGCCTCGCCCGCAAGTTCGGCGTCGAGGTCGTCACCGAACCCGTCGTGGTCCCCTACCGAGAAACGGTGGGAGTCACCTCGGAGGCCGAAGGCCGCTACAAGAAGCAGACCGGAGGCCATGGCCAGTTCGGTGTCGCGAACATCCGGCTGTCCCCACGGGCACGCGGAGAAGGCTTCGAGTTCGTCGACGAAATCGTGGGAGGCGCCATCCCCCGCCAGTACATCCCCGCAGTACAGAAAGGCATAGAAGAAGCAATGGCCTCAGGTGGAGTCCACGGATGGCCAGTGGTGGACGTATCGGTCACCTTGTTCGACGGAAAATACCACCCGGTCGACTCGTCGGAGATGAGCTTCAAGATGGCAGGCGCTCTTGCTTTTCGCGAGGCAACGGAAAAAGCGACGCCGGTCCTGCTCGAGCCGATCTCTCGGGTCGAGGTCACCGTGCCCGCAGCCCAACAGGGCGACGTCATGGGGGACCTCAACTCCAGGCGGGGCAAGGTCGCCCACGCCGACACAGACGAGGACGGGAACCCGGTTATAACGGCGCTGGTGCCGACGTCGGAGATCCTGCGCTACGCGGTCGACCTTCGCTCGATCACCGCAGGGCGGGGCCGCTTCAGCGCCACCCACGACCACTACGACGTCCTGCCGTCGCATCTGTGGGCTTCGGTGTCGAAGCCTTCCAAGGCGCCCGCCTAGGCCCCCGCCCCTCGCCCCTCGCCCCTCGCCCCTCGCCATCCCTCACCATCCCTCGCGTTTCCCACGCCGGATCTCTGCGGCGCATTTGCCGCATTTCGCCCATAACAATCGTGGCGGGTGCCATCTGACCGGGCCTGGCGTAAGACTGTGCGTGAAATTGCACAGAAACTGTGCAATTTCACGCACAGTCTTCTCCCGAGCACCCGCGATGTCGCATTTGCGTAAGTTTTGCGCCGACGGGAGCCTCTAGACTTCGTCGGACGAAGGGGTGACGGCGGCGCCCGCCCCCCACACTGCACGCAGCTTCGACGCTGACAGGCTGAGCGGCTCCGGAAGGACCCTCGTCTCGGCCACGGCCGTCATGAAGTTCGTGTCCCCGCTCCACCTCGGTAGGACATGCACGTGGAGGTGCTCGGGGATGCCGGCTCCTCCAGCACGTCCGATGTTGGCGCCCAGGTTGAGACCGTCGGGAGAGTAGGCGACCCGGATAGCGCTGACCGCCATCGACGTGCCCTCCCACAGAGCAGCACCCTCGGCGAAGTCCAGCAGCTCCGGGGAGGCAACGTGGCGGGTCGGCATCACCATCAGGTGTCCGCTTCCGTAGGGGTAAGCGTTGAGTATCGCCACGGAAAGGCCGCCCGGGTGGCGCCACAGCACGTGCGTGACGTCGTCAGGCTCACCCGAGGCGAGGATCGAACAGAAGACGCAGGCCGCGGCGCCGCCGCCGACGCTCGAGTCGGCGCTCAGGCTCGGGTCCGGAGGAGACGGTGCTGTAACCGAGTCGATGTACGGGCTGCGCCACCCAGCCCACAGCCGATCGAGCCCGCTCACCCTCCGGTCGAGTGGGTACGGTCTGCGTCAGCCACACGCCCTACGAAGTCAGCGACAGGCACCCCGCGCTCGGGTTTGGGGGAGCCGGCTGCGTTGACGCCGACCGTGGCTTTTTCCACGTCCTCGTCGCCTACCACCGCGATGTACGGGACCTTTTCGAGCTTCGCTCGCCTGATGCGCCCGCCGAGCTGCTCCGTCGCTTCGACTACCTCAACTCGAAGGCCTGCCTCCCGGAGTTGGCTGGCGACGCTCTCCGCGTAACCTTGGTGGTCGCTTCGCACCGGCAGCACCGTCACTTGCACGGGGGCCAGCCAAACCGGGAACTGACCGGCGTAGTGCTCTAGGAGGATGGCGAAGAAACGTTCCACCGAGCCGAACAGCGCGCGGTGGATCATGTACGGCCGGTGGCGTGTGTTGTCCGCCCCGACGAACTCCATGTCGAAGCGCTGCGGCATCTGCAAGTCGACCTGCAGCGTCGAAACCTGCCAGCGCCGCCCGATTGCGTCCTTGACGTGCACGTCGATCTTCGGGGCGTAAAAGGCGCCCTCGCCCTCGGCTACGACGAACGCTATCCCGGCGGACTCCGCGGCCTCGCGAAGGGCCTCGGTTGCGGTGTCCCACTCGGCGGGATCCCCGACGAACTTCTCGGGGCGCGTCGCCAGCTCCGCTTCGAAGTCTTCGAGCCCGAACGCACGGAGGATCCGAAGCACGAATGCTAGGAGGTCCGCTAGCTCGCCTGCCAGCTGCTCAGGCGTGCAGAAGATGTGCGAGTCGTCCTGGGCGAAACCGCGCACTCGTAGAAGGCCGTTCAGCACCCCGGAGCGCTCGAAGCGGTAGACGGTCCCGAACTCGAATAGCCGGAGCGGCAGTTCCCTGTAAGAGCGCTGCCGGCTGGCGTAGACGAGGATGTGCATCGGGCAGTTCATCGGCTTGGGGTAGTACGTCGCCCCCTCCATCTCCATGGGCGGGTACATGCCGTCCTTGTACCAGCCGAGGTGCCCGGAGATCTCGAAGAGGGTGGACTTGGCCAGGTGCGGGGTGTAGACGAACTCGTAACCGGCCTTCTCGTGCTCGCTTCGCGAGAAGTCCTCCATGAGCTTGCGTATCAGGCCGCCCCTGGGGTGAAAGACAGGCAACCCCCCGCCGATCTCGGGAGGAAAGTGGAACAGGTCGAGATCCGCCCCGAGGCGGCGGTGGTCGCGTTTCTCCGCCTCCGCCAGGCGGTGCAGGTAGTCGGCGAGAGCGCCGGCAGACTCCCAGGCTGTCCCGTAGATCCGTTGAAGCTGAGGGCGGCGCTCGTCGCCTCGCCAGTAGGCGGCTGCGACCTTCGTCAGCTTGAAATGCCCGAGCACCCCTGTCGAAGATACGTGAGGTCCTCTGCAGAGATCGACGAATGTTGTCCCGTTGCGGTAGGAGCTGACGACACTTCCGCCGACACCCTCGGCTTCGTCGTCGGCCGTGTCTCCGACGCCTTCGATGATCTCCAGCTTGTAGGGCTGGTCCGCGAACAGCTGCAGCCCTTCTTCGATCGTGTGCTCCTCGCGCTCGAAGGGCTGGTCCTCCGCCACGATCGCCCGCATCTTCTCCTCGATGCGGCCAAGGTCGTCCTCGCTGAAGCGGGCGGCGCCGGGCAGGTCGAAGTCGTAGTAGAAGCCGTCCTCGATGGGGGGGCCGATCGCGTACTTGGCGCCCGGCCAAAGGTCTGTCACCGCCTGCGCCAGGACGTGAGCTGTGGAGTGGCGCAGGGTGTGGCGCAGGGCGTTGATCTTGTCGGCTTCAGGCATCACGCAACGATATCCACGCCGAGGAGCGAGGCTGCTCGTGCCACTCCGTGACCGCTGCCCGCGGCCGCGTCGATCGCCCTGATAGCACCAGGTGTGTCGAGGTCGTCGTCGAGTGCGTCGCGCACGTCTTCGAGGGCCGCATCGTCGTCGAAGCGCTCGCCCCGGGAGGCATCGACGGACCCCTGCTGGCGCCACTTTTGCAGCCTCGCTGTCGCCTCGTCGAGCAGGTGTCCCGACCACGACCACTCGTCGCGGTAATGGTGGGCGAGGATCGCTAGGCGCACCGCTGCCGGATCCCAGTCATCGAGCAGGTCGTGCACGAAAACAAGGTTCCCCAGCGACTTCGACATCTTCGTCCCGTCGAGGCACACCATCCCGGTGTGCATCCAGTAGCGCACGAAGACCTCTCCGGTCACGGCCTCCGACTGGGCGGCTTCGCATTCGTGGTGCGGGAAGATCAGGTCGGAGCCGCCGCCGTGGATGTCAACCGTGCCGCCGAGCTCGCGCATGGAAAGCGCCGAGCACTCGATGTGCCACCCGGGCCTCCCCGGGCCCCAAAGCGAATCCCAGGAAGGCTCGCCCGGCGCGGACGGCTGCCAGAGCACGAAGTCGAGGGCGTCGCGCTTAGCCGGATCGTCGGGCCTGCCGCCACGCTCGGCGGCGAACTTGAGCATCGTCTCTCGGTCGTAGCCGCTCACCTGGCCGAAGTCCTCGAAGCTCGACACGTCGAAGTAGACGGCCCCCTTAGCCTGATATGCGTGCCCGGACTCGAGGACCATGCCGATGAACCCGAGAATGTCGGGGATCGCGGACGTCGCTCGCGGCTCGGAGTAAGCCGGCAGCAGGCCGAGGGCCTTCATGTCGTAGTCGAAACGCCTGACTTCCATGGCCGCGAGGTCGAGGTAGTGAACCTCCAGCTCCCGCGCTTTTCTTAGGATGTCGTCGTCGACGTCGGTGACGTTACGGACGCAGCGCGTCTCGTGGCCCAGGTCTCTCAGGCGCCGCTGCAGGACGTCGTAGGCTAGGTAGGTGGCCGCGTGGCCGAGATGCGCAGCGTCGTAGGGGGTGATCCCGCACGTGTACATCTTCACGACGGGGCCGAGGTCCAATTCGACGAGCGCACGTTTCGCGGTGTCGAAGATCTTCACGGTTCGAGCGTCCTCAAGGCGCGCCGACAAGCGGTCGCTTGGAAGGCCACCATGTTCAAGAGTCGATGCCTGTCAAGCGCAGCGAGGCATGTGTCTTGTACCGGCGGTTGATCTCGAGCAAAGTTGGCGTCAGAGCCTCGATAGCCAGAGCGCCAGACAGGCCGCCTGCGTCGATGCCCCTCAAGCCGGGCAGCCGCCCGATCAGCTCCACCACTTCCCGAGCGGCGCTGCGGTCGTCGGAGCAGACCATCACATCGGCGTCGAGGGGGTGATCGAGGTCCGACCAGGGCCCGGCGGGCAGATGGTGAAAAGCGCCTACGATCCGGGCGCCGGGCAACGCCCTCGCGAGGGCGGCGGCCATCGAGCCGCTCGGGGGAAGCAACGGGACCATCTCCTTGCCGAGCCGGGTGATCGCGTTGAGCATCGACACGACGATCTTGCCGTCGAGTTGCGCTGCGAGCGGGGCGACCGTAGGCAGCGCAGCGTCCCACGGGGTTGCGACGACGACGAGATCCGCGTCAGCGGTCGTCTCGTTCGTCCCACCCGACAACGCGAGACTCCTTGAATCCCAGCGCCGGGCGAGCTCCCCGACGGTCTCCTCGGCGCGTTCGAGGGCTCTCGAACCTATGACGACGTCGATTCCTATCGCTGCGAACTGTACGGCGACCGCTTGGCCGGCGGGGCCTGTTCCACCTATCACACCTATTTTCACCCTCGCAGACTTGCACGCGAAGGCCTCCCCGGTCGAGCCGAGTCCCGTCCGGGGGCTACCGTCGGGTGGTGCGCTTGGGGCGTCGACCTGGACAGACCGTGTTATTGCGGTCCGTGACATTCGACGGGGTGACCCCCTCCGGCGCCCCTAAGTCGCTCGATTTGGGCGACGAAACCGCAAAGGCGATCCTTTTCCTCACGTCGTCGTGCCTCGGCTGCCGGCGTGTGTGGGACGCGCTCGCCTCGATGCGGCGGCTACCCACCGGGCGCTTTGTAGTCGTAACCCCCGACCCTTCCACCGAGGACGCGGCAGAGCTTCGCTCCCTCGCTGCGCCTGGAGTTGATGTGGTCATGTCGAGCGCCGCCTGGCTTGAGCTGTGCAGCCAACCAGCACCGTGGCTAGTTACCATCGCCGGCGGCCGCATTATCCGTAGCGTTACTGCGCCTACCTCGAAGCGCCGCCTGGCGCGCCTCTTGCACCCTTGACGACCGCAAGTAAGGCGTCGGCGCTCATAGCGTCGATCGCCACGCACGCCGCTCCCATCCTCTGCGCGAGGCGGGACGCCAATCCGAGGCGAACCTTGCTGGTGTGGCCCTCGACGTCCTCCACGTCCACGACGATAGAAGGCACACCCGCCGACGCGACCTGAGCCGCGGCTGCCTCAGCGTCGTTCCAAGGATCGTTTCCCCGGGCGGAGAAGGTCGCCCTGCCGTCGGTTACCACCACGAGCAGCGGCGCATACTCGGCTCCCGGTCTACGGGCCGTCGCGATCGCCAGTGCGGCCCTGATGCCTTCAGCGAGAGGTGTGCGCCCTCCGGTGCCAATAGATGCGAGGCGGGCGCGAGCGACTTCGACGCTGCCCGTCGGGGCCAGGAGCACTTCGGCGCTCTCGCCGCGAAAGCTCACCATCGCCACCCGGTCGCGCCGCTCATACGCGTCACGCAGTAATGACAGTACCGCTGACTTCGCAGCTTCGACACGCGTCGGTGCGCCCATGGATCCCGAGGCGTCGACTGCAAACACGATCAGGTGTGCTCGTCTGGTCTCGCGGACCGCCTCGCGCACGTCGGACACCTCTACGAGCGGCCCAACTCCATCGACGGAGGCGCGCCGGGCGACGGCCGCGCGGACCGTAGCGACCACGGCCACCGATTGCACGGGCCCGTCGGGTCGTCGGTCCGCCACGACGCGACCTCTGTTCGCAGGCGCAGGACCCCGGCGGCCGGCAGCACTGGCAGCGGGGCGGACACTTCTCGACCCTGTGACAGAGGCTACTGCCTGCTCCAGATCCGGCCGCCTCGTCTCCCGGCCTTCGACAGGGTCCCTCCGGCTCCCGCCCCCGCCGTCCCGGTCGCCGCCATCCTCGTCCCCGTCCCCGTCCCCGTCGCCGTCTTCGTCCCCGTGCCCCGACGCTTCGCTCACCTCGACCTGGTCCTCTCCGGCGAGCTCGTCTGATCCGTCCGACGAACCGAGATGCTCCCGCACAGCGTTGTCGATGCTCTCACGCGCGTACGACGGGTCGGCGAGAGGATCCTGGTGTCCACGATGAGCAAGAGCAAACACAGCGACCCTCGCAACATCGTCAGCCTCCACCTCCGCCCTGCCTTCCAACCCGGCAAGAGCAGCCGACCCCCTGCAGAGCGCGAGGTCCGCCCGAAGGCCCTGCGCCCCGAGCGACGCGCAAAGCTCCGCAATCGCCTCGACGAGCTCCCGGCGTAGCCGTGCAGGCCGCGCCGCCGCCACACGCGCTGCCAGTTCTATCTCCTCGCTACGGTAAGCATCTTCGACGCCCTCGGGGTCATCATCAAACGCCAGCCGGCGTGTCAGCGCCTCCACCCGTTCAGCCGCGTCGAGCGGAGTCCGAACCTCGACAGACAGACCGAAGCGATCCAGGAGCTGGGGCCGCAGCTCCCCCTCCTCCGGGTTCATCGAGCCGACCAGGACAAAACTCGCCGGATGCGAATGCGAGATCCCGTCACGCTCGACTCTGTTGACCCCGCTCGCCGCCACGTCGAGTAGAGCGTCGACCAAGTGGTCCGCCAGGAGGTTGATCTCGTCTACGTAGAGCACGCCGCCATGCGCCGCGGCGAGCAGACCGGGAGAAAACCGGACCTCACCACCCACCAACGCCGACGCGATATCTAGCGTGCCGAGCAGTCGGTCTTCTGTCGCTCCGACCGGCAGTTCGACGAAACGGGCGTCGCCGGCAAGTAGAGCCGCAAAGCCGCGGGCGAGCGTCGTCTTCGCGGAACCCTTGTCGCCGCGCAGCAAGACCCCGCCGATACCAGGGTCCACCGCGCACAAAAGCAGCGCCAGCTTCGCGTCCTCCTGGCCGACGACGGCGCTGAAAGGCAGGAACGCGCCGGCAGTCCCCTTCGGCCTCACCTTCCCTCCTCCCAGCCCTCAGCTTCGAGAACAGCGGAACGCAACGTCGCTAAAGCCCCCTCCGAAGCGTCCCACAAGCCCCGCTCGCAAGCTTCGAGGAGCCGCTCGGCCATCGAACGCAACGCCCACGGATTCGATTCCTCCAGGAACTTCCTGATCGCCGGGTCGCCCACATAGGCATCGGTCACCCGCTCGTACATCCAATCCTTGACGACCCCCGCCGTCGCGTCGTAGCCGTAGAGGTAATCGACGGTGGCGGCGAGCTCGAAAGCGCCCTTGTAGCCGTGCCGGGTCATCGCCTCGATCCACTTCGGGTTGAGAACCCGTGTGCGCACGACACGCGCCGCCTCCTCCTCGAGGCTGCGCACCTTCGGCCGCGACGGGTTCGCTGTGTCACCAAAGACCGCCTTCGGTTGGCGCCCCGACAAAACCCGAATCGTGGCGATCATCCCCCCGTGCTCTTGCAGGTAATC